>CAVYRG010000002.1:0-335712 GCA_963770915.1 uncultured Acidobacteriaceae bacterium
CCGGTGGCCCATTCAAGCCCGGTTTTGGCTTGAGTGGGGCTGTTCTGGCGGGGTAAGCTGACCGCGTGCCTTGGGGACTGAAGCGCTTCCAGCAATCCGGTCAGACGCACTTCGTGACCTTCTGTTGCTGTCGTCGTCGTCCGTTATTCACCGACGCCGCAAGCAAACGAGTTTTCGAGACCGGTCTGGAGCGCGTCCGCCGCAGTTTCGGACTTTGCGTCTATGGCTATGTGGTCATGCCCGAGCACGTGCATCTGTTGATCAGCGAACCTCCGCGAGAGAGCCTAGCCGAGGCGCTGAAGTCCTTGAAGCAAGGGGTGTCGCGGCGATTGATAGGCGAGGCGGAACACTTTTGGCAGAAGCGCTACTACGATTTCAACATTCGGAATCATGAGCAGTTCGTGGAAAAGCTTCGCTACATCCATCGCAACCCCGTAAAGCGAGAGTTGTGTGAGCGTGCGGAAGACTGGGAGTGGAGCAGTTTTCTGCAGTACGCAACCGGTTGTGAAGGGCGGGTGGAGATTGAATGCGAGTGGGCTGCGAGAAAGCGGGAACGAGCAGAGGGAAAGCTCCGCAGTGGAATGCCCACTCAAGCCAAGAGGGCTTGAGTGGGCCACCGGCCCTACGCAACCGGCTGTGAAGGGCGGCTGGAGATTGAATGCGAGTGGGCCGCGAGAAGACGGGAACGAGCAGAGGGAAAGCTCCGCAGTGGAACTGCCCCACTCAAGCCAAAAGAGGGCTTGAGTGGGCCACCGGCCAAACCGCCGCGGCCAGCGGAATCGCAAGAGCGAGGACAGTTCCTCCCAGAAAGATCCAGAGACTGCCTGCTAAGGGCGGCGACACAATTCCCATTTGCCGTGGCGTGAAGCGGCCGTCGAAAGCACACCAGAGAATCCACAGGGTCGCCAGCGCGATGCAAACGGTATTCAGTGGTCCCAAACGAGTCCAGACCGAGGCCTCGATAAGCGCGTATGCCACAACGACCTGCGAGCCCAGGGAGGGAGTTGGAAAACTTTTCGAGACCTGCGACATCTTTTTGAATCTTATAAAGTGGCTCAATGGACCGCAAGGGCACACCTCGCGTTGTGGTTGTCGGTGGCGGGTTTGGCGGGCTGCTCGCCGCCCGCAAGCTGGCCCATTCTCCCGTGCAAGTTACCCTGATCGATCGCAAGAACCACCACACTTTCCAGCCGCTGCTCTATCAGGTGGCGACGGCGGGGCTTTCTCCTGGAGAGATCGCCGCTCCTATCCGTTGGATTGTCCGCGGCCGCAACGTAGAAGTGCTGTTGGGCGAGGTGCAGGATTTCGACCTCGCGCGCCGCGTGGTGAAACTGCCTGACGTTGAAATTTCCTACGACTATCTGATTGTCGCGGCTGGGGCGAGCCATGCCTACTTTGGGCACGATGAGTGGGAGCCGCTGGCGCCGGGTCTCAAGACGATCGAAGATGCGATCGAAATCCGCCGCCGCGTTTTGCTCGCTTTCGAACTGGCGGAGCGCGAGGCGTTTGCGGGAGAGGGGCATAGACCGATTAACTTTGTCGTGGTTGGAGGAGGCCCAACCGGTGTGGAACTCGCTGGCACGCTGGCGGAAATTGCCCGGCAGGTGCTGGCCCATGAGTTCCATGCCATTGATCCCAAGCGGACTCGAGTGGTGCTGCTCGAAGGCGGGCCCCGGGTGCTGCCCACCTACCCCGAAGATCTTTCCCAGAGCGCGGAGAAGCAACTGCAGCGACTGGGCGTGGAGGTGCACACCTCCGCGATGGTCACCGGCATTGAGCCCGGCGAGGTCGTCATGGGCGAGACTCGGCTTCCCGCGGCGGTGACTTTATGGGCGGCGGGAGTTGCGGCTTCTCCGCTCGGCAAGAAATTGGGCGCGCCGGTGGACCGCGCCGGCCGGGTATTGGTGAATGCGGATTTGAGCATTCCTGGGCGTCCGGAAGTTTTTGTGATTGGCGACCTGGCGTCTTTGAAGGACGAACACGGAAAGATGCTTCCGGGCGTCGCGCCCGTAGCCATCCAGGAGGGCAAGGCCACAGCGGCTAACATCGCACGCGACTTGAAAGGACAGCCACGCAGGAATTTTCATTACCTGGACAAAGGCAGCCTGGCCACCATCGGCCGCTCGGCGGCCATCGCGCAGTTTGGCAAGCTGCACATTTCCGGGTACTTCGCCTGGCTGTCTTGGTTGTTTGTCCACATTTTCTTTCTCATCGGCTTTCGCAACCGGCTCATCGTATTGATTCAGTGGGCCTGGTCTTACTTCACCTATGAGCGGGGGGCGCGCCTAATCACTGGCGACACGAACCTGCCAGGGTGGACGGACGTTCCAGAGGAAGAAACGAGGCTGCGTCAGCGGGCGGGATAGCGTTTTCGGATAGGTATGAGCCAACTATGGCATCCGATATGAGTTTATGATATAAACTAGTCTATGGAGAGCCGAACACTCCCCGCTGTCTTCTCTGCCCCAGATCCCGAGCAGCTCAGATATGTCACCGAACATTTTCATTCACTTCAGGGTTTAACGTGGGTCGCTTGGGGAGCGCTGTTCATGTTGCAGGACATTGCCCACCGCATGCGCGTGTTGCAAGACATTAACCTCCGCACGGTCCTGTTCGTTGGTGGGTTTATAGTTGCGGTTCGTTACTTGCAAAGGTATTACCGGCGTCGCTTTGGCTGGGTCGAACCGCGGAACCCGACTAACAAGCAGGCGGTCATTTTCGCGTTGGTAATGCTGGTGCTTATCATCTTCGGCCGTGACATTGAACATTCTTCCGCTACGGCTTCATTTGTCCAATATCTGCAGTCGATGTTCCATCCGGCACACCAGGTCAGCCTCATAGCACCCGTCGTTTCGATGCTGTTTTTGGGTGTGAGCCTTCGACGACACCCGCAACGAGAGGAGCGATACAGAACTGACTTCCTCCTTCTTGGAACAATTGCCTGGAGCTTAGTGGCTCTCTCCCCTCTTTGGTGGCCAGAGGTGACGCGGCTGATGTTTTGGAAGTTCCTCAGTGAGGAGTGGCTTGGGGTCAGTCTGATTGCCGTGGGTCTATACGACCACATGACATTAGTCCGGCTGCTACCTCAGAGAATCCCGCAGGATGCGAGCGAGGGGAACAACGATGAGCAATGACGTTACCTTGATCCCCTCGCCGAATCGACTTGTGCACGAACCCGCGCGACTGGCGATTCTGACGGTGCTCGCTTCCTGCCCCTCCGCCGATTTCGTGTTCCTGCAGACTGCGACCGGTCTCAGCAAAGGCAACTTGTCAGTACAGCTGACCAATCTCGAGCAGGCCGAACTCGTCGTCATTACTAAGGAAATCATCGACAGGAAGATGCGCACGACGGTTAAGCTCGCCAAGCGTGGCCAGGCTGAAATCGAAGAATACTGGCGGACGATGGATGCCATTCGTGCGCGCATGGCGAGAGAAGAAAAACGCCAGCGTTCCCCGCGAAAGCGTGCCGTTGGGAACGCCTGCGAAGCAGGTGCGCGCGCTTAATCACAGGCGACGCGAATCTGCCGGGCTGGCCGGACGTGCCAGAGGCTACGGCACAACGAGCAGCTACGCCTTGATTAGCGGCCCGCCAATGGGGATCGCCGAGCGGCCCCAAGTCGCGTTGGTTACTTCGGCAAACGACAGATAGAGCGCCAGGCTGCCGCAGAGCAGACCATCCCAGCCGCCGAGCTTGTGCCAGGTTGGGCCCATTCCCAGATCACCACCTGCCAGCAGGAAGAAGGCGATCCAAAGCGTAAGGAAAACGAGCCAGAGCGTGAAGTTCAGGCGAAACGTGGGAATCCACATGTAGAAGGTGAAGACTCCCCACATCAGAAGCGTGATCCCTACGCCGGAGGCATGCGGCGGCTTGAGCCAACCAGCGCCTATGGTCCAGAGGAGCAACGCGTACCACCACCAGAACGTGCCGTAGGAGACGAAAGCAACTGTTCCGAAGGTATTTCCGTTCCGGTACTCCAGAACTCCGGCGATGATCTGAGCCAGACCGCCATAGGCGAAGGCCAAAGGAACGACCACGGTGGCCGCCTCCGGAGGGAACAATCCGGCGTTCATGCAACTCAGCACGACTGTGGTCAGTCCGAAGCCGGCTAGTCCAAGAGGGGCCGGGTTTGCTGCCTGAGCGTCTGCCATAAGTCCTCCGCCCGTTCAAACTGCATTGCGCCCTACCCCATTCTGATTTGCGACTGCTTCCGCGCGATCAGCCCGCATCGGTTTTTACGCCCGCACCCTGCCGGTGTCAAGGACAGTTGCATCACGTAAGGGAGCCCGTTTCCCGTTCCGGAACTACTCCGCCCTGAGCATCGAAAATTCGTCTCTTAGAGCCCGCGAACTCAAGCATTTGCACATCTCGTCCCGATTTGAGCGACAATAGAGAGGAAAGGCCACCGCGATGAAGCGCTGCATCGTTTCGGGTTCGCTTTACGGCCTGTTGGCCGGACTGTTGTTTTGCGCCGTTTCCCTTCCCGCTTCCGCCGATGTGCTGAAAATTGTTGTCGACGACACCATTCAGCCCATCAGCGCCGAGTACATCGGCCGCGCCATTGATGAGGCAAGCCGAAATCATGACCAGGCGGTGCTGATCGAAATCAGCACGCCGGGCGGCCTGCTCGACTCCACGCGCGACATCATCGAGAAGATTCTCGCCTCGCCGGTTCCGGTGATCATCTATGTCGCGCCCAGCGGCAGCCGCGCCGCCTCGGCCGGATTTTTCATTCTGGAAAGCGCCGACATCGCGGCCATGGCGCCGGGAACGAATACTGGCGCGGCTCATCCCGTCAGCATCTTTGGCGGCAAGATGGATGATGTGATGAAGGAGAAAGTAGAGAACGACTCCGCCGCTTTCATGCGGGCGTTTGTTTCCAAGCGAGGCCGCAACGTCGACGTGGCGGAGAGCGCGGTGCGGCAATCGAAGTCTTTCACCGACCAGGAAGCGCTGGCGCAGAACCTGATCGACTACGTCGCGCCCAACGAAGATGCGCTGTTCAAGCAAATCTCCGCCAAGCCGGTGAAACGCTTCGACGGCAAGCTGGAAACGCTGAACCTGGTTGGAGCGCCGGTCCGGCTCTACGGCATGACGCTGAAGCAACACATTCTGGATTACATTCTCGATCCGAATGTGGCATTTCTTTTGCTGATCATCGGGGCGCTGGCGCTGTATGCCGAATTCAACCATCCCGGCGCCGTGGTTCCGGGGACCGTGGGCGTGATTTTCATCTTGCTGGCCGCGTTCGCGTTTGATGTGCTGCCCGTCCGGTTCGCGGCCGTCATCCTCATCTTGCTTTCTTTTGTGTTGTTCGCTTTGGAGGCAAAATTCGCCGCGCACGGAGCGCTAGCCATCGGCGGGATTGCGACGCTCACTCTTGGCGGCCTGCTGTTGGTGGATGCGCCCATCCCGGAAATGCAGGTGCACCTGCTGACGGCGCTGGCGGTGAGCATACCCTTTGGCGCGATCACGGTTTTTCTGATGAGCATTGCCTTCAAGGCCCACAAGAACAAGGTTGTCACCGGCGCACAAGGATTAATCGGCGGGATTGGCTTGGCGCAAGGAGAGCTCTCACCGCAAGGCAAAGTTGCCATTCACGGCGAGTTGTGGGATGCCACTTCCGCGGTCAACATAGCGGCCGGGCAGCCGGTGATTGTTCGCAGCGTGGAAGGTTTTCTGCTGCACGTGGAACCGGCACCGCCGGGCGAAGAACAGCACATAGCTCCTAGTGATTTTCACCTGGTGACTTAGCGGAGCTTGCGCCAATACCGCCGCTGGCTCGGCGAATCCCTTCAGGCACCCTGGATGGGTTTGAATCACCGCACGAACGCGCTCAAGTGCGATACAATCCGCCGCAGAAACAGGAGAAGCTGAAATGGAGATTGGGTTTGGTTTCGGCACGATCGTCGTCATCATCGTGGCTCTCTATTTGTTGAGTTCCATCAAGATTCTTGCCGAGTATGAACGCGGCGTGATTTTCCGCCTGGGGCGCCTGCTACCGCAGGCCAAAGGCCCGGGCGTAATCTTTGTGTTCGTCCCCCTAGATCGCATTGTGCGGGTTTCGCTTCGGCAAGAGGCTCTGGAAGTGCCGCCGCAGGACATCATCACGCGCGACAACGTTACTTTGAAGGTGAATGCCATCATCTTTTTGCGGGTGATCGAGCCCAACAAGGCTGTGGTGGAGGTTTCCAATTACGTCTATCAGACATCCCAGTTTGCGCAAACGACACTGCGTTCCGTGCTGGGCGAGCTGGACCTGGATGAACTGCTGGCCCACCGCGATAAAATCAACACTCGCCTGCAAAGCATCCTCGACACCCACACCGCGCCATGGGGAGTGAAAGTCGCGAACGTCGAAGTGAAGCAGGTTGATTTGCCGGAAGATATGCAGCGCGCCATGGCCAAGCAGGCGGAGGCGGAACGCGAGAAGCGATCGAAGATCATCCACGCGGAGGGCGAATTCTCCGCCGCTCAGCGTCTGGTGGATGCCGCCCACCTGCTTTCCACCGAACCCGTCAGCGTGCAACTGCGCTACTTGCAGACGTTGACGGAGATCGGAGTCGAGAAGAACACGACGGTGATCTTCCCCGTGCCGGTGGACATTTTTTCCGGCTTGCAAAAGTTGGTCAACAACTTAGGAGCGCCGCCGCCCAGCAAGAGCTAGCGAGTCGAGGTTAAGCAGTCTGTAGGGAGCAACGAATGTCCGATTTGACGCCGGTTTCAGAGGACACCGAAATTACTTTAGGCACTGGCAAGATGCTAGTGGTGTTTTTTGGCCTGGTGGCGTTGTGCGCCGCCTTTTTCGGACTGGGATACAAGCTGGGCAAGAGTTCTCAGGTTACGGCGGCAGTGGTCGAGGCCACGCCAACCGCGGGTGGCCCAACGCGTCCTGCGGGAGCCAAACCACCGGCCGACTCGACCACCGACCACTCCGCCGACGTGGCGTACTACCAGCCTTCGACGCCAGCCTCTGCCAGCAACCAGCCTGCTCCGGCGGCAACCAGCAGTTCCTCAACAAGCCCTGCAACTAATGCTGCCTCGCCGGACAGCACGCCGCCTCAGAACGATCCGACTGTGGCCCCCCCTACCATCGGTTACTACGTGCAAGTCGCGGCGGTGAGCAAACAGGAAGATGCTGACGCGCTGGTGGACGCGCTCAAGAAAAAGCAATACCCGGCGTTCTCCTCCGAGGGACCGGATAAGCTCTTCCACGTTGCGGTGGGCCCATTCGCCGATGTCAAGAATGCCGAGGACATGCGGGCCAAGCTGGTCAGCGACGGCTATAACCCAATTCTCAAGAAGTAACGATCCCGGGTAGTGGCGCAGTTTGGATATTTTCTCTAATTTGTCATTCCGAAGCGCAGCAGTACCGCGCGAGGAATCTGCTGTTTTGGTGCTGGCAATAAGCAGATTCCTCGCCGATAAGGCCGGCTCGAAATGACAACGGCAGGGATAAATTCGCCAAATCGAGCACTACGCGCTCCCGATTGACATTGACATCCGTCGATCTGGCGGCTATTCGTAGTATCCATGGCCGCGACCGACCCCACACTCGACCGCGCACTTCACGCCGTAGCCGACCCCACTCGGCGCCGCATCCTGCAGGCTCTGCGGGTGCGGGGAGCATGCGCGCTCGGCAAAGAGGTGGGACTATGCGCTTCCGATATCGAACAGCGGATTGCATTGTCCCAACCCACGATCTCGCATCATATGGCAATCCTGAAGAAAGCGGGCCTGGTGGAAGTGCAGAAGATCGGGCAGTGGATGTGGTACCGCCGCAATGAGCGCGCCCTGCGCCAGTTTGCGCAACTCCTGCGCAAGAGCTTGTGAGCCGATCTAGCCCGCGACCGCAGCCTGGCTCTTCTGCAGCAAGCGCCGCGCCTGAGATATCAGCTCGGCCACTTCAAACGGCTTTACCAGGAAGGGCACCTGATTTTCCTGAAGAAAGCTTCGGGTCTCAGCATCGGCCATGCTCGAAAAGGTGAACAAGAGACGTTTCTCCAGCCCCGGCTGATTTTCCCTGAGCCACTGAACTGTCTCCTGGGCGCTGCAGCCGCCCGGCATGCGCCCGTTGATGATCAGCGCATCGAAAGATCCGGCCAACAACTTGGGCCTAATTTCGTCTGCGCTCATCGAGGCCACCACCTCGGCCCCGGCTCCGGTTAGAACGTCGCGCTCGAACTCCAGCACCGCTTCTTCGTCCTCCACCAACAAAACGTGGCCTTCGAGAGCCAGTTCGTGCCGTGGCGCGGGGGATACTTTCTCGGACGTCACGCTCTTTCCGGCCGCCGGCAGTTTGACTTCGATAATCGCGCCGCCGTCGTCCGCGTTGCAGGCTGAAATATCTCCGCCATGCTCCTTGATGATTCCATAGCAGATGCTCAGGCCCAGGCCTGTGCCCTTGCCCACGCTCTTGGTGGTGTAGAAGGGATCAAAAATCTTCTTAGGCTCCTTGATGCCCGGCCCGGAATCCTGGAAGACGGCGTGGACGTTCCCGCCGCGCGCGAACAGCTGGACTTTCAGCCGGCTGCCCTTGCCCGATTCCTGCATCGCGTCCACGGCGTTGTTGACGATATTGAGAAACACCTGCTCCAACTGATGGGGGTCGGCGGTTACCGAGGGCAGGGACGGTTCGGTCTCCCGCTCCAACTGGAAGCCGTTGACTCTAAGGTCGTAGTCGCGGAGGGATAAGACTTCGTCCAGAACTTTGCAGACATCTACGCGCTGCCGCTGTGGTTTGCGCTGGCGGGCGAAGGACAACAGGTTCTGTACCACGCGATGGGTTCGCTGCGCCTGCTTGAACAATTTGGCCACGAAGTCCGCGGTGCGTTCCGAAAGCTGTTCGCTCTCCAAAAGCTGAGCATAACCCAGGATCGCAGTGAGCGGATTGTTAAGCTCATGCGCGACGCCGGAAATCAACTGTCCCACCGCCGACATCTTTTCGCTCTGCAGCAGCTGTTCCTGGGTGCGGCGCAGGTCTTCGTAGGCGCGGCAGGTTTCCTCGTACAGGTTGACCTTCTCGATCGTGGTGGCGAGCTGCCGGCCGGTGGCGACGAGAAGATTTTCATCGCCGCTCGAATACTTCTCCTGGCGGCTGATGCCCATCATGCCCAGTGGCCGATCCTTCCCCCATAGCAATACCCAAACCCAGGCATGCGGTCCTTCCGCCGAAACGAATTCAGCCACGGAAGCGGGAAGATGCGGCAAGTAGTCGGCGGTAATAACCTCGGTGCGGGAGCGCGTAACCAGGTCGCCGAATCCGCCGGGCAGAGAAACCTCTGAGGTGTGCCCGGTTCCCGCGCTGCTGTGGCCCCAGTCCGCGCGGCGGCGGAAAATTCCTTCGCTGGTTTCCGAGACATAAATGGAGCCAGCCTCCGCGCCGAGAAGCGAAATCACCTGACGGAGTGTGAGGTTCAGAATCTCATCCAGATCGAACGATTGGCTGGCGATCATGGCCATGGCGTTCAACGCGTTCAACTCGCGGTTGCGCCGCCGGATTTCATCTTCCGCCTGCCGCTTTTCCGAAACGTCAAGCAGAAAACCCTGATAGCGCTCAACCTTGCCCGAGGCATCGCGAGTGGCGAAGCTACTCTCCATGGCGGAGAGCAGGCTGCCGTCTTTGCGACGGAGCTGCACTTCAAAATTGCGCACGTAATTATTCCGTTCGACTTCGTGCCGGAAAATTTCGCGCCGCTCGTGCGAGGCGTAAACATCGGTGTCGAGGTTAAGAGCCATCAACTCTTCGCGGCTGCCGTGGCCCAGCATGCGCACGAAGGCGTCATTGCAGTCGAGCAGCTTGCCGTCCGGGGTTGCCACGAACACGCCTTCCGCCATTTGCTGGAACAGGCGCCGGTATTTCTCTTCCGCGGCATGGCGGTCGGTGACATCGCGCACCACGTGAATCGTTCCCTTCTGCTGGCTGCCTTGCTCGGTGTAGGACGAGGAAGAGACCAGCGAGAAGCCGCCAAAGCAAGGATCGGGTTCCTCGCCGTAACTGTCTTCCTCCCGGCAATAGGGGCATCCCGACCAATTGGAGTGCTCGTGCGGCAAAGCTGCTTCGCAAAGCGCACCGAGCACATCCGCCGGCGCACGCTGCAGACGAACCAGCAGGGCACGATTCGCCTTTATGACGCGGAAGCTCGCATCGTGGACCAAAACGACGTCCGGGATGGAATCGAATGTATTGCTCCATTGACGGTAGGAGCGAAGGATTTGCTCCATGAGCCGCAGGTTCTCAACCGCGAGTCCCAACTGATGGGCCGTGGTGGAGAAGAATTCCATTTCCGCCGGAGTGTAGCGGATGCGGCGGCGGCTGCCCAGCGCCAATGTGCCAAAAACAGATTTCTTGCCCAGCACGGGCACGAGCACGCAGTGGCGAAAGCCTTCTCTCTTCAGGGCGGCTTGCGCGGACTCGTCCGTGGCCGCAATCTTCAGAGCCAAGGGCACTCCCCCGCTGAGAGTGCGCTCGAAGGCGGCATCTTTGGGAACGGACATACGCTCGCGCAAAAACTCGGGCGAGAGCCCGATCTGCTGAGCGATCACCATTCTGTCGCCTTCAACCAACCGAAACCAGGCGGCCTTAGCGCCCATCAGGTTCTTCAATTCGCCGAGAGCATCGGTCAGCATGGGCCCCGGTTGTTGGGCGCGGGCAATGCTGTTGGTGAGAGCGTGGATCAAGCCCAAGCGCCGCATGCGCAGCTTGGAATCATCGAACACCACCAGCAACATGCTTACGCCCAGCAGCAGCTCTCCGGAAAGACCGATCCAGTCCGGAATCCGGGTATCAAACCAGGCCCAAGCGGGCGGCAACAGCAGCATACTCAAGGCAAGCAGCCAGGGACCAATTTCGCGCCGGCCCCTGCGGTAGCGGATCAGTTGCAAGGAGGCGAACAGAGCAATGAGCCTCCAGGAAACTTCCCGGGCCACGTGCAGGGCGACGATGTCCGGCCACCACATCCGGCGTACTACCACAAAAGCCATGACAATGACGGAAATACCGGCCAGCGCCGGCAGCAACTTGCGGGCGTGGGTATAGAGCAACAAGGAAGCCGCAAACAGGGAGATGGCAAGAACAAACGCGGCTTGCGGCAGGGCCCGGAGCAAAGGCTCGGGCAAGCCGAAAATCCCGGCGGGAAGGGTTAGCCGAGCCGCCAAAAAGGCCACCCAACCCAACATCCAGACCAGCAGATAGCGCTCCCGGAACGTGCGAAAGACCACCAGCGTGGCCGCCAAGGCTATCAGGGCACACGAATCATGGGCGAGCAACCTGGGGACGGTGACATCCCCAGCGGCGTACCATACGCACCAGACAGGAGTCATCATTTGTGGCAAAGACGATGTTCTTTTGTTTCTTCATCTCTGTCTTAGCACGGCTCTTCTCCGTTCCGATGGGTTTTCCCCTGTCCTTCGGTTACTTTGGGAACGTCGCAACTGCTGTAAAATTGGCCGTACACTGAACCCAACCATGGCTGCCTCGCCTGAACGCATTCTTGTAGTCGACGACGAAGAAGCGATCCGTGAAATCGTGTCGTCCATGCTCAGCGCGGGCGGAAAATACGTTTGCAGCCAGGCAGGTTCGGCCGCGGAGGCCCTGTCTCTACTGGAATCCGGCGAAGAATTTGCCCTCATGCTTTCCGACCTGATGATGGCCGGCATGGACGGGATTGCCCTGTTGGAAAAAACCAAGGAGCGGTCGCCGGAAATGCCGGTGATCATGGTTACCGCCGTGCACGATATTTCCGTGGCACTGGCGGCGATTCGCAACGGGGCCTACGACTATTTGCTGAAGCCCTTTGAGCGGGAACAACTGTTAGCCGCGGTTCGGCGCGCGCTGGAGAATCGCAGGCTGCGGCTGGAAAACCACGCCTACCAAACCGAACTGGAAGGCAAGGTTCGCGCCCGCACCCAACAATTGCAGGACGCGATGCGCAATCTGGAGCGCTCCTACGACATTACGCTCGAAGCTCTCGGCGACGCACTCGACCTCAAAGATGCGGAAACCGAGGGCCACTCCAAGCGGGTGACCGCGTTCACCATCGCCATTGCCAAACACATGAATCTGAGCGATAAGCAGATTCGCGTGATCGCCCGCGGCGCGTTCCTTCATGACATTGGCAAGATGGCGATTCCCGACGCCATTTTGCGCAAACCTGGCGCACTGAATCCTGAGGAAGTCGCGATCATGCGCGAGCATTGCTATCGCGGCTACCAGATGCTGAGGAAAATCCCGTTCCTGGGTGAGGCTTCAGACATCGTGTACGCGCATCAGGAGCGCTTTGACGGGACCGGGTATCCGCGTGGCCTGAAGGGAGATGAGATCCCCCTGGGAGCGCGCATCTTTTCGGTTGCGGACACGCTCGATGCCATTACTTCCGACCGGCCTTATCGCCCGGCACAAAGCATCGCTGCGGCCTGCGAAGAAATTCGCGTCTGGTCCGGCCGTCAGTTTGATCCGGCAGTGGTGAACACTTTTCTTTCTATGCCGGAAAATATTTGGATGGACTTGCGAAAGGAAATCGACGCCCAAATTCATCGCTTTGCCTACTCGGCCTCCGCCAAAAATACCCGCTAGCTAATATCCCTCGACGAATCGGTGTGTGGTGTTCAGTGCGAAATGCGGTTGGCATCGAGCGTCACCGGCCTCTGGATGACCATTTCGACTGTGGTCCCGGCTTCCAGGCGCACGTCGGCTCCGCGGCTGAACAGGGCTGAAACGACGCCCACGGCGCCTCCCACCCCAGCGCCTAGACCCGCGGCCCCGCGGCTTCCGGTCGTAATCCCACCAATGACGGCACCGGCTCCTGCGCCAGCGATGCCCCGCTCCGCAGCCTTAGCTGCCTTCTCACCGGTTTGGCCATCCTCCTGGACCGTCCCTTCCTCGTCCTTCACCGAAGCCTTTTCTGCCCCGGGAGCGTTCTCGAGCGCGCCCGGCAGCATCACGGTGTAGCCGCTGGGATAGATCAGCGTGGTGAAATGCATGAGCACTTCCGCGCGCCCTTTCACGTGCCCAGCCCGCTGGATGCGCGTGATCCGGCCCTGCACGTAGGTCCCCGCCGGAATGAGAATGCGGTCGTTGACGACAACGGGAAAGGTGGTCTCCGCATAGACCGCATCACCTTCGCGGGTGTTCTTGGTAGAAATCGTCTCCTTCAGGACGATAGGGACTTTGGTTCCGGCCGGAACGGTCAATAGATTTCCCTTTTCGCTTTGCGCGGCAGGCGCCGCGGGGGAAGCGGCCGGAGCAGGGGAACTCGACTGGCCCCAAGCTACGACGCAGAACGTCAACAACATGATCGCGATACGCATCTCAACTCCTTGCGATCTGATAAATCGCGTGCAGAAAGCCCCATTTTCGACCCGGGCAATTATATGCGCCGGTAACGGAAATGTTCGCAGGCTGGAGGTACGATGCGGGTTGGGATGCCTTTCGTTGGATCGCTGGACGGAGAAGGGCGCATCGCGCCCGCCAAACCGCTGACGACGGGGGGAACGCCCATCGCTCCAAAATCCTGAAGCCTATTTGTAGATCAAATATTTCTGGCGCAATTGCTGGAATTTCCCCAGCGCATCCTGCCAGTCCTGGGCGATGCGCTGCGGATCGACTCCCTGCGCAATCGCGTCATAAACCGACTGATTCAGCAGCAACTCCGTCATGCGCTCCATGTGGTATTGCTGTGGATAGAGCTTGTGAAGAGCCGAGGCCAATTCGACACCCAACTCCGGCGCGTCTAACGAGTTGCGGTCCACCAGCAGAATGTTGACCCCTTGGCACAACTGGCCGCTGTAGGCGCTCGCAGTGGGAGTAAATCTGACCGGCGTGAAGCGGACGCCGGAAATTTCGCGGCTATTCAAGTAGGCCGCCAGTTCACGGCTGTTGATCCACGGCGCGCCCAGCAGCTCGAACGGAGTATCGGTTCCCCGACCGACCGA
This sequence comes from uncultured Acidobacteriaceae bacterium, assembly GCA_963770915.1. GTDB lineage: Bacteria > Acidobacteriota > Terriglobia > Terriglobales > Acidobacteriaceae > PALSA-270. The sequence continues at coordinate 13,931 of CAVYRG010000002.1, forward strand.
GACGTTGGTGCCTTCCACCAGCGCCACGCCGGGATATAGAGTGGCCTCGGTCAGGCTGCGCAGATTGGGCGAAGGATCAATCCACTCCAAGCCGGTCGAGTCATACCAATCGCCGCGAATCCAGCCCTCCATAGGCACAACCGTCAGCCTGGCGCCGAGGTGCTTTTCCGCGTTGAACATTTTCGCCAGCTCTCCCATGGTCATGCCGTGGCGCACGGGAACCGGGAAATAATTTGTGAAACTCTCACGCCCGGCGTCGGCAATCGGGCCCTGCACAATCGATCCGGTAATTGGATTCGGCCGGTCGAGCACAATGATCTCAATACCCGCTTTGGCGGCGGCTTCCAGAAAATATCCTAGAGTGGTTTCGTAAGTGTAAAAACGCGCCCCGGCGTTCTGAATGTCAACTACCACCGCATCCAACTTCTTGAGTTCATCAACGGAAGGGCGGCGATCGGCATCGGTCGCGCCATAGACGCTGAAAACCGGGACTCCCGTCGCGGCGTCCTTCGAATTGCCGATGTCGGTGGTGTCGAGGGCTCCCGTCACTCCGTGCTCGGGGCTGAAAATCGCTTCCAGCGAAACTCCGGGCGCTTGCGCCAGCACGTCAATGGTGCGCCGGCCTTGTGAGTCAACGCCCGTCTGGTTCGTCAGCACGCCGATTTTTTTCTTTTCCGCGTTACCGCGAATCTCAGCAAATCCGTGCGCCTCGAGCAGGTCAATTCCCGATTGCACCGTTCCGTTGCGGGTGGTCAGATGCCGCGACGCCGTACGCAGTTCGTTGTAGCCGGTAATACTCTCCCATCGCATTTCCTCTTGCTCCGGGACGGTCAATCGCAAATCCGCAGCGACGGCGGTCGCAATCTTTGCGCGCAGAGCAACGGCGCTTCCCTTCCCGCGCGGATGAACTGCGTTGGTGAGAATGATGATGTAGGTCTGCGTCGTCGGATCGATCCACAACGAAGTGCCCGTAAAGCCCGAGTGCCCAAAGGACCCGACCGGCAGCAACGCGCCGCGATTGGAGGAGAACGGCGAATCGATGTCCCAACCCAGCCCGTGCAGCACCTGCGAAGTTGGCGGCTGCTGCGGCGTAGTCATCTTTTCCACCGAAAGTGCCGAGAGCACCGGCCCACCGTTCAACAAGAACTGCGCGAGCTTCGCCAGATCGTCGGCGGTTGAGAACACGCCGGCGCTTCCCGCTACCCCGCCCATGCGCCGCGCCGTGGGATCATGCACCACCCCGCGCAACATGTGTTGGTGCTCGTCGTATTGCGTGGGCGCGATTTTCTTCTTCCACGACGCTGGAGGCAGAAAGCGCGTGTGAGCCATCTTGAGCGGCGCAAAGATGTTGGTCTCGCAGTATTGGTCGAGCGGCTTGCCGGAAACCCGCTCCACCAGAGCGCCCAGGGTGATGAAGTTCACGTCGCTATAGAGAAAATGCGTACCCGGCGCAAAGATGGGCTTCGCCTCGAAGGCCATGCGAAAGCCGGTTTCTTTCCCGGACCAGTCTGGCTTCAGGTCCAGGCCTTCGGGCAGGCCGGAGTGATGGGTCAGCAGCTCGCGCACCGTAATGTCATCTTTGCCGTTCTGCGCGAACTCCGGCAGATACTTGGCCACCGGATCGTTCAGCCGAACTTTGCCACGCTCGACCAACTGCATGACAGCGGTCGTCGTGGCTACGACCTTGGTCAAAGACGCAAGGTCGAAGATCGTGTCGAGCGTCATGGCCTCGCGACGGGGTTCCAGCGCCCGCTCGCCAAACGCTTTGCGATAGATCGTTTCGCCGTTGTGCCATACGATGACCACGGCGCCTGGAATCTCGCCGTCGCGGATCGCGTCCTTGATGATGGAATCCAGAACAACCAGGCGGGCCGAGGCTGGCGCACTCGTCTTAACGGCAGCAAGGAGGGGCCGGGAAAAGACGACAAATGCGACGACGAGGAGCACCGCTGAGATTCCGGCGCGCCAACGTCGCCCGGAAAAATGCCCGCGCAAATGTGGAAGGGCACGGCTTCCAGCCGTGCCGCATTCTGCGGAGTCTCGACGCACGCGCCCGCGGGGCGCAGGTAGCGATTCCCGATGTTTCGCGGTTGCGCCGTTCCGGCGCGTCTTCGCCTGTCTAGGCGGTAACGGCATGGTTGAAAGCCATGCCCTTCCACAAAAGCGCCGACATCCCGCGCCCTCGAGCCCGCGCGAATGCCTGTCAGCCCGCGAAATTGTCCTGAATGTGCGAATAATCCGACTTTAGCAACTCACGGGCCATCGCTCAAGGAACTCCGGTAAGGGGGTTCCCCATGTGCCACAGGCGGGTTGCTGTTGTTGCAACCAGAAAATGTCGTATTAACTGCAACGAGACTTTGTCACCCCTTGTCGATTAAGTAACGGCCGCTAAAGCAGGGCGGCCGGAGAGGTTGTAGATGCGCGGGGTTTTTCTTTTCTGCGCCGAGGTCAGGAGCTGGGGACGGCGCTCGGCGTGTTCTTCGAGTGGCCGGGGCAGCGCCAACAGCAAACTATCTCCATGATAAACGTGCAGCCTGCCGTCCAGGTGATGGGCGAGTTCGACGGTTTCCCCGGCGTAGCCGCGATGTCCTGGTAAAGGCGGCAGGGCGATGGATTGCGCGCCCAGGGTGACGGTGTGATCGGCGGCGACCACGCGGCGATAGTGCAAGCCAAACAGCGCGCCAGATCGAAGCGGCGCGGCAAACGGCGAAAGTCCGAAGTGGCTTGGGCAGCGGGGCGGGCGAAGCGCCGATTGTAGTCGGCGCAGAAGCGGGCGAGCACGGCGTTGGCCTGCTGCAGGGTCGTGGCCTGGGCGAGGCGGAGTTCACTGACCAGGCGGTCCTGGCAGGTGCGCCAGGCGCGTTCGATGCGGCCCTTGGCTTGGGGCGAGTAGGCGGGGATCTGCTCGATGCCGAGTTCTTCGAGGGCGCGTCCCAGTTGAGTGGGAGCTTGTTTTCCGGCGAGTTGTTCGGCGAGAGTCCAGTAGGAATCGTTGCGCTGGAAGATGGAGTGACGGTCGCGATAAAGGCTGAGGGGAACGCCGTGGGCGGCGATCATCGAGTGCAGGGCGCGGAGATAGCCGAGGGTATTTTCGGCTTCGAGTTGGAAGTGAGCGGCCAGGATCTGGCCGGTGGCGTCGTCCTGGAAGCCGATGAGAGTGAGCTCCGGACCGCGGCCTTCGAGCCAGTTATGGCGGCTGGCGTCGGTGAGCGCCATCATGCCGAAACGGGGGCGGGGCGGGCGGCGGGACCGATACTGGCGCGGCCGGCGCTTCTGCGGCGAGGGCAGTTGGGCGGCGCGCAAGAGGCGGCGCACGGTCTCGCGACTGACGGCGAGGTTCTCTTCGGCGCGAAGTTTTTCCGCCAGATGAGAATCGTTGAAGCCGCGGTACTTGCCGCGGGCCAGGCTTACGATCAACTGCTTCTGGGAAAGGGGCAAAGCCCACGGCATGGGGCGTCCGCGATTGCCGTGCTGCACCCAGCCGACGGAGTCGGGCCGATAGCGGCGTTTCAGCCGCTGCACCTGGCGCTCACTCAGCTGCAGCAGGCGGGAGGCTTCGCGTACGCTCAGCCTCCCGCCTGCTGCATTCTCAATCACCTTCACTCGTTGAAACTCTTTCTGACTCATCGTCACCATCCTGGGAGGGTGACAGAATCTCGTTGCAGTTAGGGGGTGACATTATCTTGGAGCATTTACATGCCACAGGCGGGTTGCTTTACCCCTCCCCGGAACTTTGCTATAACCCGAGCATCGCGCATACGCAACATTCTTCCGCCGCGCACTACCCCGCTCCTGCCCACGAGCAGCAGGAAAAGCAATTTGCCCGCGCCTTTGGCATTCTGCGCCAGGCTATCGCCGAACGCGCTTTTCCCGGAGCTTCGATTGCCGTCACTCATCGCGGCGCGCTGGTCGGGCTGCAAGCCTTCGGCCGCTTTACCTACGAGGCCGACTCTCCCCAGGTCACTCCGGCGAGCATTTTCGACCTGGCTTCCGTTTCCAAAGTCGTCGCGACCACGGCCATGGCCATGGTCCTGTTTCAGCGCGGCTTGCTCGATCTGGAAACGCCGGTCGCGGCCATCGTGCCGGAGTTCGCGGCCGAAGACGCGCGCCGTCGCGAAGTGACTCTGCGTATGTTGCTTGCTCACTCTTCGGGATTGCCCGCCTACGAGAAGCTCTTCCTGCGCGCGCACACTCGCGATGCATTGCTGACTGCGGCATTCTCGACTCCCCTCGCCGCCAATCCCCGAACCCGCGCCGAGTACAGCGACATTGGCTTCATCATTCTCGGCGTAGCGCTGGAGCGCCTGGCCGACGAACCGCTCGACCGATTCTGCCAGCGCGAAGTTTTTGGCCCGCTCGGTATGGCGCGCACGGCGTTCTGTCCGTCACCGAACTGGCGGAGCGTGATCCCGCCGACGGCGGATGACGTTGCCTTTCGCCACCGCGTGACTCAGGGCGAAGTGCAGGATGAAAATGCCAGCGTTCTGGGCGGTATCGCCGGGCATGCCGGTTTGTTTGCCAGCGCGGAAGATCTTGCAATCTACGCTCACACGCTGGTTGAGGGCGGAAGCCCCGTGTTCCGGCCGGAGACGATCGCGCTTTTCACGAGCCGCGAAACCAGCCCTAGCGGCACTTCGCGCGCCCTCGGCTGGGACACACCATCTTCGCCCTCGCAATCGGGCAAACATTTCTCGGGCCGCTCCTTCGGCCACCTCGGCTATACGGGAACGTCACTATGGATCGATCCGCAGCGCCGCGTCTCCATCACGCTGCTGACCAACCGCACCTGGCCCGACTGCGGCAATCAGGCGATCAAAGAAGTCCGGCCTCGATTTCACGATGCCGTCATCGAAGCGCTGGAAGAGAAAAGCGCCGGAGGGAAAAGTTGAATCGCAAAAAGCCCAGTTCCGGCCTGAGCCGCCTTTCGACCGAAAAAGCGAACCGCGCCGCGGCGGATTTAGATCTAAAGTCGTCGCTCGAGGTCGCGCGCATCATCAACGCGGAGGACGCCAAAGTCGCGCCTGCAGTCAAGCGCGCCCTTCCGCAGATTGCGCGAGCCATCGACATGATCGCCAACGCGCTGCGCCGCGGTGGCCGCCTGATCTACGTAGGCGCAGGCACCAGCGGCCGCATCGCCGCGCTCGACGCCGCCGAGTGCCCTCCTACTTTCAACACTGATCCGCGAACCGTGCAGTACGTAATTGCTGGAGGGGAGAACGCTTTGGGCTCAGCCGTCGAAGCCAACGAAGACTCGCGCGCACGGGGCGAGCGGGAAATTGCGAAGAAGAAACCAGGCAAGAATGACGTGGTAGTCGGAATCACGGCCAGTGGCAGAACTCCTTTCACCGTAGCCGCAGTCGCCTACGCCCGCCGCCACGGAGCAAAGACCATCGCGGTCAGTTGCAATCGCAATTCCCCGCTGGAGAAAGCCGCGCAGCTCGCGATTGTGGCCGAGGTTGGACCCGAAGTCCTCTCCGGTTCGACCCGCATGAAGGCCGGCACGGCGCAGAAGATGATCCTCAACATGCTCTCGACCGGCGCCATGACCCGGCTCGGGATACGTCTATGGAAATTTGATGGTGAACGTTCATCTGAAGAATGAAAAGTTGGTGGAGCGTGGCATCACGATTCTCCAGCGCGCAGCGAATGTTTCTCGCGATGCCGCAAAGCAGGCGCTGAAGTCCGCCGGGAACGCAGTCCCGGTTGCGCTGGTCATGCTGCAAGCGGGAGTCACACGCAAGCAGGCCGAGCACGCTCTGATATCCGTAAACGGCAATGTCCGCCAAGCCATAAAGTGTGGGACGGACACTCCTGTCCGTCGCCGTTGATCGTTAGGTGTTGCCTTTTGTCCCAGGCGAACAAGTCCCGCGGTATTGCCTCGTATCAGGATATGGCTTCAGCCATATCGCCGAAGCATTAGGATCGATGGGGCCGCCGGAGGCGCGTCGAGAGCCATGCCAGGCCTCCGGCGGCGCGTGCAAAGCGAATGGCCGGATCGGCACGTCTGAAGACGTGCCCTGATACGAAACCGCCAACAACAATGCGCGGGAGACGATTCAGCGATCCCGGTTAAGCGGAGGGACTCGGTGGAGGCGTGCCTTCGGAGTGTCTCGGATGCCGAGGCCGAAGGGTCAGTGGGTGTAAACGCCTGATTTCGCTACTCGACAAGACGCCGCGAAATTGGCGTAGAGTGTTGGCCGTGACGGCTCTCGCCAATTTTCTCATCGCAACAGCATGCGGTTTGTTGTGGATAGGCTTCGCAGCTCCGGCGATTCTGCGTCTCTTTGGCCTGCCGGTTGCCTTTGGGGCGTGGCGCACAGACCGCCGCAATCAACACCTCACTAAGAGACAGTACGTGTGGGTGTGCGGGGTCTTCGGGTGGGGAGTTGGGATGTTCCTGTTCTTCACGATCTCTAGTTACCTCGACTGGAGGCTGCTTGGCGATAAATTCTCCCATTTGAGTTTCCTGCGCATCTCTGGGGAATTTCTGACCTGGTTAGCGGCGGGGTGGCTGTTCGGGGTTTTCAGCGCACCGCATCGCAAGCACGCAAATTCAACTGATGGCAATGAGATCTAACAAAGGGTTACCCTACTTTTTGCCGCGCGCCTTTCCCCCAGCCTTGCCACGCCAGCCACGCGACGGTCGAAAACATCCCGATCCAGCCAACGATGCGCACAACAAAAGCGATCTGAAGATCGTGATCGAGCACGCCCATAGACCTGAACATCGTAAACCAATCGTGCTCCACGAATTCCGGATCGCCCACGGTCAGCAGCGGCAATTGCTGAGCACGAGCGTCGGCCATGTAGGTGGCAATGGGCAGGAACTGCTCGAAGAAACAGAAAACACAAAACACCGTGCCTGCGATCTGGCGCTGAAAAAAGAAATATGCCGCCAGGGCCAGGGGCACAAAAAGTTGCAGGATGGTTCCACCCGCGATCATCAGAGCATGCCCGAAATACCCGAAGAGCAAGTGGCCGCCCTCGTGGATGGGAACAAATACCAGATCGATCATCGGCAGCAGTCCCGCGCCCCGTGCCAACTGCACAAGGAACAACCCGTAAAAAGCGAGCCAGGCGGCGACAGCCCATCGCGGCAGCGGATGCCAGTCTTCCTCAATGGCGGCGAGAAACGGCAGCCGGTCTGTCCAAGTGCCGGGTATCACGAAATTCCCTCTAAAATGAACGGGCTCGTCCGAAAAATAGCATTGGCGAGCCGCCGACATGGATGAAAATCGACCACGTTGGAATCTGAGGTAATCGCGGACTCGCCTTTAGGGATGGTGGCGAATTTTCTTACCCGGCAGCCCAGCGTTGCCGCACCCCGGCCAGAAATTTTTCTTTATCCGCGCGCATTTGCCTTACCAGCGCCTGATTGCCGGTCTCTTCGTGCGCGGCTGCCCAGAGCACCATCTCGGTAAGAACCGGCGCCAGATCGATGCCTTTCTTGGTAAGCAAGTAAATTACCTTGCGGCCGTCGGAGGGGTCCGGTTCCGCGGTGATGATTCCGTAGGCGGCGAGCTTCCGTAGGCGGTCGGCCAGGACATTCGTTGCAATCCCCTCATAACATTCCAGAAACGCTTTGTAGGTGCGGGCGCCCTGCAGCATCATGTCGCGAATGATCAGCAGCGACCAGCGGTCGCCCAGCATTTCCACCGAAGCGTTCAGCGGGCATTCCGACCGCGGCTTTGGGCTTGTCTTCTTTCGGATCATCTTTTCATCTATTGTTCGATATTTACTTGCAAGTCGCAAGTTAAATGTGAATACTGTCCGCTAAGTGGGATGGCCGCTTCACAGAAGCCGGACCGTCCCAAGATCCGCGCTGAAAGAGGAAATCATGCGATTTGCAAAGATCGAAAAGATTGCAACCAGAGTTGTAGCGGGAGCGCTTGCGCTCGTGAGTTTGCTGAGCATGACTGTGAGCACGCGGGCACAGGAGGCAGAGAGGCCCTATCCGAAGATGCTGCCACTTTCGCAGTATTTAATGGACCGGAATGCGGCAATCGCGCTGGCGCGAAGCGCTGCTCCGGAGGGCATTTCAAAGGATGCGTCTGTTTTGGTGCTGACGCCCAAAGGCTGGGAAACAGCGGTCCAAGGTACAAACGGTTTTGTGTGCATGGAGGGGCCGGCATGGACGGCCAGCATTGACTTTTATGACGTCTGGAGTCCGAAGCAGAGAGGGGCGATTTGCCTCAATCCAGCGGCTGTGCGGTCGATCCTGCCGATTTTTCGTAAGCTGACGGAAATGACGCTCGCTGGAGTGACCTCCGTAAAAGAGCGCATCGCGGGCATTCAAGAGGCGTATGCGAAGAAGGAGATTCCGCCGGTGGAGCCGGGGGCAATGAGCTACATGATGTCCAAGGACGCATACCTTAGCCATTTGGGTTCACACAATTTGTGCCACGTGATGTTCTTCTTGCCAGTGAAAGATCCTGCTGAATTGAACGCCGATGATCCAAACGCACCCATTTTTTCGACATCTATCTGGTTCCCGGACCCCGACAAACCGGATAGTCCACTGAACAAAGAGCTGCCGCCGTTGCGGACCGTCCCAATCGAAGTGCCCTATTGGTCCGATGGCACTCTGGCGTTCCACTAAATATAGCCGTATGGCAACAGTACCGATCCCTCCCGGCTTGTCGGCAACTCGGAAATTAGCGAATGGCGTTGTTGATGTTAAAGCGCCACTGCACTCGTTGACCTGCCGGCCGATATCCAGTCCAGCAGGCCATTGGTGAGGCGGGGTTTTGGAGCGCCTCGAATATTCAGGCAGAAGGGACAGTGAGTGTAACCGCCTGTTTACAATAACCAAGGGGACCTTGCAGTAGCTAGCCGCATTTTGCGCGTTGCGCCCGTCGTTCTTCGCCCAGACAGTGTATTCAACTCGAAACGAGTGGGATCGGCTAGTCCTCGTCTCCTAGCGGCTTTAGCCGAGAAATGAAGTCGCGAAAGTAATCATCCACAGCATAAGTACGCATGATGGTGATCGCGTTACCGTTTCGCAGCCGCAGCGCCCAATATGTTCCGGTTCTCGATCGGACGATTCGATATCCCCCAATCTGACCAATCTGAGCTGAATCTTCCCCAAAAGCATATCGAACCGTCAGCCGATCGCCCTCTAGAATGACTTTCGATCGAAGGGCCAGGCTAAGGAACACGTATCCCAAAAGAGGACATAGGATCATTGCAATGAATGAACGCAGATCTGCCCCCCCGGGCCATCCGTGGTTCAAGATTGCAATGGCAACCAGAGTCAATCCGCTTCCGCCGAGCAGGATGCCCAGGAATGCATAACCGACCCGGACCCACCACTTAAGTCTGTACACATGCCGTTCTGAGTCCATGGCAACGAAACACGTCTCCTCGCGCACACCTTTCTGGCGTAGAAAGTTTCACGACCTGAGCGTAATGCACACGATGAAATCGTCACCACCAGAGCTTTCCACGAGCATACATTCTACTGAAAAGCGTTGGCCTGGCAATTGACGTGACATCGCCATTGCACTCCTCGCCCTGCCGACCTCTATCCTGCCCATCAGGCCGTGCCCTTACGATTAACCCCTTCCTGCCAAGGATCCCCTGTTCCCCGCTAGAATAGACAGACGCTCCGTCTGACCGGGGCAACGGCTTTCTTATGGACAAACTCGTAATTCGCGGCGGCAATCCGCTGCTGGGGACTATTCGTGTCAGCGGCGCGAAAAATGCCGCTCTACCGGCCATGGCCGCAGCTTTGCTCACCGAGGAGCCCGTGATCCTCGAAAACATTCCCCAGGTTCGCGACATTGAGACCACGCGCCGGTTGCTGGCCGCCATGGGCGCCGAGGTCGAACTCGGCTACGGGCGCGCGCAGCATCGGACTACGCTTTGCTGCAAGACTTTGGCGGCGCCCGAAGCCTCCTATGAACTGGTAAAAACCATGCGCGCGTCGACTTTAGTTCTCGGCCCGCTGGTCGCGCGCTGCGGCCGCGCCCGCGTTTCGCTGCCCGGCGGCTGCGCCATCGGGGCACGACCCATCGATATGCACATCACGGGCCTCGAGCGCCTGGGAGCGAAAATCACGCAAGACCACGGCTACGTCGAGGCCACCTGCGATCGGCTGAAGGGCGCGGAGATTGTTTTCGACAAAATCACCGTCACCGGCACCGAAGACCTGCTCATGGCCGCGACTCTGGCCGACGGTGAGACCATCATGCAGAATTGCGCCCGCGAGCCCGAGGTCGAAGACCTGGCCGACTTGCTGAATAAAATGGGCGCGCGCATCGAGGGCGCGGGCACTTCGACCATCCGCATAAAAGGCGTCAGCAAGCTGCATGGCGCCAAGCATCGCATTATTCCCGACCGCATCGAGGCCGCGACGTTCATCATCGCGGGCGCGCTCACCGGCGGAGACATCAACGTCGCGGGCTGCGATCCCTCATCATCTCGATGCGCTGCTGCAAAAGTTGGAGGAAGTCGGCGTCAAAACTAAACACACCGCGGATTCCGTGCGCGTGATGGGCGACGCGCCCATCAAGTCCGCCGACATGGTCACCGAAGAATATCCCGGCTTCCCCACCGACGCGCAGGCGCAGTACATGGTGCTGGCGACGCAGGCCGAGGGAACGTCGGTCATCACCGAAAACATTTTCGAGAACCGCTTCATGCACGCGCAGGAACTGGTGCGCATGGGCGCGAACATCAAGATCGAAGGGCGGCGGGCCATCGTTCGCGGCAAAACTTCCCTGAGCGCGGCGGCGGTGCTGGCGTCGGACCTGCGCGCTTCGGCGTCCCTGGTGCTGGCCGCGCTGGTCGCCGATGGCGAGACCATTATCGACCGCGTATACCACATCGACCGCGGATATGAGCGGATTGAAGAAAAGCTGCGCGGGGTGGGCGCCGAGATACGGCGGATTGGCGAGATTTTTCCTAAGCGAGCGCAGGGGAGTTCAGCGTCTTAGCGGCGTCGAAATTCGTATCAGGGCACGTCTTCAGACGTGCCGATCCTGGCTATAAAATTTGGATTCGCCGCCGGAGGGCTGCCTCGCCTCCGGCGGGTAGGTTGATCCTCTGGTTTGGACGATATGGCTGAAGCCATATCCTGATACAAGGCACTTCGGCGGCAGGAAGCGGATTCGTCGTCGTTTCCGCTCCTCGGAACGACAAGCCTACAGAGGGACACGCCCAAAGAGCGCATCTTGTTCATTCCCCCTCTTCCTGTTGTTGCAACCAGAAAATGTCGTATTAACTGCAACGAGACTTTGTCACCCCTTGTCGATTAAGTAACGGCCGCTAAAGCAGGGCGGCCGGAGAGGTTGTAGATGCGCGGGGTTTTTCTTTTCTGCGCCGAGGTCAGGAGCTGGGGACGGCGCTCGGCGTGTTCTTCGAGTGGCCGGGGCAGCGCCAACAGCAAACTATCTCCATGATAAACGTGCAGCCTGCCGTCCAGGTGATGGGCGAGTTCGACGGTTTCCCCGGCGTAGCCGCGATGGCCGGGCAGAGAGGGCAGGGCGATGGATTGCGCGCCCAGGGTGACGGTGTGATCGGCGGCGACCACGCGGCGATAGTGCAAGGCCAGGCAGCGCGCCAGATCGAAGCGGCGCGGCAAACGGCGAAAGTCCGAAGTGGCTTGGGCAGCGGGGCGGGCGAAGCGCCGATTGTAGTCGGCGCAGAAGCGGGCGAGCACGGCGTTGGCCTGCTGCAGGGTCGTGGCCTGGGCGAGGCGGAGTTCACTGACCAGGCGGTCCTGGCAGGTGCGCCAGGCGCGTTCGATGCGGCCCTTGGCTTGGGGCGAGTAGGCGGGGATCTGCTCGATGCCGAGTTCTTCGAGGGCGCGTCCCAGTTGAGTGGGAGCTTGTTTTCCGGCGAGTTGTTCGGCGAGAGTCCAGTAGGAATCGTTGCGCTGGAAGATGGAGTGACGGTCGCGATAAAGGCTGAGGGGAACGCCGTGGGCGGCGATCATCGAGTGCAGGGCGCGGAGATAGCCGAGGGTATTTTCGGCTTCGAGTTGGAAGTGAGCGGCCAGGATCTGGCCGGTGGCGTCGTCCTGGAAGCCGATGAGAGTGAGCTCCGGACCGCGGCCTTCGAGCCAGTTATGGCGGCTGGCGTCGGTGAGCGCCATCATGCCGAAACGGGGGCGGGGCGGGCGGCGGGACCGATACTGGCGCGGCCGGCGCTTCTGCGGCGAGGGCAGTTGGGCGGCGCGCAAGAGGCGGCGCACGGTCTCGCGACTGACGGCGAGGTTCTCTTCGGCGCGAAGTTTTTCCGCCAGATGAGAATCGTTGAAGCCGCGGTACTTGCCGCGGGCCAGGCTTACGATCAACTGCTTCTGGGAAAGGGGCAAAGCCCACGGCATGGGGCGTCCGCGATTGCCGTGCTGCACCCAGCCGACGGAGTCGGGCCGATAGCGGCGTTTCAGCCGCTGCACCTGGCGCTCACTCAGCTGCAGCAGGCGGGAGGCTTCGCGTACGCTCAGCCTCCCGCCTGCTGCATTCTCAATCACCTTCACTCGTTGAAACTCTTTCTGACTCATCGTCACCATCCTGGGAGGGTGACAGAATCTCGTTGCAGTTAGGGGGTGACATTATCTTGGAGCATTTACATTCATTCCCCCTCTTCCTGTTGTTGCAACCAGAAAATGTCGTATTAACTGCAACGAGACTTTGTCACCCCTTGTCGATTAAGTAACGGCCGCTAAAGCAGGGCGGCCGGAGAGGTTGTAGATGCGCGGGGTTTTTCTTTTCTGCGCCGAGGTCAGGAGCTGGGGACGGCGCTCGGCGTGTTCTTCGAGTGGCCGGGGCAGCGCCAACAGCAAACTATCTCCATGATAAACGTGCAGCCTGCCGTCCAGGTGATGGGCGAGTTCGACGGTTTCCCCGGCGTAGCCGCGACGTCCTGGTAAAGGCGGCAGGGCGATGGATTGCGCGCCCAGGGTGACGGTGTGATCGGCGGCGACCACGCGGCGATAGTGCAAGGCTCAAACAGCGCGCCAGATCGAAGCGGCGCGGCAAACGGCGAAAGTCCGAAGTGGCTTGGGCAGCGGGGCGGGCGAAGCGCCGATTGTAGTCGGCGCAGAAGCGGGCGAGCACGGCGTTGGCCTGCTGCAGGGTCGTGGCCTGGGCGAGGCGGAGTTCACTGACCAGGCGGTCCTGGCAGGTGCGCCAGGCGCGTTCGATGCGGCCCTTGGCTTGGGGCGAGTAGGCGGGGATCTGCTCGATGCCGAGTTCTTCGAGGGCGCGTCCCAGTTGAGTGGGAGCTTGTTTTCCGGCGAGTTGTTCGGCGAGAGTCCAGTAGGAATCGTTGCGCTGGAAGATGGAGTGACGGTCGCGATAAAGGCTGAGGGGAACGCCGTGGGCGGCGATCATCGAGTGCAGGGCGCGGAGATAGCCGAGGGTATTTTCGGCTTCGAGTTGGAAGTGAGCGGCCAGGATCTGGCCGGTGGCGTCGTCCTGGAAGCCGATGAGAGTGAGCTCCGGACCGCGGCCTTCGAGCCAGTTATGGCGGCTGGCGTCGGTGAGCGCCATCATGCCGAAACGGGGGCGGGGCGGGCGGCGGGACCGATACTGGCGCGGCCGGCGCTTCTGCGGCGAGGGCAGTTGGGCGGCGCGCAAGAGGCGGCGCACGGTCTCGCGACTGACGGCGAGGTTCTCTTCGGCGCGAAGTTTTTCCGCCAGATGAGAATCGTTGAAGCCGCGGTACTTGCCGCGGGCCAGGCTTACGATCAACTGCTTCTGGGAAAGGGGCAAAGCCCACGGCATGGGGCGTCCGCGATTGCCGTGCTGCACCCAGCCGACGGAGTCGGGCCGATAGCGGCGTTTCAGCCGCTGCACCTGGCGCTCACTCAGCTGCAGCAGGCGGGAGGCTTCGCGTACGCTCAGCCTCCCGCCTGCTGCATTCTCAATCACCTTCACTCGTTGAAACTCTTTCTGACTCATCGTCACCATCCTGGGAGGGTGACAGAATCTCGTTGCAGTTAGGGGGTGACATTATCTTGGAGCATTTACATTCATTCCCCCTCTTCCTTGACTTCCCTTCTCCCCCACCCCGATAATGAAAAGTTCTCTCGGCACTTCTGAAGTCGCAAGGAGCCGTCCGCTGGCCACGACCGCCAATCCTGCTCCCGCCGTCAAAGATCGTGCGGTAAAAGGGGTAGCCCCGCTGCGCGCCGGGCGGGGGTATTCGTTCCTCTTGCGGAGGCTGCATTCGCTCACCGGCATCATTCCGGTCGGGGCGTTTCTGTTTGAGCACATTCTGATTTCAAACGCCACCGCCATCAGCGGCCCTGCGGCTTATGCGCGCCAAGTGCGGTTCCTCGCCAGCCTTCCACTGGTCCCGCTGCTTGAGTTTTTCGGGATTTGGCTGCCCATTGCCTTCCATGCCGGCTACGGTTTTTACATCTGGTATCGCGGAGAATCGAACGTCGCCGAATATCCCTGGACCGGCAACTGGATGTACACGGCCCAGCGCTGGACCGGCGGCATCGCTTTTATTTACATCGTTTGGCACACTTGGACCATGCGCTTCACCGGCATCGATCTACATGCCTATCCGGGGGCGTCGTTTGGCAAAGTGCAGTTGGAAGTCTTCCGCACGCCGTTGTTTCTGTTTTACGTGGTCGGGCTGATTGCGGCTTCGTGGCATTTCGCCTACGGGATCTGGCTGTTCTGCGCGAAGTGGGGGATCGTTTCGGGCGAGAAGGCGCGCAAGCGGCTGCTGGCGCTGTGCCTCGCATTTTTCTTTGTGCTCAGTGCAGTTGGCCTGGCGAGCCTGACATCGTTCCGCTCCCACCCGCAGCAGCCGACCGATGCCTGGGGCTCGCGTGCAGTGGAGATGAATATCGATGCGCCGCAGTAAAGTTTTATATCCAGGCGGAGCTTTGCTACGCCAAGAGTCACGTGATGAGAGTAGCGGTTAAGTCCCTAATCTATGTTTGGGCAGCCGTAACGGTGGTTAGTCTTGGCGGCTTGGTTTACGTGTTTCCGGGCTATTCGTTAGACGCTGCGTTTTCCGAGGCGTTACGGGAGCCACCGAGCCGGCAGGGAGTCTTCTGGTTTCGCTGGTGTATTGCCTTCGTCGTTATCGGTGTGTGCATGATTTCTTGGTTGTACCGTACTTATCGAAAACGATACGGCAAGTTTTGAGAAGAACTGCAGATTCCTCGTTCGTCTCCGCCGCGCCGCGCGGCTACGGACGACTCGGAATGACAGAGACCGAAAGTTAATGGCAACGAATCCCAAAATCATCGTGATCGGCGGCGGGCTGGCGGGACTTTCCGCCACCATCAAGATCGCCGAGATGGGCGCTCAGGTCGATCTGTTCTCGATCGTCCCAGTCAAGCGCTCGCATTCCGTTTGCGCGCAGGGCGGCATCAACGCCGCCAAGAACCTGAAGGGCGAAGGCGACTCCACCTGGAAGCACTTCGACGACACGGTTTACGGCGGCGATTTCCTGGGCAACCAGCCGCCCATCAAAGCCATGTGCGAGGCCGCGCCCGGCATCATCGACCTGCTCGACCGCATGGGCGTGCCTTTCAATCGCACGCCGGAGGGCCTGCTCGACTTTCGCCGTTTCGGAGGCACGCTGTACAACCGCACCGCCTTCGCTGGCGCGACCACCGGCCAGCAGTTGCTTTACGCTCTCGACGAACAGGTCCGCCGCCACGAATCCGACGGCAAGGTCAAGAAGTTTGAGCACTGGGAGTTCCTCTCCGCCGTGCTCGACGGCAACCGCGTCTGCCGTGGCATCACTGCCATGGATCTGCATTCCATGGAAGTTCGCGTCTTCCCCGCCGACGCCATCATCCTGGCCACTGGCGGAATTGGCGCGATCTTCGGCAAGTCCACCAACTCCGTCGTCTGCACCGGCTCGGCGCAATCGGCGCTCTATCAGCAGGGCGCGTTCTACGCCAATGGCGAGTTCATTCAGGTTCACCCCACTTGCATTCCCGGAGAAGACAAGCTGCGCCTGATGTCGGAATCCGCGCGCGGCGAAGGCGGGCGCGTGTGGGTGCCAAAGACTCCCGGCGACAAGCGCGACCCAAAGTCGATTCCCACTAACGAACGTTGGTACTTCCTCGAAGAGTGGTACCCGAAGTACGGGAACCTGGTGCCGCGCGACGTGGCCACGCGGGCAATCTTCAAAGTCGTCTACGAGAACAAGCTCGGCATCGACGGCAAGCCCATGGTCTATCTCGACCTGACGCACATTGATCGCAAAATTTTGGACCGCAAGCTCGAGGGCATTCTCGAAATCTACGAGAAGTTTGTCGGCGACGACCCGCGCGACACGCCTATGAAAATTTTCCCCGGCATGCACTACACCATGGGCGGCATGTGGGTGGATTTCAACCAGGCCACGAACATCCCCGGCATCTACGCCGCCGGCGAGTGCGAATATCAGTACCACGGCGCCAACCGCCTGGGCGCGAATTCGCTGGTTTCCTGCATCTTCGGTGGATTCAAAGCCGGCCCCAACGCGGTCGAGTACGCGCGCAGTCTGCAAGCCCCGTCGTCAAATGGCCACGGCGACACCGAGCGCAAGCGCCAGGAAGAGATCAATGCCGGGCTGATGAGATCCGATGGCACCGAGAACCCCTTCAAGCTGTGGCGAGAATTGGGCGAGCTGATGACCGAAAGCTGCACCGTCATCCGCTACGACAAGAAGTTGCAGGAAGCCGACGCCAAGCTGGTGGAGATGCTCGAGCGCTTCCGCCACATCAACCTGAGCGACCGCTCGCAGTGGGCGAACACGTCGTTTGTTTTCACTCGCCAGCTCTATAACATGCTGCAGTTGTCGCGCGTAATCGCGCAGGGCGCTGCCATGCGCGACGAATCGCGCGGCGCGCACTACAAGCCGGAGTATCCCGAGCGCGACGACAAGAACTGGCTGAAGACGACCAAAGCCACCTTCGCGCCGGATGCGGATGAGCCAAAATTTGAATTCGAGCCGGTGGACGTTTCGCTGATTCCGCCAAGGGCGAGGAAGTATTGATGTCGATTTGTCATGCTGAGCGGAGCAGAAATCTCGCTTGCGAGATTTCTGCGGAGTCGAAGCATCCCTACCTTGAAACTGATCTGGCTATAGGGATGCTTCGACTGCGGATGAGCCTCGCTGGTGCGAGGCTCATCCTTCGCTCAGCATGACAAATTGAAAGGCTGACTGCTAAAGGCTAAGACCTAATGGCTGATAAAACCGTCCTCTTCAAAATCCGCCGCCAGGCCACCCCCACCACCCAACCCCACTGGGAAGAGTTCGAACTCCCTTGGCATCCCGGCATGAACGTGATCTCCTCGATGATGGAGATCGCCCGCAACCCGGTCACCCGCGACGGCAAGCCGACCACGCCCATCACCTACGACTCCAATTGCCTGGAAGAAATCTGCGGCTCCTGCGCCATGCTCATCAACGGCAAGGCCCGCATGGCTTGCTCGGCGCTGATCGATAACCTGGAACAGCCCGTTCGCCTGGAACCGCTCTCCAAGTTCCCTGTCGTCCGCGACCTGGCCGTCGACCGCAACGTGATCTTCGAGAATCTCAAGCGGGTCAAGGCCTGGGTTCCCATCGACGGCACCTACGATCTGGGCACCGGCCCCCGCATGACCATGCAAGAGCAGGAAGCCGCCTATCCTCTCTCCCGTTGTATTTCCTGCTGCTGTTGCATGGAAGTCTGCCCGCAATTCAATGAAGACACAGGCTTTGTGGGTGCAGCCACCATCTCCCAAGTGCGCCTGTTCAACACCCACCCCACCGGCGCCGCCCTTAAACGCGAGCGCCTGACCGCCCTTATGGGCGATGGCGGCATCCAGGAATGCGGCTATGCCCAGAACTGCGTTGAGGCCTGCCCCAAGGACATTCCCCTCACCCGCTCCATCTCCGAGGTTGGCGCCTCGGTGATGAAGCAGGCCGTTGGTGACCTTTTCCGGCAATAGATTTTGTCAACCCGCCCTACCCAAACGTGCCATTGCACTGGCTTTCCTGAAGTGTCATCCTGCGTCCCCTCAGTCAGATACAGGCCCTCCCTCAAGCGCAACGCAGCGCGGCAACCCACCTGCAATAGAGAACGGTGGGTAAGCGGTACCGAGTGACTGAGGTAATCGCAAGTGCTCGGGACTCAGCCGGTTTTATCAGTCGGTAACCAGTTACGAATTACCTAGATTTTGCACGTCCCTGGATTACAATATCCGCCTGCCTTAAGCGCCAAGGCAAGCGTGAATGAGTTGAGGCCACTTCGTGAACGGAAAAACTAAAGGCCGAATTGCACTACTTCTGATGCTAATCACGGCAGCCAGCCTGCCAGCCCTGGCGGTAAAAAGCGAGGCACAGCATCGTTCCCGGCACAGCACGCGGCGCCGGCACTATAGCATTCTCTATCACCCGCTGTTCCGCCCCACCCACGAATCCCTGTTGCGCCAGAATGAGGAAATCGACCGGCTGGAGCTACCGCGCATTCAGGATGAGGCGGAGCTGGAAGAACTGAAGGCGAATGGAGATCTGGTTCCGATTCGTGAGAGCGAAAGCCTGCATTTCGACCCGCGGCTCGATGCCAGCCGGCGCTATTGCCGTCCCTGGACCCGTGACTTCGTCGAAGATCTCGGCCAGGCTTTCTACGCCGAATTCCACCGGCCCATTCAGGTGAATTCCGCGGTTCGCACCGCGCAGGTGCAAAAGAAACTTCGCCGCCATAAT
Organism: uncultured Acidobacteriaceae bacterium; assembly: GCA_963770915.1. Lineage (GTDB taxonomy): Bacteria > Acidobacteriota > Terriglobia > Terriglobales > Acidobacteriaceae > PALSA-270. The sequence continues at coordinate 32,591 of CAVYRG010000002.1, forward strand.
CGCAACGCGGCGCCGGAAAGCGGAGAAACCGGCTCGTCGCATCTCGCCGGCATCACCGTGGACATTCAGCGGCGCGGGCTCACGCGCGATCAGATCCAGTTCATCGAGCAGTATCTGCTGACGCTGAACAATCAGGATCTGGTCGAGCCGGAAGAAGAGCGGCATCAATGGGTGTTTCACGTTATGGTTTCCGACCGCTACGAGGGATGGCGGGACTTCAACGTGGTGGCGGCTCAGCCTCAGCCGCAGCAAACCGCTGCCGAACCTGCGGCCGGAGCCTCTGCGGTTGAACCTCCGCACGCGTCGCTGGTTGCTCAGGAACCATAGTTCGAGGAGTCTGAACGGTGCGTAAGTCGTGCCGTCAGCCGCGAAACGTCTTTTGCGCCCCTTTCATTCTCGATCATGATCGTCCTCATGGCCGGACTTCCCGGCTCCGGAAAATCCACGCTCGCCCGTGAGTTGGCGGCTCGAACCACGGGCCCGGTGCTCGACAAGGACCGCATTCGCGCAGCACTCTTCGCTCCAGCCGATATCGAATACTCAACCCGGCAGGACGATTTCTGCCAGCAAATCATGATTGAAACCGCCGCGTATCTGGTGCAGACAAATCCATCGAGCGTCGTTTTTTTCGACGGGCGCACTTTTTCACGACGCGTCCAGCTTGATAGAGCGGTCGCCGCGGCCGAATCCTGGCAGCAGCCCTGGCGCATCCTGCACTGTATCTGCTCCGACGAAACCGCCAGCCGCCGGCTGGAAGAGCAAGCCGCTTCCCGCGAGCACCCCGCCCGCAATCGCGATTACCGTCTGTACCTTGAAGTGAAGGCCAGATTCGAAGCCATCACTTTGCCCGAAACCCTGATTAACACCGATCAACCGCTGGGGTTCTGCCTGCAAGTGGCGTTAGCCGCGCTGAGCTAGGCGTTGGCTTCCCTGTGCCCCTTGTGGTTCTCCGGCTGTTTTCTGCGCCGCGCCGTGTCGTACAATGCCTTTTCCGCAATTTTGATGGAGGATTCCCCCATGCGCCAATTCGCGATTGGCACGCTTCTGCTGTTTGCCTCGATTTCCTTAGCGCAGACCAAGCCCGCGGCAAAGCCCGCGCCCAAGCCAGCTGTTCATCCTGCTGCACCGTCAGCCTCGGCCGGGCCGACCGCCATCATTGAAACCACGGCCGGCAACCTGACCTGTACGCTGTTTCCCAAGGTCGCTCCCATCGGCGTGGCCAATTTCATTGGCTTGGCCGACGGCACCAAGGATTGGACCAATCCCATCAGCCACGCCAAGAAGCATGGCGTGCCACTTTACGATGGCACGATTTTCCATCGCGTGATTCCCGGGTTCATGATCCAGGGCGGCGACCCTGCCGGCACCGGCAGTGGCGATATCGGCTTTGCCTTCAAGAATGAGACTTCGCCGCTCATCAAGTTCGACCGGCCCGGCCGTCTGGCCTATGCCAACGCTGGCCCGGACACCAACGGCTCGCAATTCTTCGTCACCGAAGACGCGTTCACCGGCCCACAGGCTGCCCAGCTCAACGGCAACTACACCATCTTCGGACAGTGCGACGCAGCCTCGGTGGCCATCGTCAAGCAAATCGCGAGCATGGGGCGCGATGCCAACGACCGGCCCTACCGCCCGGTAAAGATTAACCACATCAAAATCGTGAAGGGCGTCGCGATGGCCAAGCCCGCAGCCAGGCCTGCCGCCAAGGCCGCGCCGAAGAAGAACTAACCGCAGCGCTGTCGCGAACGAACAACGACGCGCGACCAACGACTGAAAGGAATCCATGACTCGTCAGCCCGGAACTTATGCGATCTTCACAACGACCGAAGGAGCCGTCGTCTGCCGTCTGTTCGAAAAGGACGCGCCCAAGACCGTGGCCAACTTCACCGAACTCGCCGAAGGCAAGCGCGAGTGGACCCACCCTACTACTCGCAAAAAGAGCAAAGATCCGCTCTATCACGGCACGATTTTCCATCGCGTGATCCCCAATTTCATGATCCAGGGCGGCGACCCGGCGGGCAACGGCATGGGCGGCCCCGGCTATCAGTTCGAAGACGAGACCAAAGGCTCGCCCCATAAATTCGACAAGCCCGGCAAGCTGGCCATGGCCAACGCCGGCCCTAATACCAATGGCTCCCAGTTCTTCATCACGGTTGCACCCACCGCGTGGCTTACCGGCAATCACACCATTTTTGGCGAAGTGGTCGAGGGCCAGGACGTGGTCGAGAAGATCGTCAACGTTCCACGCAACCGGCAGGACCGCCCCAGCAAAGACGTAGTTTTGGAGTCGGTAGTAATTGAGAGGGTATGAGATTGAACTATGAACAGCGATCTTAGTTTTCGGCGCCGCTGCGGAGTTGTGATCTCGATGGGATCAGTGCTGCTAATCGCGTCGGCCGCACTCAGCCAGAAAGCTCCTGACCCGTGGACCATTCTGCTCCAAGGCGAAGACCATCCGGTCACCCGACGTACCACCAAGGACGACCTTGTCCGCCGCTACGGCGCTTCCAATGTGGCCGAGGGGAAAGTCAACGTAGGCCAGGGCCAAAGCGAGCAGGGCACTCTGCTCTTTCCCCACGATCCGCGGCGCACGCTCCATATCCTCTGGAGAGACTCCAAACTCAAGCGGCTGCCCGTGTATGTTCAAGTCGAGGGCAAAGCCAGCCTGTGGAAGGCCGCCGGCGGAATTTCTTTGGGAACGACGCTCAAGGAATTGGAGCATCTAAACGGCGGCCCATTTCTTCTGAGTGGGTTTGGTTGGGATTACTCTGGCACGGTGACTTCCTGGCAAGGAGGCTCGCTGGAAAAGCAACTCACCGGGAATGGCCGCGTCATCCTTCGGCTCGAACCGGAAACGCACGCGGGAGTGACTGAGAAAGAGTTCCAGCAAGTGCAAAGTGAAAGTAAGTTCTCATCCGGTAACCCGACCATGCAAAAACTCAACCCGCGCGTTTACGAAGTAATTTGGAGCTTCGAGTAGCATCAGCGGGACGCTTCCCAATCGTCCTCGCTGCTAAGCGGCCCGGCGATGTCCCCCACAATTCGGGTCTTGCCCGCCATACACCCCAGCCAATTCGCCGGGCGCTTTCTGACAGAGGACGGCCCGACCTCAGCTAGGGGTTTGCCGGATCGCATCACCCGAATCGGCCGGCGGCTTTTCCGCACCTGCTCCAGGATTCTGTGGCAGTTCGCTTTGAATTCCGATACAGCGATTTCCTTCATGCTTTTGTTCCCAGTGTTCTATATACCATCGGCTGCAGGCGCGCACACCTGACGCAACTTCCCCTCGCCTTCAGTTCGCGTTAAGGTTGACTTGGATACGCTGCCCCCTATGGGCGGCGAAATACTAATGCGCGTCCTCATCATTGAAGACGAACCCCGCCTGGCCGAGAACATCGCGCGCAGCCTGCGCGAGAGCGCCGGCTATGCCGTGGACATTGCGCCTGACGGGCAGGAAGGCATTTTTCTGGCCGAGTCGAACGCTTACGACGGGCTGATCCTCGATCTCATGCTGCCCAAGCTCGACGGCCTGCAGGTGGTGGGACGTCTTCGCGCCGCTGGTCAACACACGCCGGTGCTGGTGCTCACCGCCCGCGACGATAAAGACTCCGTCATCTCATTGCTCAACGCCGGGGCCGACGACTATCTCACCAAGCCCTTCGATTTGGGCGAACTTCTGGCGCGGGTGAAAGCCCTCATCCGGCGCGGCAAAGGACAGCCCTCGCCGGTGTTGACCATCGGCGATCTGCAGATGAATACCGTCAACCGCACCGTGCAGCGCGGCCAGCGTCCGGTCGCGCTGACCGCCATGGAATACCGTGTGCTCGAATATCTGCTGCACCGGCCGCGGGCGGTGGTCTCCAAGAGCGAATTGCTCGAGCACCTGTACGACTACAACTGGGAAAAATTCAGCAACGTGATCGAGGTGTACATCTCTGGCTTGCGGCGCAAGCTGGAGGATGGCTCTTCGCGGCCCCTGATTCATACCGTGCGCGGGCAGGGGTATATTTTGCAGGAGTAGACATGCATTCGTTCCCCTACAACGATTGTCATTCCGACCGCAGGGAGGAATCTGCTTTTTTTCAGCGGCAGGAGAGCAGATTCCTCGCGCCAAAACCGCGCTCGGAATGACAAGGGTGGGGATCTAGTCGTAAAGCAGAGCCATGCGGCAAACTTCCATCCAGCGGCGACTGATTGCGGCGGTGCTGCTCTCGCAGCTCCTGCTGGCTGCGGGATTGGTCCTGGCCGGCGTTTTGTACACGCGGCGCCGCTTGCTTACCGCGCTCGACGCCGGCGTGCAAAGCCGCGCCATGAGCGTGGCGGCGCTGGTACGCTATTCCGAAGATGCCAGCGGCAATGTTTATTTCGACAACACGCTCATGCCTGGGCCGCTGGATCATCACCACCCCGACTTGTTCGCGGTTTGGGCGGAGCGATCCGGGCTCGTGGCGCGCTCCGCGAACTGGCCCGCGACGCTCGATGGGAACCCCGTCGGCCAGAAAAAACGTTGGCAGTTCATCGCTGCCGGCGTTTCCTATCGCGCGCTGCGCATCGCTCAGCTTCCTGTGCTCGATCGCGAGGAGGGTGCGAAGTTCCATCCTCAGACGGTCACGATTTTCTATGCCGCGCCCATGCTCGCACTCGATCATGAACTTAGCGAGGCGGCGATATTCATCACACTGGCAAGCGTTGGGTTGCTGGGCATCACAGTTCTGCTGGCCTACGCCGGAATCCGGCGCGGCCTTTTGCCGCTCGAGCATCTTGCCGGGCAAGCCGCTCTGGTTTCCGTGCAGGACTGGGAATTGCGCGTGCCCGCCGACGCGCAGCAGATGGACGAATTGCGCCCGCTGGCGGAATCCATGACGCAGATGCTGGCCCGCTTGCAGCGCTCCTTCGTGCAGCAAAAAGAATTCGCCGGCAACGCCGCGCATGAACTCAAAACCCCGCTGGCGGTGCTGAAGTCCACCTTGCAGTCGCTGCTGCAGCGGCCACGGGAGGCCGAGGAGTATCGCGAAGGTCTGCAGCGGGCCCTCGAAGACATGGAGCGCCTGGAGCGGCTGTTGCAGGGTCTCTTGCGGCTGGCGCGAGCGGAACAAGGCGAATCGCAAACCGGGCCACGCATCTTGCCCGAGGTTGACCTCGCTGCAAGCTGTGAAGAAGCAATCGGACGCGTTCGCCCCTTGGCCGAGGCGCGCAACACAACAATTCAGCTTTCGACCAACGGCTGCGTGCAAGTGCAGGCCGATCCGGACGATCTGCAAGTGATCTGGGGCAATCTGCTGGAAAACGCCGTCCGCTATAGCCCGGAGGGTGGCGTGGTGGAGGTTGCCGTTGCACACAACCGGCGCGAAACCGCGCAAGTGACCGTTGTCGACCACGGCCCCGGCATCCCCGCGGCGGATTTGCCTCGCATCTTCGACCGCTTTTATCGCGGAGACCCTTCGCGCACTCGCGCCACCGGCGGATTTGGCCTAGGTCTGGCTATCGCGAGGGCCCTTGTAGAGGCTAACGGGGGAACCATCGTGGCCGAAAGCGCTGCCGGCCGAGGGACTCGAGTCACCGTAAAATTGCCCGCAAAAGAGACGCCCGACGAGCTAAATAGCTGATTGCGGACAATTTTCGCCGGAAAAACCTTGTCAAGAGGCATTTCGTGAAGAATTTTGGCTATCTCACACATATCATTGGAAATATAAAGTTCGAAGGCATGTCCCATTTACCCCCTTCGATTTGCTAAGCTGGAATTAGATCAGGTTGTTCTGGTTCGGCGAACCCTGGCCGCCAGGAATTTCAACCGACACCAAGGTTTGCCGGTTCGGTTGCAACGCGACATACTTCAGGTTCCCTTAATCTTGCTTCCATCAACATTGCAGTTTTGAACTTAGCTGCTTGCAGCGAGGGGGATGCTATGACGATTGCGCGCTCGTCTCTCGGAAATTGCCTGCGCGGTTGCGGGCTGGCGCTGGCAGTGAGTGCGGCGGTGGCGGCATTGGCTCAAAGTCAGGCGGCTCCGGTGGATGTGAGCGCCGATGCGAACGCGACTGCCAGCCAGGCTCCGCTGACTTTGACGCTGCAGGACGCATTAGCCCGGGCGCAGAAAAACGATCCGCAGTTCCAGGCGGCGGTTACGGCGGCGAAGCTCGCGCACGAGGATCGGATTCAGGCCCGCGCGGCGCTTTTGCCTTCGGTCAGCGCCACCGCGCAGGAACTGCTTACGCAAGGCAACGGCGTCACTCCCAACGGGCGGTTTGTCACCAACGACGGCGTACACGTCTACCGCGGCTGGGGAGTTCTGCACCAGGATCTGAGCCTCAACACGCTTACCCTCGCCGGTTATCACGGGATGGGGGCGGCGGAGGCCGTGGCGCGAGCGCAACAGGAAATCGCTCTCCGTGGGCTAAAAGTCACGGTGACACAGGCCTATTACGCGCTGGTTGCCGGGCAGCGCAAGTACGGCACCGCGCAACAGAGCCGCGATCAGGCCGAGCACTTCCTGAAGATCAGCCAGGAAATGGAAAAGCAGGGACAAGTCGCGCACAGCGATGTGGTCAAGTTCCAGATTCAGTTCAATCAGCAGGAGCAAGCGTTTGAAGAGGCGCGGCTGGCCATGGACAACGCGCGCCTGGGTTTGGCTGTGCTGCTGTTTTCCAACTTCAACCAGAACTTTAGCGTGGTCGATGACCTGGACAATGCGCAACCCTTGCCGGCCCTTGCCGAAGTGCAAGCCCTAGCCGGGCAGAACAATCCTCAGTTGGCGGCGGCGTTGGCCAGCCTTCGGCAGTCGAGCGCGAATGTTTCGGTGGCGCGGGCGGCGTTTTTTCCTTCGCTCAGCGTGGATGTGGATTATGGCATTGAGGCCAACGCCTTCGCGCTTCGCAGCGTGAACCTCGGGTTCCCCGAAGCTGGCCGTCTGCCTAACCTCGGCTACTTTGCAACCCTGGCGCTGAACGTGCCGGTGTGGGATTGGGGAAGCCTACGGAGTAAGCTGCATCAGGCGGAGGACCGAAGAGATCAAGCGCGGCTCGAATTGACGTTCGCGCAGCGCGAGCTGCTGGGCAATCTGTACGCGAGTTACAACGAGGCGAAGACGGCTCGGTCGGAGGGTGACATTCTGCGCAGCTCCGCTGATCTCGCGGCCGATAGCCTGCGGCTGACTACGCTGCGCTATCAGGCCGGGGAAGCGACGGTGCTCGAGGTGGTGGATGCGCAGAATACGCTGACCCTGTCGCGCAATGCATTCGATGACGGGCAGGTGCGGTATCGTGTGGCGCTGGCGAATTTGCAGACGCTGACGGGGAATTTCTGATGACACTTCTCCCGGTTGCCATTCCGAGACTGAGCGCAGCGAAGCGGAGGAATCTGCTTTTGTTTCGCGCTGGCGAGAAAGCAGATTCCTCGCGCCAGAACCGGGCGCTGGGAATGACAATCCTGGTGGGAGCGTTGACGGGGCTGGCAGTTTTCCTCGTGGGCTGCAGCAACGAGGCGCCCGCGAAGGAAGCCGCGGTTGCAGTGCAGGTGGTGACCGCGCAGAAAACATCCATCCAGCGCGTGGTCACGGCGGAGGCGGTGCTCTTCCCTCTTCAACAATCGGCGCTTACGCCCAAGGTCAGCGCTCCGGTGAAGAAGTTCTACGTGAATCGCGGCAGCCACGTGCATCGCGGGCAGTTGCTGGCGGTGCTGGAGAATCAGGATCTGGCGGCGGCGGCGCAGGATACGAAAGGCTCTTACGACCAGGCGCAGGCTGTGTACGAAACAACGACCGCGGCGGCGGTGCCGGAAGAAATCCAAAAGGCAACTTTGGACGCGCAGGCGGCGAAGCAGCTTTTCGACGCACAGCAGAAGGTTTACAGCAGCCGGCAGGAGCTTTATCGGCAAGGGGCCATGCCGCGAAAGGATCTCGACCAGGCCGGCGTGGACCTGGCCAACGCCCGAACTCTGTACGAGGTTGCGCAAAAGCATCTGGAAGCGCTATTGGCAATTGGGAAGAGAGAGGAATTGAAGGCGGCAGCGGGGCAGCTGGAGTCGGCGAAGGGAAAATATTTGGGAGCGGCAGCTGCGCTTGGCTATTCGGAGATTCGCAGTCCCATCGACGGAGTAGTGACGGATCGGCCGCTCTATCCGGGAGAGATGGCCACGGCGGGCGCTCCGCTGCTGATCGTGATGGACATTTCCCAGGTGATCGCCAAGGCGCACATCCCACAAGCGGACGCTGCGATGCTCAAGGTGGGAGATTCGGCGACCATCGCGGTTCCCGGCGAGGATGGGCCGGTGGAAGGGCGCGTGACGGTGATCAGCCCGGCGCTTGACCCGAACAGCACAACGGTTGAGGTTTGGGTGCAGGCCAAGAATCCTGCTGGGCGCTTGCGGCCGGGAACGAGCGTGCAGCTTTCCATGGAGGCGCAAACGGTGGCGGATGCGGTGGTGATTCCGGGCGCTTGCCTGCTTGCGGCGCCAGATGGAAGCACTACGGTGATGCTGGCGGGAACGGATGGCAAGGCGCATCAGCAGACGGTGAAGGTCGGAATTCGGCAGGGCAATAGCGTGCAGATCGTCGAGGGCGTGAAGACGGGAGACCGCGTGGTGGGGGCGGGCGCTTATGGGTTGCCGGATGGCGCCAAGATCAAGGCGGAGGGCGGCGATGCCCAATAGCCCGATTCTCAACACAGAGGACACAGAGTGCACAGAGGAGCACGGCCGGTGAGCGCTCCTGTGGGCTCCTACTGGTTTGCGAAGCACTCGAAGCCGGTAATCTTTCTGATTTTGACGCTGGCGCTGCTGGGCGCGTACCTGGCTTTCACGATTCCCGTTTCGGTTTTCCCGGAAACGAACTTTCCCCGCATCCTGGTTGCCGTCGACAACGGCGTGATGCCAATCGACCAAATGATGGTCACCATCACGCGGCCCCTCGAAGAAGCAGTGAACAGCGTGCCCGGGTTGCAGTCGGTGCGGTCGATCACCAGCCGGGGATCGGCGGAGATTGATCTCTTCTTCGACTGGAATGTGGACATCTTCCAGACGCTGCAGTACGTGGATGCGGCGCTTTCGCGCGTACAGCCCGATCTGCCGCCGACGGCGAGCGTGGTGGCGCATCGCATGACGTTTGCCAGTTTTCCGATTCTCGGCTACAGCCTGACTTCGAGCACCATCCCGCAGACGCAACTCTGGGAAATGGCGACCTACGACCTGAAGCCGCGGCTGAACCGGGTGAATGGCGTTGCGACGGTGGTGGTGCAGGGCGGGCAGGAGCCGGAGTTCCACGTCACGCCCGATACGGCGAAGCTGCTGACGGCGGGAGTCACGATAACCGACATTCTGGATGCTCTGCAGCGCACAAACCTGATCGACTCGCCGGGGCTTCTCCAGCGCAACCATCAACTGGAGCTGGGTCTGGTGAGCGGGCAGGTGCGTGACCCACAGCAGATCGCCAATATCGTGGTCAAGACAACAACGGCGGGCGTGCCGGTTCGCGTGGGAGACGTGGCGACGGTGCAGGCGGGAGTGCGGCCGGTTTACACGATCGTCACCGCAAATGGGCAACCGGCGGTGCTGCTGAACATCAATCGGCAGCCGGATAGCAACACGGTGCAAGTGGCGGATGGCGTGCACGCGGAAATTGAAAACATTCGCAAATCTCTGCCGCCGGGGGTGGAGATTCGGCCTTTCTACGATCAGTCGCTCATCGTGACGGAATCGATCAAGAGCGTGCGCGACGCGATTTTGATTGGGTTGATTCTGGCTTCGATCATCCTGGTGGTTTTTCTGCGCGATTGGGGAACATCGATCGTAGCCGGGCTGGTGATTCCAGTGACGGTGCTGGTGACGTTTGTGGCGCTGAAGTTGATGCACGAGAGCTTCAACCTGATGACGCTGGGCGGGCTGGCGGCGGCGGTCGGACTGGTGATTGATGACGCGATCGTCGTCGTGGAGAACATCGTGCTGCATCGCGATGCCGGGCAGGGGCGGCTGCAGGCCATCCATAGCGCCTTGCAGGAGATCACGATTCCGCTGGTGGGGTCGACGATCACGCCCATTGTGGTGTTTCTGCCGCTGATTTCGATCACCGGGGTGACCGGGACATTTTTTCGCGCGCTGGCGGTGACCATGGCGGTCTCGCTTGTGACTTCCTTGGCGTTGGCGCTGACCTGGACGCCGAACTTGAGCCAGTACCTGATCGGAAAACACGAGTCTGCGGCCGACACCGGCGCCGAACCCGAAGAGGAGGTCCTCTCGCGCCTTTTGGCGGTCGAGGAGCGCAGCTTAGGTCCGACGTTTCGCAGAGTCGTGGATTTTCATCAGCGCTGGCTGCGGCGGGCGTTGGAAAAGCCGCGATGGCTGGTTGGATTCAGCATGATCTTGATCGTTGCGTCCTACGTTTGCTATCGGTTCTCAGGGTCGGATTTGTTGCCGGCGATGGATGAAGGCGGATTCGTTCTGGATTACATCATGCCGGCGGGGAGTTCGCTGGAGGAGACGAATCGCACGGTCGACCAGGTAGAGAAGATTCTGCGCGGGATTCCCGAAGTGGAAAGCACTTCGCGGAGGACCGGGCTGCAGCTGGGGTTGGCGGCGGTGACCGAAGCGAACACCGGGGACATTTCCGTGAAACTGAAAGACAAGCGCAGTCGCGGGATTGACGAAATCATGGCGGAAGTGCGCGAAAAGGTTGGGCAGCAGGTTCCGGCGATGGATATTGAACTCACGCAGGTGCTGCAGGACATGATTAGCGATTTGACCGGCGCGCCGGAAGATATCCAGATCAAAATGTTCTCGCCGGATGCGAATTTGCTGGCGCAGTGGGCGCCGAAAGTCGCCGATTCGATTGGCAAGATTGACGGCGTGGTGGATGTGTTGAACGGGATCGACAACACCATCAGCGGGCCGGCGGTGGTGTTTCAGGTGAACCCGAGCGTGGCGGCGCGGGCGGGATTCACTCCGCAGGAGGTTGCGACCGACGCGGCGGCGGTGCTGGAAGGCGAGCCGGCGGCTACGCCGGTGGTAGCGAATGATCGGGCCTATACGCTGCGGGTACGGTTTCCGGCGGCGGACCGGGCGTCGCTGGAGGCCATGCGCGACACGCTGCTGACGAGCAGTTCAGGGCACACTGCGACTTTAGGAGCGCTGGCGACGATTTCCGAATTGCCAGGACAGACAGAGATCTTGCGGGAGAACCTGCAGCGCGACGTTGCAGTGACGGCGCGGCTGGAAGGCACGAACCTGGGCAGCGGAATGGCGAGCGTGATGAAGACGGTGGATGCGATGCATCTTCCCGCGAGCATTCGGGTGGAGTATGGCGGGAAGTACGCGGAGCAGCAGCGGTCGTTCCACGATTTGGCGTTTGTGTTGATATTGGCGATTTTGCTGGTGTTCATCGTGCTGCTGTTTGAGTTTGGGTCGTTTGCGGCGCCGGTTGCGATTCTGGCTTCGGCGCTGCTTTCGACTTCGGGGGTGTTCATTGCGCTGGTGATCACGCGAACGACGTTCAATGTTTCGTCGTTCATGGGGATGATTATGGTGATTGGGATTGTGGCGAAGAACGGGATTTTGCTTTTGGATGCGGATCAGAAATTTCGCAAGCTGGGGCTATCGGCGGAGGAGGCGATGTTGCAGGCCAGCAGCCGAAGGTTGCGTCCGATTGTGATGACGGCGCTGGCGGCGGTGGCGGGAATGCTGCCTTTGGCGTTCGCGTTAGGCGCGGGGTCACAGATGTTGCAGCCGCTTGGCGATTGCGGTGATTGGCGGGATTTTGATTTCGATGGTGCTGTCGCTGGTGATTACGCCGGCGGTGCATTACTTTCTGGCGAGGGGGCGTGCAACGGAGGTTACGGCCGGTCAATAGGATTCGATCTCACCGACCGCGATGTGAGAAGCGGTCGAATTCGAGTATCGAACCTCGATCCAGGACGTCTTGTCGAAGTAGGGATCGTCCCTTACGTCCCAATTGTTGTTGGTTTTGAAGTTCTTTATTTCGTTTTCTGTCATTTTCCGGCGGCAGACATATTCATACTTCGTCGAGCGCAGGTTCTTATGGGAGGGTTTGCCCGCGATCCGCTGCAGGCGTTCCCTGCTCAGTCCGAGTTTAAGTCCACTCTGCGTGGAAATTGCGCGCGAGACAACGTCGGAAGGGGTACATTGCGAACGCTGTTGAAATCCCGCGCCTGTCGCCCAAAGCGCAAACTCGGTTATGTCGACCCAGCCTCCCATCGCCCCCGAGTAGAAGGCGAGAATGGTGCCGTCGGTTGACGAGACGTAGCACACAAAAATGTCGCTCTCTTCCTCTTTTGAGGCTCGGAAGACTTTTGCAACTCCGAGTTTCGCTTGAACGTCCTTAAGGGATGCATGGCCAATCCTGAATCCAAGAATGGTCGCGTCGGTGTCGCTGATCTCGGTTCTCGCCACGCCGCTTGCTGTGCAATCCGGTTCGTCTTTGGGAAGTTTTTGGGCTGTCGATGAGGCGACAATCGAGAGCACTACGAGCAGCATGGCAGGATGGAAACGATTCATGCTTCTGGGATAGTAGCGCGCTGGCTGGGCGTCTAGAAGATTACCTTAGGGTATTTTCGGAACGCACAAGGTCCCTCGACTGCGCAGGGCGATTCGCGTTGCGAATCGTCCTGCTGCGCTCGGGATGACAGGGCGTGGTTAGGGTAGGGATGCTTCGACTGCGAGTGAGCCTCGCGAAGCGAGGCTCACTCTTCGCTCAGCATGACATGGGTTGCGGTGGGCCTCTCAGTGCAGGTGGCTCTGGAGGCTTTGGAATACATTCGGCAGGCGGGCGTTCCATTGATTCCAGTCATGGCCGCCGGGGCCGGCGTGGAATTCGTATTGAAAATGTCGTTGCTGCAATAACGCGGCGAACTTGCGGTTTGCCGGCAGGAGCCCTTCTCCATCTCCGCAGGTCAGATAAAAGTAGGGCATTCGGCTAACGTCCACGGTGCGGGCGAGTACGAACGGATCGTTGTCGCGTCGCGCCTGACTTCCCCAGGGGCCGAAGATGGCGGCGTGGCCGCGGTATTGACCGATGCGTTTGATTGAAAACGGACGACTGGGAACGTCGATCGCGGAACTGATCCCGGCGGCAAAGACGAACCAGTCGGGATGTTTAAGAGACAGATTTATTGCGCCAAACCCGCCCATGGAGACTCCGACGATCGCGCGTTGTGCGCGAGTTGAAGCGACGGGAAATCTGGCTTCCACATCGGAAATCAGGTCCTTTACGATGTAGTCCTCGTAGCGGTCGGCGGGCCTTTTGACAGCGTTCACATAGTAAGAAGAGTTGCCCTCGGGCATGACGAGGATCAGATTGTTCTCGGCGAAGCGGGCGACATCGGAATCGTTGGTCCATTCGCGAAAGTCGCCGCCGCCGCCGTGCAACAGGTAGACGACCGGGAGTTTTGTGCCCGGCGGGATGTTTGCCGGCAGCACAACGCGGTAAGGCATATCGCGATTGAGCGCGGCGCTGTGAAACGTGACATCGCGCATGACAACGTTGCACGTGAGGCGCGGATGGTCGGGCCTGGGCGGGGTTGGCTTATGGCACGCGGAGGAAAGCAGGAGAAGAGCCAGCAGTCCGATTTCAAATCGACGTCGCAACATGAGGCGATCGTACTCCTGCATTCAGACGGCAGGGCAATGCGGTCATTGGAAGGTAAACACAAGGTCCCTCGGCTGCGCTCGGGATGACAGTTCGTGGTGGGGTAGGGATGCTTCGACTGCGAGAGAGCCTCGCTTCGCGAGGCTCACTGTTCGCTCAGCATGACAAAACGCTAGACGCCGATGACGGCTACCAGTTCTTTCACGGCGGCGGCGCTTTTTTCCAGGCCGGCTTTTTCTTCCGGGGTGAGCTTGATTTCGATGATCTGCTCGATGCCTTTTGCTCCGAGCTTTACAGGGACGCCGATGTAGAGGCCTTTGATTCCGTATTCGCCTTCGAGATAGGCGGCGCAGGGGAGGATTTTCTTTTTGTCTTTGAGGATGGCTTCGACCATCTCGGTGACGGCGGCGCTGGGGGCGTAGTAGGCGCTGCCGGTCTTCAGGTATTTCACGATTTCGGCGCCGCCGTCGCGGGTGCGCTGGACGAGAGCTTCGAGGCGGGTTTTCTCGATCAATTCCGTAATTGGGATTCCCGCAACGGTCGAGTAGCGCGGGAGCGGGACCATGGTATCGCCGTGGCCGCCGAGGACGAAGGCGGTGACATTTTCCACGCTGACTTTGAGTTCTTCCGCGATGAAGGTGCGGAAGCGAGCGGAGTCGAGCACGCCGGCCATGCCGATGACGCGCTCGCGGGGGAAGCCGCTCAATTTGTAGGCGGTCTGCACCATGGCGTCGAGCGGATTGGAGACGATGATCAGAATGCAGTGGGGCGAATGCTCGACCACCTTGCCGACCACATCTTTCATGATTTTGTAGTTGGTGTTGAGCAGGTCGTCGCGGCTCATGCCGGGCTTGCGCGGAATGCCGGCGGTGATGACGACGATATCGGAGCCGGCGGTGTCGGCGTAGTCGTTGGTGCCGAGGACGTGGGCGTCACGCTTCTCGATGGGCATGGCTTCGAGCAGGTCGAGCGCTTTGCCCTGCGGGACTCCCTCGATGATGTCGATGAGGACGACGTCGGCGAGTTCTTTGGAGGCGATCCAGTGGGCGGTGGTGGCGCCGACGTTGCCGGAACCGACGATGGAGACTTTTTTGCGCATGCAAAAACCCCTTCTTTCGCCACGGATTGACACGGATCGGTTACTTTTTGTCCGTGTTGATCCGTGAAAATCCGTGGCCGGTTTTTACTTCATGTTTTCGATCATGTGACTTGCGAATTCGCTGGTCTTTACCTTGGTTGCGCCTTCCATCAGGCGCTCGAAATCGTAGGTGACCTTTTTCTGCAAAATGGTTTGCTCCAAGCCGCGCTCGATCAAGTCGGCGGCCTCGTTCCAGCCCAAGAAACGGAACATCATCACGCCCGACAAGATGACCGAGCCGGGATTGATGACGTCTTTATCGGCATACTTGGGCGCGGTGCCGTGCGTGGCCTCGAAGATGGCGTAGCCGTCGCCGATGTTGGCGCCGGGGGCGATGCCGAGGCCTCCGACTTGCGCGGCGCATGCGTCGGAGATGTAGTCGCCGTTCAAGTTAGACGTGGCCAGCACCGTGTATTCGTCGGCGCGGGTGACGACCTGCTGGAAGATGGAGTCGGCAATGCGGTCGTTGATCATTAGTTTCTTTTTCCAGGCGCCTTTGCCGTGGGTAGAGTAAATAGCGTCGAGTACCGACTTCACTTCTTTGGCGACGGACTGGCGAAATTCCGGGGGAGCGAATTCGATTCCGGGCTCGATGAGCGCGGCGTTTTCTTCCGCGGCGAGATTCGGGTTCTTGTCTTTGTTGTCAAGAATCCAGCTTTCGCGTTCGGTGACGACCTTGTCGCGGAATTCCTGGGTAGCGAGTTCGTATCCCCACTTGCGGAACGCGCCTTCGGTGAACTTCTGGATGTTGCCTTTGTGGACAAGCGTTACGCTCTTGCGTCCGCTTTCGAGAGCGAACTGAATGGCCATGCGGACCAGGCGCTTGGTACCGGTGATGGAGATGGGCTTGATGCCGACGCCCGAGTCGAGACGGACCTGCTTCTTGCCGCCTTTGAGCATGTCTTTATTGAGGAATTCGATCAGCTTGGCGGCCTCGGGCGTGCCTTCTTCCCATTCGATGCCGGCGTAAACGTCTTCGGTGTTCTCGCGGTAGATGACGATGTCCATGCGCTCGGGATGCTTCACGGGCGATGGGGTTCCCTTGTAATACTTCACGGGGCGGACGCAGGAATAGAGATCGAGCACCTGGCGCAGGGTGACATTGAGGGAGCGGATGCCGCCGCCGACGGGCGTAGTGAGCGGGCCTTTGATAGCGACCCGAAGGTCGCGAATGGCGTCGACGGTTTCGTCGGGGAGCCAGGTGTCGAATTTGGCTTTGGCTTTTTCGCCGGCGAAGACTTCGTACCAGACCACGCGGCGCTTGCCTTTGTAAGCCTTTTGTACGGCGGCATCGAAGACGCGCGCGGAAGCTTTCCAGATGTCGCGGCCGGTGCCGTCGCCTTCGATGAAAGGAATGATGGGATTGTCGGGCACGGCGTAGCGGCCATTGCTGTAGGTGATCCGGGCGCCGTCGCTGGGCACCGGAACACCGTTATAGGAAGCTGCCATTCAGACTCCTCTGAGATGGGGTGCAAAACTACCCATTATAGCGGCAGGCGGCTGAGCAAAGGAGTAACGAAGGGCCGTAACTGCGCAAGGCACCAGGAAAAGCAAAATCTTAAACCGCCGAGATCGCAGAGAAGTGCCGCGGAGGGCGCGGAGAAAAGTAACCCTGGCAGCATCATATGGGGCTATGGGTAGAATGTAGTGTGCGATTTTATTTTGTCGTCCTGTTGGCTCTCGCTTGTTCGGTACCGGCTCTGCGGCCAGCAATCTGACGGGAACACTGGAGCCGAGAAGCTTAGCGCGCCTGAGGCGCCGTCGGCGGCGCCTAGGGACTTGGTTCCAGTGCATCGCTTCTGGGACCGCAAAAATATCTTCTGTTTACCGGCGTGGCGGTGTTTCGCGGGCTGGATTATGCCTCTACGCGAAATTTCGAAGCGCGAGGAAGAGCTGAGGTGCTTCTGCCTCAGGACGTGGTCAACAACTCGGCGGCGTTTGCCAGCATAGAGGCGGGAGGCGCGGCGACGTCGGTGGCTCTTTCTTATCTGCTGCACCGAACCGGACATCACAAGATGGAGCGCTGGCTCTCCATCGCGCATATCTCGGTTACGGGAGTGGGCGTCGTGTGGAATTATTCGCTGAAGTCGAAGCACCCGTAGAGGCTGCAGCGCGCTAGGACCCTCAGCACACTCGACCGGCGAGAAGTCGGCGCTACTATCAACACAAGCGGTTAAAAATCTCGCGGGTGGTATGGCAGGTCTGTAACAGCTCGATTTCGAGGCCCTGTGGAAAATCGCGACCGAGAATTTCCGAAACCAACTTTTCGGTCACCCGGTTGGCGTGCTCGGTGGCAGGCAGCCATTTGCGGGCGCGGCCTACAACCAGGCGGACGACGTGGTCGACGGTGCGCAGCAACTCGGCGGCGTGGTCGAGGGTGGCGGCATCGGACTTCTCCAGGCTGCCCCCGGCAACGCAGCGCCACAGGCGGTCGCGCAGGCTTCCATTCTTGTCGCGAATGCGATTTTTCAGCAGAAGAAACGCGGTCAGGAAATCAATGTCGTAAATCGCGCCGGGCGAGGTTTTGAAGCTGTGCTCCGGGGACTCAACGGAGTCGAGTTTGGAGCGCATTTCACGAATCGCGTCTTTCAGATGCTCGTCGGTAGCGAAGCGCTGAAACAGAATTTGGGTCGCGGCAAGCGAGCGGTCTGCCAGCTTCCCTGTGCCAGCCAGGAAGCGGAGTTTGGTGTACATCAGGGCCTCCCAGGGCTGGGCTTCCAGCTTGAAATAGGCGGCCAACTGGGAAGGCGTGACCAGTAACTCGCCCTCACTGCCGCGGGGACGCAGGCGAGTGTCGATGGGGAAGGCCATGCCGTCTCCGGTGTAGGCGGCGAGCGCCTGCATCATCTGCTCAGCGGCTTTGGTGAGGGCCTCGCGGTCGCGGTTCTCCTCGCAAACGAACAGGACGTCGGCATCCGAGAGAATGTCGAATTCCGAACTGCCCAGCCGCCCCAGAGCCATTACCGCCAGGCCAGGGGGGGAACCGGCGAGCTGAAAGGCGGCGGCTATGGCGTCTTCCGCGGCGGAGGTGGAGGAAGCGAGGGAATCATAAATGTCGCGGGGGTCGATGATGTCGCGAGCACCGCTGGCGAAGGTGCGGTGGCGGTAGTGCTGCCGGAGCAGCGAAAGTTTCTCGCCGTAGGGCGCGGCGGACTCGCCGAGATAAGCAAAAACCGGATCGCGCGCGGACCGCATCAGACCCAAAACATTCTCGAAAAGGTAGCCGCCTGCGACGGAAGTAGGAGGTTCGTTTTCCAGATCGGCCAGGGTAGCGATTTCCTCGGGATGGCGAACGAGAATGTCGGTCAGGTAGTCGCTGGCTTCGAACAGCATGAGCGCGCGGGAGACCGCTGCGGAATTGCGCAGCACGACCGCATAACGTTCGGAACTGCTGAACGCCGACCATAGAAAACGAAACAGGTTGGTGCGGGCCTGCGGGCTCAAGGTGGCGTGGGTGAGGGCTTGGTAGAGTTCCGGGCAGTCGGACGAGAGCCGGTGCAGAATCTGCTGGTTGGAGAGGTCTGAATCCGCATCGAGGGTGCCGCGCAACTCGAAGGGCGCGTCGAGCACATGCTCGTGCCGGCGCGATTGCTGATGGTAGATCACGCGGCGGTAGATTTCGGACACCGCGGCCATGCGCAGTTTCACGATGCCGACCAAGTCAGCAATGCGGTAGACGCCGGGCATGTAGCCTTCCATGGAGCGCTGGAGGATCCGCAGGTCCGACTTGCCCGCGGGAAGGCGATGGGTCTGCTGGCCGTTGCGAAGTTGCAAGCGGTGCTCGGTGTGACGGAGGAATTCGTAGGCGCTGCTGAGGTCGTGGAACTCCTTGCCGGTCATGTGGCCTTTATCATGCAATTTCTGAAGGGAAAACAGAGTACCGCCGGAACGCAGCCACGGGTCTCTTCCGCCGTAAACCCGCTGCAGGCACTGCACCAGGAATTCGATGTCGCGAATGCCGCCGGGATCGAGCTTGACGTTGATGGTTTCGCTGGGGGGCTCGAGCGCAGGGAGCTGGTGGCGGCGGGCGTGCATCTTCTCTCGCGCCAGGAGGGCTGTTTTGATGGCAGCGAAATTGACTCGCTCGGTGTAGACAAATGGCTCGACCGAGCGGATAAATTTTCGGGCCAGGGCGACGTCGCCGCCCGAGTATCGCGCCTTGATGAGCGCCTGGCGCTCCCAGTCGTGGGCTTGCGCTTCGTAGTACTGCAGCGCATGGGAGAGGCTGATGGCCAGTTCGCCTTCCCCGCCCTGCGGGCGGAGACGCAAATCGATGCGGAACACCGGGCCTTCGGACGTGACGCGAGAAAGAATCTCCGTAACTTGCTGGGCTAGGCGAACGAAATATTCCCGGTTGGAAAGGCCTGCTCCCGGCGGGGCTTCGCCGTCGCCATAGATAAACATCAGGTCCACGTCGGAACTGTAGTTGAGTTCGCTGCCGCCGAGTTTGCCCAGAGAGAGGATGGCGAAAGGCGTATCGACGAGGCGGCCGTCGCTATCGAGGTGCTGAGGCAAATCGAAGCGGTGGGCTAAACGAGTATCGGCCTCGCGCAACGCGTGTTCGATCAGCACATCGGACAGCGCGGAGATCTCCGCGGTGGTTTCCGCTAAAGGGGCGATTTTGAGAACGTCCCGCAGCATGATGCGAACGTACTCCCGCCGCTTGAAGCGGGCGAGGACAAGCGAAATGTCGGCTTCGAGGGAACGCGCGCGGAAACGAGCCAGCGCCTGATGGAACTCTTCGCTGGAAAGGCTTTGATCCAGGTTGTGCTCCCGCAGGAAGGACGGAAGAAGATCGCTGTTGCGCAGCAGAGTCTCGCTAAGGAAACGGCTGTGGCCAAAAACCACCAACGCATAGTGGGCGAGCGAATTGTGCCGGTCGAGCAAAGCAACCAGGTCGGGCGATTCGTTCAGCAGGCGCTCGAAATACATGAGCGCGGAATCGGGGTCAGGCGACTCCGCCAACAGAACCGGCAGCGAGCCCGCCAGAGCCGGAGACAGACGCCGCAGCACTCGGCCCAACAGGGGCCGGGCCAGTTCCGGAGTTTGGAATGGAATGACGGCGCGTCCGGGTCGCGGGTCGCGGGTCCCATCGGCGCTCACGCCGGGTCGAGGTAGGCCAGCGGAATCCGCTTGGCTTGAGCGAAGCGGCGGACTTGGCGCGCTTGGCGTTTTGCTGATGGACAAGGCACTTAGCTCGGAATTTCAGCATAGCACGGCAAAACCAGGTGCCGTGCTACCACCGCTGTTTACCAAAAGTCTTGCGCACGCCGAAGACGTTGTAGCGCCCCCAGGGCCCGTTGAGTCCAAGATCGGCGGGGCCGAGATTCGCGTTGCGCGCGCCCCAGCGGTCGAAAAGGAAATGCTGGGTGGCGCGAAATTCGAATCCTTTGCCGAGGTAGATCGCGGCGCCCCAGGAGCGTTCGATTCCGATGGCGTCCCAAGACCAGGTGTAGAGAGTTTGCGGAACGTTTTTGCCGAACAGGAGATGAGGCTCGCCAAAAAGCATGAAACGGCTCAGGGGGCCGCGCCCGAAGGGGCGAATCTCAATGCTGCCGGAGAGCATATAGCGGGCAAAGGCGTTGCAGGGAGCGTTGACGCCGCCGTAACTTCCGGCGTTGGAGGCGCACAGGTTGGGGTCGATTTCGTTGTGGGGAGGGGCGATATCAAACTGCACCCAGCCGTACAGGGTGTCGCGAGGAAAGAGGAAGCGCCTCGATGAGTCACCGTCCTTGGATGGTTGCTGCTGAGCTCCGGCGACTCCACACAATAGCAAAGCGATCAAAGTCCACAGCAAGCGCTTCATACGAAGCCTCCTCGAAGAATGTTTTGACGCTGTTAGGGAAAGACTTTGCGCCCGGCGGCCGAGAACCGGGCGTGTTAGGGTCGCCCCGGGAATCATTGCAGCTGACGCGTCGCCCCAACGCCCGAAAAATTGCTGGCCATTGTATCGCGGATTGCAAGGAAGTCGATAGGCGGCTCGGGGCCGTGAGCAGAAGACATGAGGCAGCTTGGAGAGGAAGGCATGGCATCTGCGTGGAAGACCCGGAACCACAGAGAACACAGGGAAGCGCAGGGGGATTGCCCGAGGTCCTTGTTCTTCAAGAAAAGCCGTTGGTTCGGGTTTGCATCGACGGTCGGGCTCCGTTATTCTGGCTCGTCGGCGGGACCGCTACGCCGCCGGGGGGTTGCTGTGGTGAGATTGGGAAAATCCATACTCGTGGGGTTGGTCTTAATGATGGCTACACCGATGTTTGCCGGTTCGAGCATCTATTCGTTCACTCTCCCGTCGATTGATGGCGCTCCCCTTCCCCTGGCGAACTTCAAAGGCAAGGTGGTTTTGCTGGTCAACGTGGCCAGCCGCTGTGGGTTCACGCCGCAATACGCCGGACTGGAAGCCCTCTATACCAAATACAAGGACCAGGGATTTGTGATTCTGGGTTTCCCGGCCAACAACTTCGGCGGGCAGGAGCCGGGCACGAACCAGGAAATCAAGACGTTTTGCTCCACCAAGTACAGCGTGACTTTCCCGATCTATGGCAAGGTGTCGGTGAAAGGGGACGATCAAACTCCGCTCTACCAATACTTGACCAAAGAGGCCGACCCGACCCACAGCGGAGATATCAAGTGGAATTTCACCAAGTTCCTGGTCGACCGCGAAGGCAACGTGGTGAGGCGCTTTGAGCCCGCAGTGACGCCAGAGTCGCCAGAAGTGACCTCCGCCATCGAGCAGCTCCTGAAGCAATAGCCAGGGAACCGTCCGCAAACATCTCTTTTCAACCGACCGTTCGGGCGGTGTTCTATGCAAATCTGTATTTGCCTGCATTATTCCTCCGATAAGTTGGATTGACAGGTTGCTAACGTGTTGCATTCACTATAGTTAGATTTGGCCACTATCTTGCATGAATGCCTAGCCGGAGAGCGTCACTCATATGGGACAAGAAGTTTCAGTTTCGTATCAAGCCGTGAAGAGCAAGGTCTACAAGCTGATCGATGCCTTGGTCGAGGACATCAAGACCGAGGGGGATGTGCAAGAGTCCATGAAGCGGTGGTGGAAGCTTGTCCATCCGGCGGATCGGCCGGTGGCCCGGAAGTATCTTCTGGCGGTGCTGGAGAGGTCCAACGCCAGCCTGGAAGCAATCACGGACGGTCTGGTCGACTTCAAGGAGTTTGAGAGGGTGCCGGAGGCGGTGAAATCGCCAAAACTGCAACGCCTTGGAAGTCAGGCGCAAGCCGCCAGCCCGATGTAACCTGGCTTCTTGTCCCCTGTTTAGCGCGCGGGATCTTGCCGCGCGTTTTCTTTTGCGCCCTAGTTTCCGAGTTCCGTCCGTTTAGTCCGTCCTGTATCGATTCAGCACATCGTCCCGCGAAATCGTCCCTTCCAATTTGCCAAAGTTTGCGCGGCTGATCACCGGCACCAGGGGCCATTGGTTGACGTAGCGCAGCGCCATATCGAGGGGCTGATCCGGATGCAGCCAGGGGAGCTGGTGGACGGGAAGGACCGAGCGTAGGGTAAGGTCAGCCTTGCCCTCATTGACCATGGTCTGGATTTGCTCTTTGGCGATCATATTCCAGCCGTTGGGATGCTGACGGACAAGGAAGCTGGGAGACGCAGATTCACTTACCCGCCGCAAGACCTGCGACAGCGGCTCGCCATCGTCCAGCACAGGGGTAGGAGGCGGTTGCATGGCGTCCTCCACGCGCAGGATGTTCTCTTCCCGCTGTTCTTCCATGGATGGCAAATCTAGGCCGTCCTGGCGGGTAAGCACGTCGAAGATGGGAGTCGGCTCCATGCCGCGGGAAATCAAGTAGGCGAACGTGTTAGCTACGATGACCGGCAAAATGATGGAGTAATTCCCGCTCACTTCAAGCACCATGAAAACCGAAGTCATGGGTGCCCGCAAAAAACCAGCGAACAGCACCCCCATCCCAACCATGGCGTAGGTGCCTGTCGACGTCGCGAGGTGGGGGAAGAAATGATGCTCGACGCCACCCACCCAGGCACCCAGCATGGCGCCAATGAACAGCGTGGGGGCGAACATGCCGCCGGGAGTTCCGCTGACGAAGGAGAGGATGGTCGAGAGAATTTTGAGGCCGGCAAGAATGCCTAAAAATTCCCAGGTGAACTGGCCGTGAATGGCTTGATCGATGATTTCGTAGCCCGCTCCCATCACTTGGGGCGCACCTAAAACGCCGATCAACCCGATGATCAAGCCGGCAGCGGCTGGCTGAAAGTACTGCGTCCAATTGGGCAGCGCTTTGAGGCGAGGGCGAAGCTGCGTAATTCCGCTGGAGAACACCAGTGAAGCAAAGCCGCCCGCAATTCCCAGGACGGCATACGCCACCAACTCCGCGGGTCGAACCAGCTCCACGGGCGGGACGCGGAAAAGCGGCTCGGAACCCAAAAACAGCCGCATGACCACGACGCTAGATACGGCTGACAGCACAACAGAGCCGAGAATGCCCGCACTCCAGCGGCCGATGACTTCTTCGATGACGAACAGCACAGCCGAAATGGGAGCGTTGAAGGCAGCCGCGAGGCCGGCCGCAGCGCCGACGGGAGCGATGAGGCGCATGCGCTCTCGCGACAGGTGCAGGCGGCGACCAAGCGCGGAAGCTAACCCGGCTCCGATTTGCAGCGATGGGTCCTCAGGGCCGAGCGAATGTCCCGAGCCGATGGCCAGCGCAGAAGTGATGAACTTGCCGATCGCGGTGCGGAAAGGGACGAAACCGTTGTAGATGTATAGCGCAGCCTTGGTCTGGTTTACGCCGCTGCCGCGCGCCAGCGGAAAGACATGAATTACTAGGATCGCAATAACCAAGCCAGCCAAACTGGGAGCGAGAAGCAGGCGAAGCCGGGTGGGGGTTCCGGAGCCGAGAAGATAAATTCTGCTCCACTCGATGGCATAACGGAAACATACTACCGCCAAGCCGGAAAAGATGCCGATGAACACGGAAAGGACGAGGAAGAACCGGTCCTCGCGAAAAACCAGGCCGAGCAGGGATTGCGAAGAGAGAACGGGAAAGCCCCAGGCCTGTTGACCACTGTTCCGCACCGCGCTCTCAGGTTGTGTCTTTATCGAAGCCCCCAACTTCAACTCCCCCCGTGCAACTTTGATATGAGAAGCAGAGCCGAATCCGTGTCGGCGAGCGTTCCACAGCCGGTACTGGTTTGCCGCTCAATGGCAAAGACCAAGTCCATTGCCGTGTCAACCAGATCCGGATCGCGCCGCAGCCCCCGCTCAGTAATCTTGGGTTTCAGATTGTTCCAAGTTGACGCAAGCGACTTTTCATCATTGCCGTTGCTCCCGGCAGCCGATGAGGAGGCAGGTTGTGCCGGCGCACCCGGCTTGAGTGGCGGAGCGCACGCCTTGATTCTCTGTCCCGCGCTCTTAAACGCGTTGATCACAAGGCGATTGCGCTTCGACACAGAGATCGGCCGGCGGTAGGGGTCCATTTGCATCACCAGCGTCGCGGTGTGGAGCAACTCGGCGCTTTGCGTGTCTTGGGCATCGGCGGCGACGGCGGCTTCCAAGTATCTGCGAGCCTGTTCGTAGCGGGTGAGTTCAAAAGCCGCGCGCCCGGCTCCGGCCAGCGCGGCGGAATTTCGCCGATCCGCCCGCACAGTCTCCCGGTATTGCGCAAGCGCGTGCTCATAGTCCTGCACCTGCATGAACAAATCACCAACTTGCAGGTGAAGTGCGGAATCGGAAGTCAGATTGGCCGCCAATGCGATCAATTCCGACTGGGCTTGGGTGAGAGCGTTCTGGCGTAGCAGGAACTGAATCAGTTCCAGCCGGGCTGAGCGCCGATGCTGATCGGGATTGTCGGGCCAGGCCGCGTAGATGGCGTTGTGGTAGTAGCGGAGCGCCTGGTCCATCTGTCCCTTGCCCGCTTCAATGCGGCCCAATTCCAGATTGGTGGTACCGTTATCCGGCTCCCTTTCCCAGAGGTTCTGCAGATAGGCATAAGCCTCATCGGTACGATGGAGAGCGGCCAGCGCCTGGGCCAGCTTGAGCTGGTATTGGTAGTTATCGCGAGAATAGAGGAGAGCGGAGCGGAGCGCGTTGACGGCTTGTTCAGATCTTCCTGCCTGAAGATCGGCGACCCCGCGGTTAAACCAGCGATCTCCTAGAAATTGCTGCTGCCGATTGTAGACTTTGGCCAGGCCGCCGACCGCGAGGAAACTCACCACGGTCAGCAGGGAAAGCACGATCAAGACGACCGGCTCCCGAGTCGCATACCACTTTAAGTTCTGATCCTCGCCGCCTACGGCAGGCTCACCGCCAGAATGGCCGACTGGGTTTAGCGGCGGCACGGAACCCCCGCCAGAGTGGTGTATGCTCCATTCCAGATGCTACGGTCGTGCGACCGGGCGGCCGACCAACTTTCCGTTTCAGCTTCCGTCATGATTCCTTGCTCGTGAGCGGCTCGAGCAACTTTCTCCCCCTCAAACTGCGCGGAGTATCGAGCGATCTAGTATTTCTGCGCTTCTGCTTCGAGATTCTCCGGCTATCCAATTCTTACACAAATTTTCGCGGAAGGGTAATCGGGTAACCCGGATGAGACCTAAGTTTTTCACTCCAAGTGCCACCGCGGGAGAGTAGAGCTTCGGGAATTTGAACTTACGCTGCGTTTCGGGCGGCTTGCAGCGGCCGCCCGGAACGTAGTCGATAGGTAATCAAGCCCATCAAAGCGTTAGTCGGTTGGATGCAAAACGCGGAACGTATTGCCTCCATTCGACCACACCAGCAGCAAAGCATCCTGACCGCTGGCTATGTCGGTCAGGGCGCGCTGTGCCGCCTCCGCCGAATCGACGGGATGGCGATCCACCTGAATGATTACGTCGCCGCTCTGCAATCCCGCGTTGTCAGCGGAACTGCCGGGCGTGACGCTGGCAATCAGGACACCCTGCACGTTGCTGGGAACCTGCATTTGCTGGCGAAGATCGGGCGTCAGGTCTTGCAAGCCCAGCCCCCAGTGCGCCTTACCGTGCTCACTGCCGGAGCTGGCGCCAGCCGTCGCTCCGTGATGATTCATATCTTCCAGAGTGACCGGCACGGTGATTTCCTTGCCATCGCGGAGCACACCCAGAGTGATTTTGGTTCCCGGCTCTTTTTCGCCGACGGCGACCTGCAGTTGTCCCGCATCCTCAACTTTCTGTCCGTCGATTTCGCTGACCACGTCTCCGATGCGGAGGCCGGCTTGCGCTCCAGGCGAGTCCGGCTCAACTTGCGTGAGCACAGCCCCTGCCGCGGTCGTCATGTGGAAGAATCGAGCGTTCTCGGGGGTCACATCCGTGATGCCGACACCAATGTAGCCGTGGTCCACTTTGCCGTACTTGATCAGACGGGCCACGATCGGCTCTGCGATCTTGACCGGAATGGCAAACCCCATGCCCGAGAACGTGCCGGAGGGAGAAACCAGGAAGGTATTGATCCCGATGATCTGCCCGCGCGCATCCACGAGCGGCCCGCCGGAGTTTCCGGGATTGATGGCGGCGTCGGTCTGAATGAACTCTCCCGGCTTGCGCGGGTCCGAGGAGTCAGGGTTCGGACGATTCACGGCACTCACGATTCCGCGCGTGACGGTGAAACGAAATCCGTAAGGATTTCCGAACGCCAGGACGGTCTCGCCGGGGCGCACATCGGCAGAGTCGCCCCAGGGGACGCTGGGAAGGTTCGAGTTCTCCACTTTGATCACAGCCAGATCGGTAAGAGGATCGGTGCCGACAAGCTTCGCCTTAAACACCCGCCGATCGCTGGTCGTGACCTGGATATCGACCGCTCCTTCGACTACGTGATTATTGGTGACGATGTAGCCGTCCGGCGAAATCACCACACCGCTGCCCAAGCCATGCTCGATTTGCGGCTGGCGGCGCATCTGCTGCCCGAAAAACTGCCCGAACGGGTTGTTCTGGCCGAAGAATTGCTGCATCTGGGGAGGTAATTGATCGTCAGCTTGCGCTTTACTCTTGGAGGTTACCGTGACATTGACGACCGCCGGGGTTACGCGGGCGGCCAGGGTTTCCATCGCGTGGTCGAGAGAGAGCAAGGCGCCGACGCTGTCCGCACTAAGCGGGGCGTCGGCGGCTGCGGGTTCGTTTTCGGCGCGGGCCGCAGTCGGCCGGATGCAATCGTAGGTAGCTAAGCCGGCCACAACCGCCAGCGCCAACGATGGCGCAATCAGCCAGCGCGAGAGTTTATTGGAGAAGAATTTCTGCGTCCACATCTTCAGTTTCATTTGTCCCATCCTTTCCGTAAGTCGTACAACTAAGTAATTAGTTAATGTTGGCCAAAAAAAATTTCCCGGCGCCCTCCCTAAATCGCCTTGTGTCCGCCTTCTTTCTCGGTCGGATTGTTGGCGAAGCGCAGCAGCGTAATCCGCCACACGCGAACCTGGTAAACCACCGGTGTTGGCTCGCCGTCCTGCCGTCCTTCCACGAACATGAGGAAAGTTTCACTTGCCACGAAGCGAGCCTGGCCGGCGGCGTTTATCCGCAAGCTCGCCGAGCGTTTCATGGTCTCTGGGGCAAGGGCCGCGCGGCCATTGTTTGACAGCGGCAGTTTCACGGCGGCCGGAAGGTTTAGCGCTTCTGGCTGCCTCACTTCCGCCGGCACAGGCGTTCGCTTTGCCGGTGGAAAGTATGCAGCGTTGACAACCGGAATCGGCCGAGCGATCGCAGTGCTTGCCAGTTCCGGCAAAGAACTGGGAGCATCGCTCTTGAACGCTACAAGTCTTGGTCCCTGAACGACGCATACGGCACACGTTGCCGCGAAACCGGCAACCAGGACCACCGCCGGCCGCCACACACGGGTTGTTGCCGCGGGGCGGTTCCCATCGAGGATGCGTGCTACCCGCAACGTGGTCTGCCGCAAGCGGCTGACTGCTGCCTGTGCTAGAGCAGCACGGCGGCGCATAAAGTTTTTCTCGGCAAGTCGGGCCAAACATTGCGCGTAGGCGTGGGGCTGCTCGGTTTCTTTGAGGACCGCGTCGTCGCAGGCCATTTCACGCTCGAGCGACATTCTTCGCTCAATCCACCAAACCGCGGGATGGAAAAACAGAAAGGCCTTAACGATCTTCTGGGCGAGATTCGTCCAATCGTCCCAACGCTGCAGGTGGGCTATCTCGTGCAACAGAACCTGCTGCAGCTCTGCGGCCGAAAGATCGTGCATCAGGTCGCCCGGGATCACTACCGCCGGCTTCGCGAAGCCGATGGCGACCGGCGCATGCACTCGGTCGGAAATGCAGAGGGCAACGGGCCGGCCTCGCCGGGACTGACCTAGGGTTTCTCGCAGCAGCGGGTCCAAACGTGACACATCGACTGGCACGCAACTGCGACGGAGGCGGAACAGTTGCCACAGGCCCGCTCCCACCCGCAGGAGGGCCAAAGCAGCAATGGCCACCCACACGCCGAAAACGATCAGGGCCCACGACTGCGGCAGAGTTATCGCAGCCTGGCTTGGCGCAGTTCCTGCGAGCGCATTTCCGTGCCTCCAACTTATACCCACAGACAAAGGCACCGCGGCAATCGCCAACAACGCCGAGAACCACACGGCGAATCGCGTGCCCGCATTGGCTCGCCGAACCACTTGCAACAAAAGCGCTGCGAACGCCGTGATTACCATGCCGCCGAGCAGACAATACGCGATCCGCTCGGCTGAAGCCTGTGCAATCGTTGTGAGATCAAGTGTGCCGATCATGCCCGAGTGCCCTGCCCCCTTGCCAGCAATTGGCGCAGGCGCTGCAATTCTTCCGCGTCCAGGCCTTTGTCTTCCAAAATATTCAACACCAGCAATTCATGGGAGTTGCCAAAGAACCGGCTCAGCAGGTGCCGGATTTCAAAGCGGGTGGCAGCTTTCTGATCGACTGTCGCGACGTAGACGTGGGCGCGACCGTCTTTGCTGTGTTTCACATATCCCTTTTTCTCAAGGATGCGAATCGTGGTAAGCACCGAGTTGTAAGCGAGGGCAGGCTTCTCGGTCAGAGCTTGCTGGATTTCATGCACCGTAGCGGCACCTTGGGTCCAGAGCACGTTCATCAGCCGCAGTTCGGCTTCCGTCAGGGTCACGGATCGATTACGCGGCAAAAGAGGCCACCTCGACTGGTTGAAGTTTACGCAACATGATAACTAATTCATTAGTTGCACGCCAGCGGCCTCGGGTTGCCCGAGTGGGCGAAAGACTCGCGTGATCGGCATTCCTGTTCTTCGCAATTAGCGCGTTTCGCGATTTTCTCCTTACATATGTTGAATTTGTGCAAAAATGCAACGCGGCTGTCGACGTAACGCTGCATAAGGAGACGAGTGGAAATTTATCGCTGGTTGCCGCCTGAAGGGGTCAAGATTCTGATCGTGCTCTTCCTGTCGTTCCTCATAGGATTGGAGCGTGAGGAACACAAGGCCGCGGGCGGCTCTTATGGCTTCGGTGGCGTGCGCACGTTTCCCCTCATCGGCCTGATCGGCTATTCCATTGCGCTACTCTCCGGCGCACAACTGTTTCCCGTCACTTTGGGATTCATGGTGATTGGCGGCTTTCTCTCCCTTTCCTATTGGCATAAGCTGTCGCGTTCCGACGCCGGCGTCACCACGGAAATGTCGGGCTTGGCAACTTACCTGGTCGGCGCGCTGGTTTACTACGAGCACTTCTGGATCGCGGCTACGCTCTGCGTGGCAAGTTTGCTGCTTTTGGAACTCAAGGAAAAACTTGAGAAGCTGGCCACTTGGGTTGCGCCGGGGGAAGTTCTCACCTTTGCCAAGTTCCTGTTGCTCACGGCGGTGATTCTGCCCATCCTGCCGAACCAGCAATTCGGGCCGTTTCATATCAATCCCTTCAAGACGTGGCTCGTAGTGGTAGCGGTGAGCACCATTTCTTACGGCAGCTACGTTCTGCAAAAAATGACCAAGGAGCGCGGCGGAGTGGTGCTGGCGGCGCTGCTTGGCGGCGCCTACTCTTCGACGGCCGCCACGTTGGTGGTGGCGAGGCGCGCAAAGGAGGAGCAGCGGGCGCATCTTTTTTCGGGCGGAATCCTGATCGCTTCGGGCGTGATGTATGTTCGCCTGGTTGTGCTGCTGGCGCTTTTCAGTCGGCAGCTTCTATCGCTGCTGGCGCTTCCCTTTCTAGCGCTGGCCGGACTGGCGATCGCGGGCGGCTGGCTTTGGTCGCGGCGTCCGGATGCCGACACTTCGCCGCTCAAGCGGAAGTTTGACCCAGGAAATCCCCTCGAACTGATGACCGCCATTTCCTTCGCCCTGCTGTTCCTGGCCATGCTGGTAGCCACTCAGTTGGCGGTTACGCATCTAGGGAAAGCCGGCGTGAACACGCTGGCCGCAATCATGGGCGTCAGTGATGTGGACCCGTTCATTTTGGGAATGACGCAAGCGGCGGGTTCGATCACGCCGGTTCGGCTGGCTGCGGGGGCCATTCTGATCGCGGCGTCGAGCAACAATCTGGTAAAGGGCATTTACGCCTTCAGCCTGGCCGACCGCAAAACCGGAAGGCTGAGCCTTGCCCTCTTGGCTGGCTTGGCAGCACTGGGACTTATCCCACTGCTCTGGCTCTGAGACTGAGCCAGCTAAGCTAGGTTTGGTCTTCCGGATCCGGCTTGGTGCTTCCTGCGTCAAATCGGCTGGCCCGCTGCGCGGCAAAGCACGGGACAGCCGGGAAGCCCATCCTATTTGCTGTGCTCTTTTAAGATTTCCTCCACACGTGACTTCGGCACCGACAGGTGATCTTCGTTCTCCTTCAGCCACTGATAGAAGTCCTGCTCGATTGGGTCGGTCCAGCGGGCGTCGATCTGTCCCGCGGTGTACTTCCCTTCCTCCAGCCGCTGATGTCCGAAGAGATCGCGAAGGTGCGTTTCTTCGGAATACTTGACCACCGCTTCCGCCAGTTGGGGAGGAATGAAAATCACGCCGCCGTTGCGGCCCAGGACTACGTCGCCAGGCATCGCCATGGCATGGCCGATTCTGGTCGGCGCGTTGATGCTGACCATGGTTGAGTTGAGCAGCCTGCCGGAGCGCAGCGATCCATAGTGGTGCGACGGGTCGTAATAGCGGACGAAGGAGACGAAGTTCGGCAGTTCGTCCAGTCCGTTAATGTCGCGCACGGCGCCGTCGTAAACGATGCCGTTGCCCGACTTGGCATAAATCGCATTGCCCACGTTATCGCCGATGGAGGGTCCGTCGACTTTCAGCCCGAAGTGATCGCAGACGTAGACGTCGCGTTTCTGCAGCATGTCCACCGGCCAGGCGTTCATGGCGCCGATGCGGCCCTTTTTTGCGCCCTCATCCTCTTCGATCAGCTTCTGCACGTCCGGACGGCCGGGCATCCAGGTCGCCGTGAGAGCGCGACCGACCAGTACTTTATCGGGATGAATGGAAAGCCATCCATCCTCGTATTGGTGCATGAAGCCATGCTGCTGCAGAACAGCCCAGGCTTCTTCGAGCGTCACGGTCTTCATGCGATCGAGAATGTCGTCGGGCACTTTCGGCCGTCCATCCGGGAACCGCTCTCCTTGCCACTCGGGCGTGTATTTGATGACATCGTCTGGCGTGAAGAAACCCTGCTGCGCGCGGACTAGCGGCGCTGTCGCCGCGGCAGCAACCAGGCAAAGCACGGCCAGCATCGTTCCATTGCGTTTTGTTCTCATCTTCCTCTCCAATCTCGGCGTCTCCAATTTCGGTTGGGCATTCACGCCCCCCTGCGTTCCCATTACTGCAGACAGGAACACACAGGGGAGCGTTGAGAATCGACGGCGGCGGGTTACGCCGTGGGCGCAAACCAGGTTGTTCCCGGTAGCTGCGCTTTTTTCGCGACATCCTCATCCATCTCCACGCCGATACCCGGCTTGTCGGTGGGCGTGACGTAGCCCTTTATGATGATCTCGCCTTCCTTGACCCAGTTCTTCCAGTACTCCGGGAAGTTGATCCAGTGCCATTCGCACACCAGGAAATTGGGGAACGTCAGGCAGGCGTGCGCCGTCGCCATGACGCCGATGGGCGAAACCACGCAGTGCGGCGCCAGGGGCACGTAGAACGTCTGCGCGAGATTGGCCACTTTGCGCGCTTCCGAAAGCCCGCCAACTTTTTCGAAGTCCGGCTGGAGAATGTCGACGCCCGCTTTGTCGAGCAGTTCGCGATATCCCCAGCGCATGTACAGATTTTCGCCGCAAGCGATAGGCGTTTCGGTCGAGTGCCGAATATCCACCATGGCATCGATGTCTTCCGCAGGCACGGGCTCTTCCAGCCAGAGCAAGCGAAAAGGTTCTAGCTCCTTCGCGACGCGCTTACCAGTGCCTGCGTCGTAGCGTCCGTGCATATCGCAAGCCAACTCCATTTCCGGGGGAATCGTTTCGCGCACGTGCTTCACCCAACTCACCATGCGATCGATCTCGCCATTGCTGGCGGTCCAATTCACGCGGTCGAAACGGCGCGGATCATTGAACATATCGAGATCGATCTTCATGGCGGTGAAGCCCTGCTCTTTGATCCAGGGCAGTTTGCGGTCGGACTCCGGCCCTAACGGATCTTCCATATCCGAGTCGCAATAAATTCGGACTTTGTCGCGAAATTTTCCGCCCAGCAACTGATAGACGGGCAATTCCAGAGCTTTCCCGGCCAAGTCCCACAGCGCGATTTCGATGCCGGACATCGCCGTCACATATTGCCCACCCTGCGCGCCGGCGAAAATTCCGGTGACGCGAATTCTTTCCCATAGCGCGTCCACGTTCAGAGGATCTTGACCCACGAGCATGCGGTGGAACATGCGATGCACCAGGGCGTCCGTTCCGATGGCAGCGTCTGTGGACTCGCCTTGTCCGTAGAGACCTTGGTCGGTGTAAATCCGTATGTGAGTTTGCAGGCCGTGCACACGCACCTGCGCCGTACGAACGTCAGTGATTTTCAGTTTGGGACGTTGATGAGGTGTGCTTGCATTCTGCACGGCCTGCGCCAGTGCGGGAAGTGCGAAAGTTCCAGCGATTGGCAAAGCAGCGCCCTTGAGCATCGCCCTGCGAGTAAGCGGATTCATAAGTTCCTCCTGTTCTATAGGTCTGAGCCGTCCTACAGCCGGCCGAACTGCTTCACGGCTTGCACAATCGATTTCAGCTTCTCGATGTATCCGTACATGGAATGCTCTTTGACATCCATATCCTCGGCGACCGCCAATACTTCGGCTGCTTTCGCGCGAGGCACCACAACCACGCCGTCCTGATCCGCCGCCACGAGGTCGCCAGGATTCACCGCAACACCGTCGCATGTGACTGGAATATTGGCCGCCGCAAACCGGTAGTGACTGACCAGCGTGGAAGGCACGATCCCAAGCGCGAAGACAGGAAACCCGAGCTTTTGCAGATAGCTGACATCGCGAACGCCGCCATCAATTACCGCGCCGGAAAAGTCCCGCGAGGCCATGGCCGTTCCCATCAGACCACCCATGCCGGCGATGTCCGCGCCGTCGGGTATGACCATGACCCAAACGGAATTCGGCGCGCCGTGGTCAATGGCTTCGAGCATTCCCTGGATCGCATCCGGATCGTGATTCTCCTCTTTCTTCAACTGCACGGTCAGAGCAAATCCGACGAACCTGGAGTTGAAGACTGGTCGCATGCGGTGCGACATGTACATGCGTTGGCCCAAAACCTTCTCGACCGCGTCGGAAACAGACGCGACTTCCACGTGGCGGTAGCCGTCCAGCAGCTCCGCGTCGGTGCTGGCCTGGGGCGGCTTGGAAAACGCCGGATACGCCAGGACGCCAGCCAACAAGCAGGCCAACACAGGCACAGCGGGCCGTCGCAGCAAGCGCAGAAATTGCCGGCCCATCATCTCCTCCGACGAAGTCATCGCACTCCGCTTACGCAGCGGCCATCAGCGGTCGGTCCGGATCGACCATCAGCCAGGTGATTGCGCCCACCACACACAATCCCGCCGCCACAAGAAATGACGTTCCCCATCCAAAATGCTCGGCAATGAAGGGGGTCAACGTGGCGGTCAACGCGCCCGCTAGTTGACAACCCATATTCATGACGCCCGAGACCGATCCCGCGGAATAGCCGCCAATATCACAGCTCACCGACCAGAAGGCGCTTTGCGAGAGGTACAAGGCTCCCGCACCTCCGGCAAGAACGACGCTGGCCAGCCGTGCATCGTGCGCGTACGGTCCAATCGCAACGAAAAGCGCAGCGACCAGAGTGACCACACTCGCGGAAACACAACGCCCAATGCGATTGCCATATCGCTTCGTCAGCTGGTCGCTAATCCATCCACCCAACGACGAGCCGATTGCCATGGCCGCGAACGGCAACATGGCGTATAGCGCACTCGACTTCAAGTTCAAGCCGCGGACCGAGCTCAGGTACGTGAAAAACCACGTGAAAAAGATGTAGACCACATACCCGAAGCAGGCATAGCTGGCGGTGAGAGCCCACATGTTCTTGCTGGTCAAGATGACTTTCCACGGCAGCGACTTGCGCTCGGAGCGTCGGGCCGCCTGCGGCAAGCCGGCTTCAATGAGGGCAGCCTCTTCCGAGGTCACCCAGGAATGTTGCCTGGGCTCGTCGCGCGCCGTCAGGAACCAGAGGACTCCAATCACGACGCCCAGCAACGCACAAATCCAGAACGACCATCGCCACCCGTGATGCACGATGATGTATGCGATCAACGGCGGCGTCAGAGCGGCGCCAAGACCCACGCCGGCGAAAATCAACCCGTTGGCAAGGCCGCGCTCTTGCGATGGCACCCACGCCGCGACCAGACGATTGCTTGCGGGATAGACGATTGACTCGCCCACCCCCAGAGAGAATCGCACGATTATCAAAAGAAGCAGCGCGCTCGCCACGCCGGCGGGAGTCAGCCCGGTGAGCGCTGTGAAAACCGCCCACCACAACGCGCCCAGCAGGAGAATCCTTCGCGGCCCGAAGCGATCGGCAAGCCGTCCACTGGGCGCCTGAAAGAAAGCGTACCCCAGGCTCCACGCGCTTAGCACCCAGCCGAGATGAACATGATCCAGATGGAATTCGCGCTCAATGAACGGGGCGGCTATCGAAATGTTGACTCGATCCAGATAAGAGACGGCGCTGATGACCAACATCCAGCCAACCAGCAACCATCGGACTCGGCCCCGGAAAATGTTCATGGCGGAAAGCGAGTCATTGTAAACCCCTCAGAACGAAATTGGGGTAGACAATTTTGGATTAGTGGAGCGTTTCACAATTCAAAACTGCACACGACTACATTGTCAGGCAACAAATTCCTCGGCTCATTCAGCTGCGCCCTGCGTTGGCGAGCGGATAGATCGCCGTTCACGAATACCAACTCGATAGGTCTGGTGCTGCTGATGAGTGAGCCCGCATCAGACGTCAAATAAAAAAACCCGCCCAAGCGAAGCTTGGACGGGGCAGCCGTGAGGTCCTTGGCGGGCTAAATGTCGTAATACAGGGCGAACTCATAGGGATGCGGGCGCAGACGAATGGCGTCCACTTCCTTGGTGCGCTTGTAGTCGATGTAGGTGCTTAGCAACTCCTCGGTGAAGACATCGCCCTTCAGCAGGAAGGCGTGATCTTTTTCGAGCGAGTCGAGAGCATCTTCGAGCGAGCCGGGCATCGAGGGAACCTTTGCGAGTTCCTCCGGACCCAGATCGTAGATGTCCTTGTCGAGCGGTTGGCCGGGATCGAGCTTGTTCTCGATGCCGTCCAGACCGGCCATCAGCATGGCGGCAAACGCCATGTAAGGGTTGCAGCTCGGGTCGGGCGGACGGAACTCCACGCGCTTAGCTTTCGGTGAAGCCGAATACATCGGAATACGGCAGGCGGCCGAGCGGTTGCGCCGCGAATATGCCAGGTTGACCGGAGCTTCAAAGCCCGGAACCAGGCGCTTGTAAGAGTTGGTCGTCGGCGCGATGATCGCGGCCAGCGCCGGGCCGTGCTTGATCAGTCCGCCGATGTACCACAGCGCCATCTGCGATAGGCCGGCATAGCCATCGCCGGCGAACAGGGGCTTGCCGCCCTTCCACAACGACTGGTGGGTGTGCATGCCGCTGCCGTTGTCCTGGAAGATCGGCTTGGGCATGAACGTCACCGTCTTGCCATACTGGTTGGCGACGTTTTTCGACGACGTACTTGTAGAGCAGCATGCTTGTCGGCGGACGCACGCAGCGAATCGAACTTCAGGTCAATTTCCGTCTGTCCGCCGGTGGCCACTTCGTGGTGGTGGCATTCCACCTCCAGTGCCGCAGGCCTGCATGGTCATGACCATTTCCGTGCGCAGGTCCTGGTAATGGTCGGTGGGCGGCACGGGGAAGTAGCCTTCCTTGTAGCGCGGGCGATAGCCGAGATTGTTGGTCTCGCGGCCGGAATTCCAGCGGCCTTCTTCGGCGTCGATGAAGTAGAAGCCGTGCTGCTCGCGCTGATCGAAGCGAATGTTGTCGAAGATAAAGAATTCCGCTTCCGCGCCGAAGTAGGCGGTATCGGCCAGGCCAGTTGAGGTCAGGTACATTTCCGCCTTCTTGGCGATATAGCGCGGATCGCGATCGTAACGCTGCTTGGTAACAGGATCAATCACGTCGCAGACCATCACCAGCGTGGGCGCTTCGGTGAAAGGATCCAGCATGTGCGTGCTGGGATCGGGGATCAGCAGCATGTCGCTCTCGTTGATCGCCGCCCAGCCCCGGATGGACGAACCATCCATTCCGAAACCCTCCTCGAACGAGGTCTTCGCTCAATTGATCAATGGGATAAGAAACGTGCTGCCACAGCCCTGGCAGGTCGGTGAAGCGGAGGTCCAGCATTTTGGCTCCGTTTTTCTTCGCAAACTCCAGGACAGTTTTCGCATCAGCCATGGATTGCTCCTTTGCGATGCCGGGCGGCTCCGCCCGGGGGTGACGCTTCGGCCACATCGCCTGAGCAGTGCCGCCAGCGTAATCAGAAATCTAAATAAGGGAATTGTAAGGGAAAATTTGCCGCCTGCTACAATCTATCACGTCTGCGCTGGGCGCGCATGGAGTCTAGAAGCTCGGCCCAGCCACCGGAAATTGATTGTTTTTATGACGGCGATAAGCGAGAGTTATTAGAGAAAGTTGATTTACTTCCGCGCGCATCAGTCAGCAACTCAGCATTCCAGCTCGTTGCGTCCGTTGGGGCAAGAATTGTTTCCGCCGCCAGCCAGCAGCGAACCCGTCGAGTGCGGATTGTTGAACGCCGACAACTTATGGACTTTGATCAGCTCGAAACGTTTCTCGAAGTTGCGCGCTTGAGTAGTTTTTCCCGCGCCGCGGAGAAGCGTTTCCGCACGCAGCCGGCGATCTCCTCCCAGATTCGGCTGCTGGAAGAAGAAGTTGGCGCCAAGCTACTGGATCGCTCCGGCGGCAAGGTTTCCATCACCGCGTCGGGCAAACTGTTCCAGAAATATGCCGAAGATACGCTGGAATCCCGCAAGGCTGTGCTGGTGGCGATCGCCGAGACCGAGCGCGTACCGCGGGGTGAGATCATCGTAGGCGCCAACGAAGGCACCTGCCTCCATATTCTTCCGGAAGTGTTCTCGGAGTTTAAGAAGCAGTATCCGGATGTGGCCATCAATATTCAGCGCTCCCACTACGGGCGGATTCTGGACTCGATCATCGACAACTCGGTCGACTTCGGCGTGATTTCCCTGCCCGTAAACGATGCCCGGCTGACCGTGGTTCTGATTCACCGCGACGAACTGGTGATCATCGCGCCAACGCAACATCCGCTCGCGAAGATGAAGTCAGCCACCGTGGCCGAAGTCGCCAGGTATCCCGCTGGTGGTGCCCAAGACCGGCCACACCCGCGACGGGCTGGAGGCCCTTTTCCATGAGCGCAAGCTCAAACCCCGCTACGCCATGGAACTCGACTCCAGCGAATTGCTCAAGCGCTTTGTGGCCGCCGATATGGGTGTGGGCTTCATCGCCCGCTCTCAGGTGCAGGAGGACGTCCGGGCCGGGGTTTTGGCGGCGATCCCCATGTCGGACGCCCAGATCCGCCGCGACCTGGCCCTGGTTTTCCGCAAGGACAAAGCCCTCAGCCGCGCCGCTCTGGCCTTCATCGACATTGCGGTAAAGATCAAGACTGCCGACGTCTACGCCGGCAAGCACTAACACGTTCCCTTCGCCAGAACGCAACGGGGTAAAATGCTGCCGTGAATTCCCGACGTGCCCGCGTCTCAAGCTTGCTTTTGTCGCTACTCCTGGCTCTCCCCGCTCCGGCATGGTTTCCGCTTTACGCTCAGACATCCCATCAACCGCCTTCCAGTTTCACATTGCTGTCGGTCACGGCAACCGGCAGTAAGCGGTACACGTCGCAGGAAATCGTGGCTGCGACCGGCCTGCAGATCGGGACAACCGTCACGGAAGACGAGTTCAAGCAGGCAGCTCTACAACTGAGCCAGACCGGCGCGTTTGGCGACGCGGCCTACCGTTACCAGTATTCCAGCGAAGGCGCCAAACTCGAGATCCAGGTCACCGACGCCGGGCTGTTCGTTCCCGCCTATTTTGATAATTTCGTCTGGTTCTCCGATCAGAGCTTGATGTCCACGCTGCGCTCGCGGGTGCCACTTTTCGAGGGGCAATTGCCCGTCAACGGCAAGCTGGCGGATGAAGTTTCCGACGCACTGCAAGCCATGCTGGACGAGCGTGGCGTGGCAGGACGCGTGGACTATCTGCGCTCCGGTCCCGATGACGGGCCAATCAATTCCTTCCTCTACAGCGTTTCCGCCGTAACCATTCACATTCACGATATTCAGTTCCGCGGCGCAAGTGCGGCTGAATTGCCCGCGTTGGAAGCTGCAAGCTCCAAGCTCAAGGGCCAGGACTACCAGCGCTCGATCCTGCGCGTGCAGGCGGACAAAGTTTTCTTGCCTGTGTTTCTCGAGCAAGGCTACCTCAAGGCCAGCATCGCGGACTCCGACGCCAAAATCGTCCAGCAAAACGACCAGGAAACCGATGTTGACGTCATGATTCCAGTGGATCCGGGTCTGCAATACAAGGCAACGGCAATTCAGCTTTCGGGGACGAAAATTGTCGCAGCGGACCAGTTGAGGAGGCTCATCCATCAACAACTAGGCCAGCCCGCCAACGCGGTCCAGCTCGCTGACGACGTGGAGGCCATGCAGAAGCTCTACGGAACCCACGGCTACATGGCTGCTGCCATTCAGGTCAAGCCATTGCTGGATGACGCCAACTCCACGGTGAGCTATCAGCTGCAAGTGCACGAAGGAGTTCAGTACCACATGGGTGATCTGGACATTCAGGACCTCGCCCGGCCTGATCGCCTCGCGGTTGCGGCAGTGTGGTCCCTGGCGAAGGGGGACCCATATGACTCCAGTTACCCCAAGCGTTTCGTGGACCAGGTCCTGAAGCAGGTTCTGGTAAATGCGGAGTGGAGCGTTAGCATTCGGGAAATGCCCGATCCGGAGGATAAAAGCGTAGACGTTAACGTGAAGTTCGACCGCAAAGAGGCCCTGTAGCCGGAAAGGGTCAGCTTTGCCTAAAATATCTGGGTTTAACTAACTTTTTGCTGCGACGCGCATCCAAACTCAGCAGGCAGTCACATTTTTTCGAGGAGAGAAACTAATCATGAAATCCCGTCTGCACCTTTTCGCAATAGCGACCGCGGGCCTGCTCCTGGCCGCCTTAGTAACCGTTACGCCAGCTTTCGCCGCGGGTAAAGCCCAGGCCTTTACCGGCGTAGTCAGCGATGCCATGTGTGGCGCTCATCACATGATGGGTTCGGCCGCGGAATGCACGCGGGCGTGTGTTGCCAAGGGTTCCAAGTACGCCCTCGTGGTGGGCGAGAAGGTCTACACACTTGATACGAGCGACAAGGCCGCGCTTGCCGAGTTGGACAAGCTCGCCGGGGAGCATGCCAAAGTCACCGGAAGCGCCGACGGCGACACGATCGCGGTAAAGTCGGTGATGGCGGCAAAGTAACCCCGCCGGAATCGGAAACCGGACTCTGCCTGGTGCAGGACTGATGGAATCCAGTTCTGCACCTCTCTTTTTGCCGGAAATCGGAATATTCATATTTCGTTAATCCACCCCTATGTTAGATTGACGATTTGACTTTAGCCGCCCGCGGGAGGATTACGAATTGTCCAAGGACATGGTCCCCAAGAAGATTTTTTTCACCAAGGGGGTCGGCAAACACAAAGAGCGCCTCACCTCCTTTGAGCTGGCCTTGCGCGATGCCGGCATCGCCGCCCAGAATCTGGTGCGCGTCTCCTCGATCTTTCCGCCTCAGTGCAAGTTGTTGGCGCGTTCGCAGGGTTTGAAGTATCTAGACCCCGGCGAAGTGGTTTTTGCCGTCGTAGCGGAAAATTCCACGCATGAGCCGCATCGTCTGCTGGCCGCTAGCATTGGCGTCGCCATTCCGGCTGACCGCAACACCTACGGCTACTTGAGCGAGCATCATTCTTTTGGAGAAACGGAAGAATCGGCGGGGGACTACGCGGAAGAACTGGCAGCCGAGATGCTCGCCACCACGCTCAACGTCGAATTCGATCCCGACCGGTCGTGGGACGAAAAGAAGGAAATCTACCGCATCTCCAACAAGATCGTGCGCACCGCCAACGTTACGCAGTCCGCAGTCGGCGACAAGCGCGGGCTGTGGACCACGGTGATCGCCTCGGCAGTGATGATCTTCGATTGACGGAAGTGTGGTTTTTGCGCAACCTTGAAAACTCGGCTGGTCGACTGTTTTGAAACTAGTTCGGAGTTTCTGTTTTCTTTCCAGAGCGTCGCAGGCTCACACCAGAGTACACAAGGACAATCAGCAGTATCGGACAGGCCATCCCAAACACGACTGAATCTAAGAGGCCGCTACGTTGAAGTTCCCCTAGCGAACCGGGAAAAGAAAAATTGGTGACGACAATGCCTAAGATGAAGGGCGCAGCTATGCCCGCAACTATGAGCCAAGTTCCAAGCGATTTCTTTGATGCGCTCGTCACAAGAAGCACCCCTGGTTTCAGCCCAAAGACTCTAGCATTTTTCACTATGAGCGCTCAACGAGTTGTAGCTTGTCGACCCTCATTCCTTGCGTAAAGTGCACACTTCCGTCGATTGATTGTTGGTCCGGAATCGTGAAAAGCCATCCGGTGCCCCGGGTGGCTTTTTATTTGCGCTACACGGGCCGCTCTACTTTGTTACCTTGGCTTTCTTCGTTTTCTTGAACAGCCCGGATTTGTCCTTGTCCAGCCGCTCAAATACGGCGGCCACGATAAGCGGCAAGCCCACCGTCGCATCCAGAAAGACCTCGCCGAATTTTCCGCCCTCGGCGGGCGGAACGAACTTGCCCCAGGAGATCGCCTCGCTATACGGGCTTCCGGACAAGCCTCCCCAATACACCGGCTCCGGACAAATACGCACGCCATAGTGATAGCGCTTGAGGGGAACGTTCTCGCCCAACCGCCGGTGGCGCAATTCGATAAACGGTCCGAACTGCTGTGACCAATTGCGTGGCACGCCGCCTCCGATGGTGAGGATCCCCAGCCGCGTCTGCCGCAAGAGTGTGGCGGCGAAGTGCTCCAGGTCTTCAAAAGGATCGAAGCGAATTTTGTGCCGTCCCGTCGACTCGCGCAGCCGGTTGTTGAGGGCGACGTCCAGACCGAGTTCGGAATCGGTGAAAGCCGGCACAAAAACCGGAACGCCCTTTTCATGCGCCGATTTCAGAATCCCCCGCTGGTCTTTCGCATGTTTGGCAAGATGGGCGCCGATCGCATGGTTCAGTTTGTAGGAGCACATGACCTCGCTGTGATCCCAGCCTTCCAAAATCTGCGACATCACTTCTTCCACGTCATCCAGATTCTGTTCCGGCTCCAGCGTGTCATAAACCCGGTTGTAGCCCTGCTCGTAGAGTTCGGTGTCGGGCACGTCGGGGTTGTACCGGAAATGGGCGCGCCCAGTGGCCTCGACCAAACCGTGGGCCATCAAGGCACCGGTCGAGACGACCGCGTTGACGATGCCGCGGTCGATCAATTCCGCGATGACCAGCCCCTGTTTGGCCACAGTCATGGCTCCGGCCAGAGTCATGACTACAAAACAATCCTGATCGCGAGCCATTGCCTCGAGCACATCCGCAGCTTCGCCGACTTGCCGACCTGTGAAGGCCGTGTTCGCCATGGCGCGCACCAGATCGTCTACGGTGTGTACGCGTGTAAGGTCGAGCGGCTCCAGAGGAATCAGCTTGTCGTCCACCGGATTGTGCAACTGCCGGTCTATTCCCGCGCCGTCGTGATTGCCATTCTTCAAGGCTTCCCTCCGTTTTTTCCGAAGCACTACTCTACTAGATGGTGCCGGGCGCCGCCAGCTTGCAGGCGCCCAGCAAACCGCGCAAGAGGACGCAGCGCGGAAATCATTCTCTGATATTCTTACTGCTCTGTACGATAGCGAGTCCCAGAAAGGAAATGCCGCTTTGCCGCCCGAGAAATTTCGCGTGGGATTGGTGCAAATGTCAGCCACGCCCGATCCCGAAAAAAACTTGGGCCATGCTCTGGAAATGGTGCGCCGGGCGGCCTCCCGCGGAGCGGAAATCATCTGCTTGCCGGAGCTTTTCCAAACCCAGTATTTCTGCCAGCGCGAGGACGCGTCGCTGTTTGACCTTGCCGAGCCGATCCCGGGCCCAACGACGGCCAAACTTTCCGCCCTCGCTAAGGAATTGGGCATCGTGCTTGTGGCGTCGCTTTTTGAGCGCCGCGCCCCTGGTGTCTACCACAACACCGCCGCAATCTTCGACGCCGACGGTTCGCTGCTGGGGCTCTACCGCAAGATGCACATTCCGGATGACCCGCTTTATTACGAAAAATATTACTTCACTCCAGGGGATCTAGGA
The DNA here is from genome assembly GCA_963770915.1 of uncultured Acidobacteriaceae bacterium. Classification (GTDB taxonomy): domain Bacteria; phylum Acidobacteriota; class Terriglobia; order Terriglobales; family Acidobacteriaceae; genus PALSA-270. The sequence continues at coordinate 75,151 of CAVYRG010000002.1, forward strand.
TTTCGCGCTTTCAATACGCAGGTGGGACGCGTAGGCACGCTGGTTTGCTGGGATCAGTGGTATCCGGAGGCAGCGCGGCTGACCGCGTTGCAGGGAGCGAATTTGATCTTCTATCCAACGGCAATCGGCTGGCATCCCGCGGAGAAAGCCGAGTTTGGCGAGGCGCAACACGACGCCTGGCGGACGATTCAGCGCTCGCACGCCATTGCAAATGGGGTGTATGTCGCGGTGGCGAATCGAGTTGGGTTTGAAACCGCGGATGTTCGCGGAAAATCCGCGCCTGGCGCAGGATTGGAATTCTGGGGAGGTTCGTTTCTCTGCGACCCGTTCGGGCGCGTGATCGCGGAAGCCTCCCCCGATAAGGAAGAAGTTCTAGTCGGCGAAGTTGATTTACGCGCCCTCGAAGAGGTTCGCCGCAACTGGCCGTTTCTGCGCGACCGGCGCATTGACGCTTATGCCGGGATTACGAACCGGCTGATCGACTGAGGCTCGCTTCCCGCCATGACTGCGCGTTCCACTGAAATCTCTCCTCTTACAGAATCCGGCTACCGCATGCCCGCCGAGTGGGAGCCGCACGCCGCCACTTGGCTTGCATGGCCGCATTATCACGGCGACTGGCCCGGAAAGTTCGAGCCGATCCCCTGGGTTTTCGCTGAGATCATTCGCTATCTGGCTCGGCATGAGCGTATCGAATTGATCGTCAAAGATCTGGCTGCCGAGAAACAGGCTCGTAAGGTGCTCAGGCGCGCGAATGCGCTAAGCGATGGCGTGCGATTTCACCGCTGGCCGACGAATCGGGTTTGGACGCGCGATTCGGGCTGCACATTCGTGGTTCGAAACCTGGACAGCCGGGGGCGGCTGTCCCCACGCAATTCTCCGGCGGCAGCCATCAAATGGCAATTCAACGCCTGGGCCAAGTACCCCAACTGGCAGCATGACGAAAAAATTGGCAGCCGCATGGCGTCGACAGCCAGCGCAGAGGAATTTCAGCCACGGTTTGGCAAGAAGCGGGTCGTCCTCGAAGGCGGGTCGATCGACGTCAACGGAAAGGGCACGCTGCTCACCACCGAGGAATGCTTGCTCAGTAAGGTGCAGCAACGCAACCCGGGCATGAGGCGAGCCGACTACGAAAGGATTTTCGCGGATTACCTAGGAATAAAGAGCGGGATTTGGCTGGGCTCCGGCGTTGCCGGCGACGACACCCACGGCCACGTGGATGACATTACGCGTTTCGTCGCTCCAGATACGGTGGTCACCGTGGTGGAGTCCAACCCGGACGATCCCAACTACGGGCGTCTGAGGGAAAACATCCGCCGCCTGCGCTCGGCCACCGACCAAGATGGCAAGCCGCTCGCCATTGTTGAACTTCCTATGCCCGCGCCGGTGATTTTCGAGGGACGCCGTTTGCCGGCCAGCTATGCCAATTTCTACATCGCGAATGGCCTCGTCCTTGTGCCGGTCTTCAACGACCCGAACGATCGCTTCGCCCTCGATATTTTCGCGGATCTATTCCCCGACCGAGAGGTGGTCGGTATTTACTGCGGAGACTTGATCTGGGGCTTCGGCGCAATCCACTGCATGACGCAGCAGCAGCCGGCTGTGTAGAAGTAAACGGCCTACCTTCGATACTGGGTCGGTTGCGGGCCCCGCTCCAGCGTTTCGCGATCCCAGATGGCGCCTTCGCGGGTGTAGTTGGCGAGTTCGAAATCCTGCGTGAGTTCCAGCGCGTCGGTGGGACACGCATCCTCGCAGAGGCCGCAGAACATGCAGCGGCTCAAATCGTAGGTGAACGTGGTGAGTTCTTTGCGGCGTGTCTTTTCATTGCGCTCGCTGGTAACCACGATCAGGTGCTCCGGACAAGCCAGAGCGCAAAGGTCACAAGCGATGCACATGGTCTCGTCCGTATCGGGGTTTACGTTCAGCCGCGGCGCGCCCCGGTAACGCTCCGCCACCTGGGGACGCTGTAGCGGATACTGCTCGGTATAAATTTCTTTGGGATGCTGATTGCGGAAGGTCACGCTCATGCCCTGCAGAAGGTCGAGCAACAAGATTTTTCGCAGCAGGCGCGGCAGTGGCATAACGCCGTAAGCATACCATCAACTGCGCCTGCGCAGAAGAGCGGCGTGAGGGCGGATGCTATGATGGTTGTTCTTCACCCGTTTCGACGCCAGGCTGTAGCTGGCTTGCGTTTCGCAGCCAGTCTGGGACATTTTCCACGAGCTAATGAGCCGCCGTTTATCCATTCTCATCCTTCTGGCGCTGTCTGTCGGTATCTATGTTGGGAACGCGGCCAAGCCACCTCTGCTTGATGATGCCGATGCCTCCCATGCACTGGTTTCTCGCGAAATGTTGCAGAAGGGCGATTGGGTGGTGATGTATCAGGACGGCGTGCGCTACCTGGAAAAGGCGCCGCTTCAGTTTTGGATGGTTGCGCTCACCTACAAATTCCTCGGCGAGGGAGCTTTTCAAACCCGCCTATCCCTGGCGCTCTCCGTAGTTGGACTGGTCCTTATGGTCTATTGGTTCGGCCGCACATTCTTCAGCGAGCGCGCCGGCTTCTATTCTGGACTCGTCATCTGCACCAGCGTCGGAACTTTTCTGTTCACCCGCATCATGGTCCCGGAAGCCATTTTCGCCCTGGAAATGACGGCGTTTTTCTATCTTTTCCTGCGCGCCTGGAACGGGCAACTTTCCCCTCGAATTGGCTACTGGTGCGCTTCCGCCGTTATGGCTCTCGCGGTGCTCACGCTTGGCCTCATCGGAGTGATCTTTCCCCTCGGCATTCTCTTTTTCTTCATCGTTTTGACGCGCAGTTGGAAACGCTGGCGCGAACTCCGTTTGTTTTCTAGCGCTCTTATCTTCCTCGTGATCGCGCTTCCCTGGCATCTTCTGGCGGAACATCGTTCGCCGGGATTCTTCTGGTCTTATTTCATCAACGAGCACTTTAAGCGGGCTCTGGGTACGCGCTATCCGCCCGACTACGAAGCCGTGCCTCTTCTGCTTTGGTGGGCGCTCCACTTAGTGTGGTTCTTCCCCTGGAGCATCTTTCTTCCCTTCGCTCTGCGCGACTTTCCGCGTCCCAGCACGTGGGGCAAGGCACTTCAACCGGCGCGGCAGGCCCGACTTTTGCTCGTGATATGGAGCGCGCTGATTCTCGTCTTCTTCTCTCTTACCGGCGGATCGCGCATGGAGTACTACAGCTTCGGGGCATGGCCTGCGATTGCCATTTTGCTCGGCACAGGCTTGGCGCAGGCGGAAACAGCACGCGGCCGCTGGTTGCCCCGTCTGCAGGCGGGTTTGGCTGCGCTAGGAGCCCTCGCGGCTCTATGCCTGGGCTACCTGGTGTGGTCATCGCTGCGCGTGTCTCAAACGCGCGATATATCCGGATTGATCCAGTACCACGATATTTCGACGTATCGGTTGTCCATGGCGCACATTCTCGATCTCACTCCGCAGGCATTTGCCGATCTTCGCGGCCCAGCCATCATGGCACTGCTGGTTTTTCTCTTGGGTTTCGGCGCAGCGTGGCTCTGGCGCAGGCGCGCAAGCGCTTTGGCCGCAACTTTAACGACGGCTCTAGCTATGGGGATATTCTTCTTTGCCGCAAATTGGGCCTTTGGCAAGTTCGAGCCGCGGCTTTCTTCCAAGCCTCTGACCGACGCGATCCTGCCCTATTTACGGCCGCAGGATCGGATCGTGCAATATGGCGATTTCAACATGGGGTCGAGCATTCCGTTCTACACCGACCGCCACGTCTGGATTTACAACGGCCGCATAGGTACGAATCTCGAATTCGGCTCGAACTATCCCGATGTGCCTCCAACCTTTCTGGACGACCAGCAATTCCCGGCCTTTTGGCGCAGCCCTGATCGTGTGTTCTTGTTCGTGCCGGAAGAATTGCGCAAACAAGCTCTGTCTCGCATGCCTGCCGATTCCACGTATCTGCTCGCGCGCAGCGGCAGAAAGCTTATTCTCGTGAATCAGGCTCTGGTTCCGAACCAGCCAACGCTGGGCGACCTGCTGGCGCAGCACGAGATTATTCCTTAGGAAGGCGCGGTTGGGAGCGCTACTTTCGATCCTGCCGCTTTTGAGCGACCACCAGTCCGCGCGGCGTAGGCAACAGCACCACGGACAGCAATCCTTCCTGCTCCAGCCGCAGCGCCGCCTCCCTAACGACTTTGAACTGCGAGCTGGCGTCGTGCACGAGCACCAGCGCGCCCGGAGCGAGCTGCGGCAAAAAACGGCGAATCTCGGCTTCGCGGATATCGGGATCGCTGTCGCAAAAAAGAAGATCGATTACCCCATCCACTTTGCTATCCAGGCTTGATTCGTTGCGAGACTCGATCAGCCGGCTCAGCCCCGAGGCCTCGATGTTCCGGCGCGCGCGGGCGAAAATCGCGGGATCAAATTCGATCGTGATGATGCGCCCAAACCCGTTGGCTTTCAGCCCCTCCGCCATTTTGATGGCGCTGTGTCCGACGAAGGTGCCAGTTTCGACAATCAAAGAAGGCTTGACTGTGATGACGAGCGATTTCAGGAAATCCAGAACTTCCAGTTCTGCCGTCTGCGCATCCAGCATTTGCCAGCGCTCTGGATGCGGACATTCTGGCGTCGGCGAAACATATTCCTTTTGCACGAACTCGCCCTGTTGCGCGATGCGCTCAAGGATGGCATGGCCTTCGAAGCGAATGACAAATGGCGGGACGATGAGAGCAAGCCAGATTCCTCCAGCGACGATAACAACTCCGCTGACGATTGGACTCGTCCCCCAAAACAATCCGTTCACGGAGACGAAACGGTGAGAGGCGAAACCAGCCAGCAACTGGCACGCACCCTCGAGGATCAACCACTCTCCAAAAACAATACCTTCGGGGCGCTGCAGCTGCACCTGCCGCTTACCCTCATGCCAAAGAAAGACGAGCATTGCCACATGCGCCAGAAATGCCCAGGTGAGCAACGAGTCCAACGCAATTGCCCGAGTCGAAACAGCAATCTCAACCAGGCCGGCGAGAAGAGTGGCAATCAGCCCGGAGGTGGCCGCCGGCGCAATGACATCCAGCCCAACTCTCATGTTCCATCCGGCGGCGCGCGCCATGGAAAGCCGGCGCCGGCGAAGATCAAGGTGCAGGCTCGCTCCGGCGCCCAGCGCAAACGCGATCAGAAGATAGAGAGGTTGGATCACGAGAGCAGTGGGCTCCCGCCTTGGGTGACAAGCATTGAGAGAGATTTCAACTTCGGCATTGGCCGGTTAGGATACCACCAAGCACGGAGCGGCGAAGATAATGAATTGCCGCTGGCCGCTTTTTGGAGGTTTAGCAATCGCTCTTCTGACGCTAGCCCTACAATAGGGCAATCCATGAGCGTGGAGCGTTCGGACGAAGTTTGGATGGAAGAGGCCCTGCGCGCTGCGCAGCGCGCCCTGGAAGCCGGCGAGGTCCCGGTCGGCGCGGTTGTGCTTTGCGACGGCCACATTGTCGGGCGTGGATGGAATCGCAACATCACGGACGCCGATCCAACTGCTCATGCCGAGATTGTCGCATTGCGCCAGGCGGCTGCGGCGCTTGGTAACCACCGCCTGGGGGACTGCGCCCTGTTTGCTACAATTGAGCCTTGCCCGATGTGTGCGGGAGCACTGGTGCATGCTCGCGTCAAGCGCCTGGTTTACGGCGCGGACGACCCGAAAGCCGGCGCGGTTCACTCGGTTCTCCAAGTGTTGAACCACCCCGCGCTCAATCATCAGATGGAAGTCCGCGGAGGCGTGTTGGCGGGCCGCTGCGCGGAGTTGTTGCAATCGTTCTTTAAGAACCGTCGTTAGTCGTTGGTCGTTGGCCAAGAAACCCGAGCAGCCGGGATTCTGCCAACGACGAGCGACCAAGGACCAAGGACGCTTTTCCGGAGAGGTGCGTGAGTGGTTGAAACGATCCGCCTCGAAAGCGGACATACCTTAACGGGTATCGGGGGTTCGAATCCCCCCCTCTCCGCCAGATCCTCAGAATTGCTCTGGCACCCCGAAAGTTCAACTTCCTGAAGATATTTCCCGAATACGGAATCTGAAATGTCCCTCGCAGCACGACGCAAAAGCATGAGTCTTGACAAAATGTCAGATTAGATATATTCCAAGTAGTAGATGGACTCCGAGGCGATTAAGCGGTCCTTGGCCGGTACCGGCCTGCGCTGCACGCCGCAGCGCTACGCCGTGATGGCAGTCCTGATGAAACGCGACTGGCATCCCACGGCTGCGGAAATTTTCGAAGCCGTGAATCGCGTGGACCCGCGGTCTTCAAGGGCCACGACTTACAACAATCTGCGGGACCTGGTGAAAGCGGGCTTAGTGCGTGAAGTAGCGGTCGAGGGACGCGCCGCGCGGTTCGATGCCAAAGGTATGCCGCATCACCACTTCATCTGCGACCGTTGCGGCAATGTTGAGGACATGGCGTGGTATGACGTGCCATGGCCTGCCTCGCGCTCGTTCGGCAAGCGGAGGGTTCGCGAGTGCGAACTCATTTTCCGGGGATTCTGCGCCAAGTGCGCTCCGCGGCGCGCTTCCCGCCAAGTTTCGTAGGCGTTTTATGGGGCAATTCGTCATCAAAATCAACCCGTGGAGAAAGAACCACGTCAGCCCGGGGGCATCCGTCCCCGAGAATCAGGAGCAAGAATCATGGCAACCGAAGCCAAGTGCCCGGTGACTGGCACAACCCCTGCACAAACGAACCGTGAGTGGTGGCCGAACCAGTTGGACCTTCAGGTTCTCCACCAGCACTCGAGCCTCTCCAGTCCGATGGACAAGGAGTTCAACTACGCCGAGGCATTCAAGAGCCTCGACCTGGATGCCGTGATCAAGGATCTTCATGGGTTGATGACCGACTCGCAGGACTGGTGGCCGGCCGACTTTGGCCACTACGGCGGGCTGTTCATCCGTATGGCGTGGCACAGCGCCGGCACCTACCGCATCGGAGACGGCCGCGGCGGCGCCGGAGCGGGTCAACAGCGCTTCGCGCCACTCAATAGCTGGCCAGATAATGTAAACCTCGACAAGGCGCGCCGGCTGTTATGGCCCATCAAGCAGAAGTACGGACGCAAGATTTCCTGGGCCGACCTGATGATTCTGGCCGGCAACGTGGCTCTCGAGTCGATGGGCTTCAAGACTTTCGGTTTCGGCGGCGGGCGTGAGGATGTTTGGGAACCCGAAGAGGACGTCTTCTGGGGCTCCGAAGGCAAGTGGCTGGCCGACGAGCGCTACAGCGGCGACCGTGATCTCGCAAATCCGCTCGCTGCCGTGCAAATGGGCCTGATCTACGTGAATCCGGAAGGGCCAAATCGTAACCCGGACCCCATCGCGGCGGCCAAGGATATTCGCGAAACCTTCCGCCGCATGGCGATGAATGACGAAGAAACAGTCGCGCTGATCGCCGGTGGCCACACCTTCGGCAAAACGCACGGTGCTGGCGACGCGGCCAATGTCGGCCCAGAGCCGGAAGCCGCTCCTATCGAGGAACAAGGCCTCGGCTGGAAGAGCAAATTCAAGACGGGCAAAGCCGGTGACGCAATCGGCAGCGGCCTGGAAGTCATTTGGACCACGACCCCAACCAAGTGGAGCAACAACTTCTTCGAGAACCTTTTCAAATACGATTGGGAGCTGACGAAGAGCCCGGCTGGCGCGCATCAGTGGACCCCGAAGAATGGCGCAGGCAATGGGGCGATCCCCGATGCATTCGATCGCTCTAAGCGTCACGCGCCAACCATGCTGACTACGGACCTCTCGTTGCGCTTTGACCCGGCCTACGAAAAAATTTCACGGCGCTTCTACGAGCATCCAGACCAGTTCGCAGACGCGTTCGCCCGGGCGTGGTTTAAGCTGACCCACCGCGATATGGGCCCGATCGTGCGTTATCTCGGCCCGCTGGTTCCAAAGGAGCACCTGCTCTGGCAGGACCCTCTTCCCGCGGTGGATCATGAATTGATCGGGCAGCAGGACATTGCCGAGCTCAAGGCAAAGATCCTCAAGTCCGGTCTGTCAATCTCTCAACTCGTTTCGGCGGCCTGGGCGTCGGCGTCAACCTTCCGCGGCTCCGACAAACGAGGCGGCGCCAACGGCGCGCGCATTCGTCTGGCGCCCCAAAAAGACTGGGAAGTTAACCAGCCGGCGGAACTGGCCAACGTACTGCAAAAGCTCGAAGCGATCCAAAAGGATTTCAACAGCTCGGGCGGAAAGAAGAAGGTCTCGCTGGCCGACCTGATCGTTCTGGGCGGCTGCGCAGCCGTCGAGGAATCTGCGAAAAAAGCGGGGCTCGAAGTGAAGGTTTCCTTCACGCCTGGCCGCGTGGATGCCTCGCAGGAGCAAACTGACGTCGAATCCTTCGAGCCGCTCGAACCCAAGGCGGATGGGTTTCGCAACTATGTCCACGGCAAACAGCACATGTCACCTGAAGAGCTGTTGGTGGATAAGGCGCAATTGCTCCGGCTGACGGCGCCTGAGATGACCGTCCTTGTCGGCGGCATGCGCGTCCTGGGCGCTGACTTCGGACACGCCAAGCACGGAGTGTTCACCAACCGGCCGGAAACGCTAACCAACGACTTCTTCGTCAACCTGCTCGACATGAACACGCAATGGCAGCCGTCCAGTGAATCCAATGGCTCCGGGGCCGTGTACGAAGGGCGCGACCGGAAAACCAACCAGATCAAGTGGTCCGGCACTCGTGTCGACCTAATCTTCGGTTCGCACTCGCAGCTACGCGCACTGGCGGAAGTCTATGCCTGTGCGGACTCGAAGCAAAAGTTTGCCAACGACTTCGTGGCCGCGTGGGCCAAGGTCATGGACGCCGATCGCTTCGATGTTGCCGGGAAGAGCAGACCTGTTCATTCGGCACCAACTACCGTGGCAGGCCGCAAGAAAAAGACACCGGCAAGCGCCCACTTGTAGATAACAGCAGACGAGGCGCAGAGGGGACAAATCCCCCTCTACGCCCGTCTTACCCCCTTGGAACGGCAGGTCGGAATCACGACGGTAGATTAACGCTTGAGACCTGCTGGCAGGCTTCGAGCAGCTTCTCCTGCCGATCGATGTTACGCGAGGCGGGGTTCGGCTCGCGCGGGCGCATATGGAAGAAGTATTCACCTGTGACCTTTGCGGTCGGGTCATCGCTCGCCGCCAGCCACACTTGCGTACGATGCCCTTGGTCCAGGTCATCGGGCGCGTTCGGCCCACCCATTTTCGTCGCCACCCATCCCGGTTCGAGCGCGTTCGAAAAAACATCGGGCCAGCGCCGCGCCAGCGCGAAAGCCAGAATCACGTCGTGAAGTTTGCTGTCAGAGTAGGCCTGGGTTCCCTGCCACGACCGCTGTTCCCACGCGAGATCCTTTAGGCTGGCATCTCCGTTCTGATGTAAACCTGAACTCAAGTAGATAAGGCGCTTGGGCTTTCCAATCAGAGCGGTCAGGATGTAGGGCGCCAAAGTATTGACTGCGAAGACGTGCGGCAGGCCATCTTCGGTTGCAATGCGCCGCGGCTCCAGGTAGCCGACCGCGGCGTTGTGGATAATCGCATCGAATTGGCCTAGCGCGTTGACCTGATCTGCCACGCTGCGGGTTTGCGTGATACTGGCCAGGTCGCCGAGGACGCAGGTCTCCGCACCCGGGACTGCGGCCATCGCTTGCTTCCCGCGCTTTTCGTTGCGGGCGTGCAAAACAACCCGGTGCCCTTGCTCGACCAATAGTTGCGCCGCCATCTGGCCAAGCCCGTCCGAAGAACCTGTGATGAAAATGCGAGCCATGGATCTTTGATGATGCCGCCTGCCATGGCGAATCAGATTTCGATCTTGTCTTCCGTATGGCGAGTGAGATACCAGCAAGGCAGGTCGCCCATATGCGGGAAAAGCGCGTGAACACAGGGTTCGTTCACCGAATCCAGGTATACGTACTCGATCTTGTTGGACTTCTTATCGATCGCGTAATAGCGGTCGACCGTGACGCTGGCAAAGGCATCGCGCCCCTTCCAGATTTTGAAACGGAGCACGGCATAGTCGCCGCCGTACACCAAAGCGATAAGCGCAATGAGAGTCAAAACAGCAATGCCGACGATTCGCTTCATGGGGCAACTTTCCTGAAAGTTACCATTTCTTGACACGCCTGCAACGGTGCACACTATAGCCTAGATGCGATGAGGAAAAACCGCGGACACAAGCGAGCCGATATCATGGCACGGATTGCGCATTTCACCGCTGCCCTCGTTCTGGCTTGGGCGCCAGCTGTGCTTGCCCAGCAGAACCCGGTGCAGCTCGAATTTGTTGCGGATCACACCACCGTGCAGTTCACTCTGGGCGCGACCTTGCACACCGTCGAAGGAACTTTCGCCGTGAAGCGGGGCTCGGTCCATTTCGATCCTGCCACCGGCGCAGTGAGCGGCGAAATCGTAGTCGACGCCACCAGCGGGCAGAGCGGGAACAGCGGCCGCGACACCCGAATGCACCGCGAGATCCTGGAGAGTGCGAAATTCCCCGAAATCATCTTCCGCCCCGGCCGCGTGGAAGGCAAACTCGAAACGCAAGGCGCATCTACGTTGCAGGTTCATGGCGTGTTTAACATTCACGGCTCCGACCACGAAATCACCATACCGGTGCAGATGGAAATGGCCGCCGACCATTGGACCGCATCCTCCCACTTCGAGATTCCCTACGTGCAATGGGGCATCAAGAATCCCAGCAACTTCTTCCTGCACGTCAGCCCATCGGTGACCATCGACATCCATGCCTCGGGTCCTACCCCCTGATCGCCAACGGCCAGAACTAAACTGACTTCCCGTTCTGGTAGCGGCACAATGTGGGTATCTTTCTAATTTTGTCATTCCGAAGCGCAGCAGTATCGCGCGAGGAATCTGCTGTTTCGGCGGTGGCAACAAGCAGATTCCTCGCCGATAAGGCCGGCTCGAAATGACAATGGTTAGGATAAGTTCGCCAAACTGGGCCACTACCCGCGCTCTGTCCGGCTTGACATTCCTGCCTGATCGTCTCACTATGCGGGCATGAAAATCGGCTACGGTTTTTTCCTCTCTTCCCTGCTTGCTGGAATGGTGCTACAACCTTTGACGCTGCGCGCGGCGGATCGGCCAACCGACGTTACCCGTCCCCCGATCGTCGGTGTAGCGCACATCGCTCTTAACACGAATGACCTCGCCGCCGCCCGCCACTTCTACACGGATGTTCTCGGCTTTCAGGAACCGTTCAAGGAGACGAAGCCGGACGGCAACCCCCTGTTCGCCGATTTCAAGGTCAACGATCATCAGTACATCGAGATTTTCCCCGACCTCAAAACCCCAGACCAGCTTCGCCTGGTGGACATCGCCTTTGAGACCACCAATGCCGAGCAGCTTCGCGCCTATTTGGCCAGCAAAGACGTGGGGGTGCCTGAGAAAGTCACAAAAGACCGGGATGGAAACCTCAGCTTCCAGGTTCACGACCCTGAGAATCACGTGGTCGAGTTCGTGCAGTTCCTGCCCGGCTCGCGTGAAAGCAAGGATTTTGGAAAGTTCCTCTCCGGCAAACGCGTCTCAGACCACATCATTCACGTAGGCTTTGTGGTGAAGGACCGGGCCGCCGAGGATCACTTCTTCAAGGACATTTTGGGCTTCAAGTTCTTCTGGCAGGGTGGAATGACCGATACGCGGGCCGATTGGATCGATATGCGCGTGCCCGACGGCCCCGACTGGCTTGAATACATGATGAACTTGCGCGACGAAAGCGTGCATACGCTGGGCGTCATGAACCACTTTGCGCTGGGCGTTCCAAGCACTCAGGCCGGCTATGAGACGGTTGTGTCGCGCGGCCTCACTCCCGATAAGCCCAAGATCGGCCGCGATGGAAAATGGCAGCTTAATCTGTACGATCCGAACCAGACTCGCGTCGAACTGATGGAGCCGAAGCCAGTGCAGCCGCCCTGCTGCTCTCCCATGCTGCAATAAGACCGCTCTCAGGGTAGAGAACTTTGGGCTGGCTGCGGAGTCTGTTCCGCAGCCAGCACGATTTTGGGGTGAAACAGAGTGCCCGCCACTCGTGCGGCGATGGCGATGAGTTCTCTTTGTCCGCAGAAGACCTTTACCAATTTAGCGCCTGAAAGCTCGGGGAGATTCACCGCCCGTCCGTTGCGAATGTTCGCGGCGGCTTCCTCGTTCGCAGTCACCGAAGGCAATTCCGGCAACAGCGCTCGCGGATGGGTAAACAAACCCTCAATCTGCCCCAGTTCCGCCGCCTGCCCAATCTCCTCCAAGGTATGAGCGCTGTCGAGTTGAAATTCTGCGACCGCGGTCCGGCAGAGCGATTCCAGGTGCGCGCCGCAGCCCATTCTCTGCCCCATGTCATGTGCCACCGAGCGCATGTAGGTCCCTGCGGCGACCCGCGCCCGGAAGCAGGCGCGTTCACCCTCCGCGCTCAGGATTTCCAGCTCTTTGATCTCCACTTGCACCGCCTTCAGGGCGACCGGCATCTGCTTCCTCGCCAGCTTGTAAGCAGGAACTCCCTTGATCTTCTTGGCCGAAAAAGGCGGCGGCATCTGCTCGATCACGCCGCAAAACTGCCCTGCGAGTTCGCGGATCTGCGTCAAGACCAGCGTAACGGCCTGCGGAGAACTCGTCGCTTCGCCCTCGGCGTCGTACGTATCGGTCGCAAAACCGAAGCGAATCACACCCTCGTAGGCCTTTTCCGAAGCAAGATAAAACTGCGCCAGCCGCGTGAGGTTGCCGATCAAAATGGGCAGCACTCCGGTAGCCAGCGGGTCGAGCGTCCCCAAATGCCCAACGGAGCGTTGTTGTAGAATCTTGCGAACACGATTCACCACGTCGTGGGAGGTTATTCCGGCAGGTTTGTCGACAATCAAGACGCCGTTCATGAGCACTCTCGTGGTTTGGCCATTGAGCAAATTCGCCATCCCCTGATGACCAAACTACCCGATTCCTGAATTCTCGCATGATACCTCTTCGCGACGACCAGCCCCGCTTCAGCACTCCTTTCGTGACCTACTTTCTCATCGGGCTGAATCTGCTCATCTTTCTTTTTGAGGCCACGCTCAGCCCCCGCAGCCTGCAGGCTCTGCTGATTCAGATGGGGCTGGTCCCCGCTCGCGTGACCGCGCTTCTCACGGGAGCGCGCTATTGGAACCCGGTGGCGGTCGGCTTGACGGTCTTCACCTCGATGTTTCTGCACGCTTCCTGGCTGCACGTGATCGGCAACATGTGGTTTCTATGGATCTTCGGGGACAACGTCGAAGACTATCTCGGCCATTTCAAGTATCTGGTGTTCTATTTGCTCAGCGGGGTGGCCGCCGCGATGGCGCAGGTCGCGCTCAGCCCGAATTCCGTCATCCCGACGATTGGCGCCAGCGGAGCGATTGCCGGAGTGCTCGGAGCTTATTTCGTCGTTTACCCGCGCGCGCGGGTGCTGACCTGGTTTTTCGTGTTCTTCGTTCACATTCCGGCCTGGATCGTGCTCGGCTATTGGTTCGTGATCCAGTTCGTCAGCGGAGCGGCCACTTCTCTCTCCTACGCGGGCAACACCGGCGGCGGCGTCGCGTTCTGGGCGCACGTGGGAGGATTCATCGCAGGCGTGGTCATGATCAAGATCTTCCCTGAGCGGCCGCAACGCTACCGCTATGGCGCATGGTGAGTCTCAGTGCCAGGGGCTGTCTGATTTCTGATGAAGGCTTGGTGTTCCCCTGTGCTTCTCTGTGTCCTCTGTGGTTTGGGGTTTCATTCGACACCTGCTCAGAGTTTCCCTAGAGCCCGTTGGCGCGATTGCGAATGAGGGAAAGGAACTCGGTCCGGGTCTCTTCTTCGTTGCGGAACGATCCCAGCATGGAGGAAGTCACGGCGGCAGAGTGTTGCTTCTCCACCCCGCGCATCATCATGCACAGATGGCGCGCTTCAATCACTACCCCCACGCCTTGCGGCTGAATCGCGCTCTGAATGGTCTCGGCAATTTGCGTGGTCAGGCGCTCCTGAATTTGCAATCTGCGGGCGAAAATCTCGATCAGCCGCGGAATTTTGCTCAATCCGATCACTTTGCCATTGGGGATGTACGCCACGTGCACCTTGCCGAAGAAGGGCAGCAAATGGTGCTCGCACAGGCTGAACATCTCGATGTCTTTTACGATCACCATCTCGTCGTAGGTGACGGTGAACAGAGCTTTCCGCAATAAAGCCTCTGGGTCCTCCTGGTAGCCCTTGGTCAGGAATTCGTAGGCCCGGCGCATGCGTTCGGGCGTGCGCTGCAGACCTTCTCGAGAGGGATCCTCGCCCAGCCGGACAAGTACCTCGCGCAGCAAATCATCGAAGCTGGCGCTGGTCAACGTGCCGTTCTCGATCGATTTCGTGACGTCTGCCACTATGCCTCCGGGCCTGCTGCTCTCACCTGCGCAGTTCCGCTCCTCCCGCATATTCGAAGGAATTCATCATAGTCTCTTCCATACGTACCTTCTCCAGATGAGCAGAGACGAAGCCGCGCTGCAAAATATCGTAAATTGCGGTGCACAGGTTCTCCGTTGTAGGAACGGCCCGCGCGAACTCGGGCAGCGTGTTCAGGTTCTGCACATCGAAACGCTCCACGATCTGCCGCTGCACAAAATCATCCAAATCCACGAGATTGCAGACCATCCCTGTGCTTTCCTGCACCGGCCCGCTGACGGTTACTTCGAGGGCGTAGTTGTGCCCATGCCCATGTGGGTTGTTGCACTTCCCGTAAGTTGCGACGTTCTCTGTCTCAGACATGGCATCGTTATGTAATCGATGCGAGGCGGAAAACATGTAGCGCCGCGTGAGGTATGCCTTCATGCTTCCCCGTAAAAATCCACAAACAGATCGGGCGTCTCATAAACCCGCACCCGGTGCAGCTTTGCCCTCTCAAACTTGCATTCCAGACGCTGCCAAATGGAAATCGCCAGATTTTCTGTCGTCGGAATGCGATGGAGAAACTCGGGCACTTCTTTGTTCAAAAAACGATGATCCAATGCGTCGAGCACTTCCTTATGGAGGCTCTCCTTTAGCTGGCGCAAATCCACCACGAAGCCCGAGCGCGGATCGACCTCGCCCTTAACCGTAACTTCGAGCGTGTAGTTGTGCCCATGTCCGTTGGGATTATTGCATTTGCCGAAGATTCTCCGGTTCTCCTCCGGCGTCAGACTCGGATTGTCATAGTAATGCGAAGCGGAGAACTCGGCTTTGCGCGTCAAATAAACCATATTTGTGTTCTAACGGTACCGCAATCCTCAATCCTCTATCTTACCGAACCCGCCGGTTCCTGGGCCTCAGGCGACGCGACATGCGCGGGGTTTCGAGCTTCAACCACGCGCAGCATTTCCTCCAGAAATTGCCGTGCCACGAGCGGCGCGTCGAACTGCTTAACGAATTCCGCGCCCGCCAGGCCGAGACGTTCCCGCAAGTCCGGCTGCCGATAAAAACTCTCCACCGCGTCCGCCAACGCCTCTTCGTCGTCCGGTTCGGCAAGCAATCCGTGCGTCACCACTTCCGGCGCCGCTGCGGCCCGCGCCGCGACGATCGGTTTTCCGTTAACCATCGCCTCGAGAAAAACGACTCCAAACCCCTCCTGGACGCTGGGCAGGCAAAAGACATGGCACTGGCCATATTGGCGCGCCAGTTCGACCTGCGTGACATTGCCGAGAAATCTAACGACATCTTCCAGGCGCTTCGCCCGCCACAAGGACTTCAGACTCGACGTCTCCGGCCCGTCGCCAACAATCCGCACCTCCAGCCCGGGAATCCGGCCGCGCAGCCTTTCCGCGGCTCCCAGAAGAACGTGCAGCCGTTTGCGCGGATAAAAGCGGCACACCGTGAGCACAACAAACTTCCCGGGATCTGCGGCCGATTCATTGGCCTGGATCAGCTTCTTCCATTGCCCAAGGTCAATCAGTTCCGGAACCACGCGCGGCTCGGCGCGCGGATTGTAGAACCGCCGAATCTGCCCGCTGGAATATTTGCTCGTGGTGATCACCGCGTCGGCGCGACGCACGTGCTGCTTCTCGCAAGCCGCCTGCAGCCGCATCGTCGCCTTCGTAATCCCCGATTCAAAGCGCGCCTCGTCGGCAATCACTCCTTTGACGGCCGCAATGTGCACACCCCGTCCCTTGCCGGCGAGCGTATAGCCGTCCATATCGAAGCCGACCGTCACATCAAAGTCTTCGTGGTGTCGGCTCGGCAGCGTCGCATTGAAGATCAGCCGCTCGAGCGTATAGGGACGTATCGACCAAGTCGGAGCCACCACTTCCACCGTCACACCCAAGTCGCGGAGAGCGCCCGCCAGCGTTTGAATTCCCACAAACGTGCCGCTTCCTAGTTCTATGTTTTGTGGTGTGGAAGTGATAAAGCGAACCCGCATTCATATGGCTCCGGGTCGGACAATGGTCAGAACAATTGGCGGTCAGAAGGGCTCGGCATTCGGCACAAAAACCGCTGCCTTCTGCCCTCGCGGCAAATTGAGTATTATATCTGTGTGCGGCGCGCTTCTGTTCTGCTCGGGATCCTAACTCTTCTGCTGGCAGGTTGTTATAGCGGCTCCCGGCCGCCCCATATCGGCAGCGCCGCCCCCGATTTCACGGTCCAGGACTCCACCACCAAAGTCACGCTCAGCGAGTTCCGCGGAAAGGTCGTGGTCCTGAATTTCTGGGCTACCTGGTGCCAGCCCTGCGTGGACGAAGTGCCTTCCCTTGAAATAATGCAACAGAAACTGCGCAGCAAGGGCGTGATTGTGCTAGCCGTCAGTGTCGACGAAGACGCCAGCGCTTATCGTCGGTTTCTACAGCAGCACAACGTCGGTTTGCTCACGGTTCGCGATCCCACCCAGAAAAGCAACGATCTCTATGGGACCTTCCGCTTTCCCGAGACCTACATCATCGACCGCAAGGGAATGATGCGGCGCAAGTTCATCGGCGAGGTGAACTGGAGCGACCCTGAAGTCGTGAACTATCTCAGCAGGTTGTAACGGCTATTGGGCGGTGAGACTGAGAGCCTCA
Organism: uncultured Acidobacteriaceae bacterium; assembly: GCA_963770915.1. Taxonomy (GTDB): domain Bacteria; phylum Acidobacteriota; class Terriglobia; order Terriglobales; family Acidobacteriaceae; genus PALSA-270. Next base: position 92,158 of record CAVYRG010000002.1, read on the forward strand.
TCCAGACTCGGCTGCGGGTGCTTGCGTAATACCGCTGTCTGGGCTTGCAGCGTGCCGCCGACTTGCTCCCGAACAGCTTCCACATTAGCAAGTTCTGGCGAATCCTTAAACGACTGCAGCAAGAACTCCGAACGTACCAGGCAAGCGTAAACCAAGCGCGGCGCAAAGCCCGAATCCCGCAGGAAGAGCGCGTAGCTGTACCAATCATCGGCCTCGTTTCGCCGGTCGTCCATGGCGCGGTCAAGTGTGAGGGCATGCTGGTAGAGCCGCAGCGCCTCAGGAATATTCTTCTGCTTGCTTTCCAACCCCGCTTCTCCGACGCTGGCCAGGCTCTCCAACTTTTTCTCTCCCGCCTGTGCTGCGACAGCTCGCGCCAGTTCAAAAGACTTGCGCGCGTCCGCTGGCCGGTTGACCGTTTCCTGGCACTGCGCCAGGCGCAGCGCCACTCCGATGACATCTCCCGCCGGCGGGCGGTTTTGCCGCGTGGTTTTCGCAGTAACCTCCAGAAATTTGAGGTAGTGCGGAATCGCCGCCTCGAGCTTCCCTTCCCGGTCAAGCTCATTCGCCAGATAAAGCTGCGGCAGCGTTTGCGTGGAATCGAGCGAAATCGCTTCTTGCCAATCCGCAATCGCCTGCTCGGGGTGATCCAACTGCCGCGCAAGAACGCCGTGGTTCACCAGCAGATCAATGTCCTTAGGCGTGTATTGCAGCGCGCGCGTGGTCAGCGCATAGGCTTCGTCGAAGCGCCTCCGCTCCGTAAGATACCGCAGCAGAGCATTGCGCGGCACCGGGTTCGCCGGATTGGCCTCGACCGCTTGCCGCCATGCTTCGACAGCTTGCTGCTTGTCGCCGATTTCCAGTTCCTTGCGGCCCAGTCGCATCTGCAGCGAGCTGTCGAAGGAGTCGAGCTCCGCGGCGCGCTGCAAGTCCTCCAGATTGTCCTGATGAAGGCTGAGATAGTAGCGGACCTGGTCGACCGTGCCCAGCGTCAAAAGCAACAACGCCGCGCTGATGCGCAAGCCGCGCGCTCCCGTGGAACTTCCCACCGCCCAGCGCGCGCCTGCAGCCAGGCGCCCGCCCGCATCCGCCGCCGCGTTCGAAATCTTTCCTTTCGAATTCAGCAGCAGCGCGGCGATTCGGCCATCGCGCAGCTTCCAGATCGCGCCATCCAGAATGAAGTGATGAATATTCACCAGCGCGGTAAACAGCAGGAAGCTGGCGGTGAAATCGTAGTGAAAGATTCGGCTGGCGAGCCAAGGCCCAGGGATAAACAGCGCAATTCCTCCCACGATGAGCACGCCGAAATACGCCAGCGGACGCCAGCGGCTGCCCGCTTCCGCGTTGGCTTCGCGCCGCGCGTAGTAACTCGTAATCCATAAATATTGCGCCGAGTGCATCACCGCCAACACGCCGTTGCTGTAGCGGCTTTGCGTGATGCGCAAGCCTTCCGCCAGAGTGATCGCCGTGGGCAGAAGAAACCACACAAATTGCGTTGAAAACAATGTCAGCGCCGGCAGCAACGGCTTCCAGCCCACCTGCCGCGCCAACCGCGACAAGCCGAACACCGAGAAACCAAGGAACGCAACCGCCAGAACTGCCACCGCAGGCGTACTGAACCTTTCCGGAAGCCCCAGCGAAATAAACAGCGGATCGCCCGACACTCCGGTGTGAAAGCTCAGAAAAAGAATCGCGTATGACAACAAAAAGACCGCATACAGCGCCTGCCGTTCGTCTTGCGACGGCTTGGCTCCGGCCCGCCGGGCAAACATCATGAACAGGCCGTAGTTCTGTCCGCTGTAATGCCACGGGCTCCAGGTGAGATAGATTGTGAAAATCCAGGGCAGCGCGCGATACCAGAAATGAGACATCACCAGCGTCAGTAGAACCAAAACTGTGATGTGCACGGTGAAGATGCGGTATTTCCGGAAGTCCTCTTCCGTGTGGTAGGCGCGGTAGAGGGTCGCCATATAATGCGGATAATTGAAGAGCAGCGCCAACCCGTAAAACGCAATCGACCAGGCCAGCGCGCTCGTGTTCGACAAGTACCAGAACAGCAGCAAGGGCGCCGACCACGCGCCGCAACCCACCAACAAGTCGAGCCAGGGATTGTAAATCCACAATCCATTGCCCGCGCGGGAGTTCACTTGTGCAGTTGAGCTTGCCATTTGGGTGGGAAAAGGAATTGCTGTTCCCTGCGCGGATTATAAGTGCCGCACTATGCACGTCGGCGTACTCAGAAGGGTTCGGCTGAAAGTAACTTTGGTCACGCAGTGCTGTCATGCCGAGCGAGCGTTGAGCGCGGCCGCGAAGCTCAACCGCAGTGGAAGCATCCCTAGTGCGAGCAGATCTCCTTATCTATTTCGGCCATAGGAATTCTTCGACGCTGCTGGACCGCGCTTGCGCAGGCCAGATTCCCTCAGGGCGACTGCACTCTTCTACAATGCTCGGGTGAAATCCTGGGACGTCATCATCATCGGCGGCGGCATCATCGGGCTCTCGCTTTCCATCGCCCTGCGCAAGCGCGGCATGAAAGTGCTGATCGTAGAGCGCGGCGAGCCCGGCCGCGAAGCCTCCCATGCCGCTGGTGGCATGTTGGCCGATTGTCCTCTGGAAATTCCAGTCCCTCTGCAGTCGCTGGCCACTGCCAGCGCCCGCATGTATCCGGAATTCGTGCATGAGTTGCGGGATGAGTCGGGAATTGATGCGAACCTGCGCGACCAAGGCACCATTCTTTTCCGTGAGCCAAACGACTCCGCCGATCTTTGTTTCGCCGATCTTTCCACAGCCGCCCTTGCCGATTTGGAGCCGGACCTCGCCGCCGCGCCGCTGCCTGCAATCTACCTGAAGGAACGCAGCCTTGACCCGCGAGCTTTGCTCTCCGCCGCGATCAGGGCAGCCAAGCATCGCGAGATAGACATTGCATCCGGGACCGCCGTCCGGCAGGTTTGCGTTGAGCACAACAGCGTGATTGGCGTTCGCGGAGACAAATCCACCTACGCCGCACCCGTCGTCGTCAATTGCGCCGGTGCCTGGGCGGGGGTCTTACCGCCGCTGAGCATCCCAACGCGCCCGGTAAAGGGCCAAATGCTTGCCGTGGTTGGCGGCCCTGCTCTCCGCCACGTCATCCGCTCGCCCCAGGTTTATCTCATTCCGCGTGGCGATGGCCGCATCGTCATCGGCTCAACTCTTGAGGAAGCGGGCTTCGACAAGCGCACCGATCCGGCAACCATCCAGCATCTGCGTAACGCCGCCGTCGCCATCGTTCCGAAACTGGCCGACGCCAAGATTCTGGAAGCCTGGGCTGGCTTGCGCCCTGGCACGCCAGACGATCTGCCAATCCTGGGAGCGACTGAAATCCCCGGCTACTTCGCGGCCACCGGCCACTTCCGCGATGGTATCCTGCTCGCGCCGATCACCGCCCACGTGATGGCGCAAGTGATCGCGGGCGAGAAACCGGATTACGATCTTGCCGCCTTCTCGCCGCAACGTTTTCGCAATTGAATGGCAACCGCCTCTCAAATCCGCGAGCACTACGATTCACTGGCTTTCATCTATCGCACCTTCTGGGGCGATCATATTCATCACGGTCTATTTACAGACGGCGAATCTCCGGCCGAAGCGCAAGTCAAGATGCTGGAGCATTGCGTTCACTTGCTCGGCTTGCGGGGCGGCAAGGAAGTATTCGACGTCGGCTGCGGCCACGGCGGGACGCTGCTGTACTTGGCCCAGCGGCACGGCTGCCGCGGCACAGGCTTGACGCTAAGTCCTAAGCAAGCGCGCATCGCCCGTGACCATGCTGCTGGCGCGGGTCTGGCCGATCGGCTCACCTTTCTTGTCGACGATGCCGACACGTTCGTATTTCCTACTTCGGCGGCGGATCTAGTCTGGGTGATGGAATCCTCCGAGCACTTCACCGACAAGATGCGCTTGTTTCAAAATGTAAAACAGATGCTGCGCCCCTCCGGCCAACTACTGCTCGCGGCCTGGACCGGCTCCATGGAAAGCGCCCGCGTGTGCGAAGTCGCCCGTGCATTTCTCTGCCCGGAACTGTGGACCGCGGCGCAATATCGCGCCGCGATTGAATCCGCCGGCATGCAAATCAAGCACAGCGAAAACCTCACCGCGCAGGTCATCCATACGTGGGAAATCTGCCAGCAGCACGCCCGCCTGGCCGCGCCCGCCGTGCGTCTCCTTCCCCGCGCCGCCCGCGAATTCATCGCCGGCATCGACATCATCCTCGACGCCTATCGCTCCGGCGATCTCACCTACACCTTGATCGTCGCCGACTAACGGTTCGTATCAGGGCATCGCTTCAGCGATGCCGTAATCGCCCATGAAACCAATCACGCCTTTAGGCGCTGAGGCCGCAGCCCCGTCCCCACCCCCGGTATATACTGAGACGTTTTCTCCCATCGCGCACGAAAGGCAGATCCCATGGCCTCCCCTGCAGTCAGCTACGCCCGCGGCAATCAGCAGCGCTTCCTCAACGAACTGAAAGATCTGCTCCGCATTCCCAGCATCAGCACGCTGGACGAGCACAAATCCGACGTGCAAAGCGCCGCCGATTTTGTCGCCGACGACCTGCGCCGCATCGGCATGGAGAACGTCGAAGTCATTCCCACCAAGGGCCATCCGCTGGTCTACGCCGACTGGCTGCACGCGCCGGGCAAGCCGACTGTGCTCATGTACGCCCATTACGACGTGCAGCCACCCGATCCGCTCGACGAGTGGGTCACGCCGCCCTTCGAGCCCACCGAGCGCAACAACAACATCTATGCCCGCGGCGCGGTGGACGACAAAGGCCAGCTCTGGATGGAAGTGAAGGCCTTGGAAGCGCTGATGAAGGGCGACGGCAAGCTGCCCATCAACGTCAAAGTGCTTTTTGAAGGCGAGGAAGAAGTCGGCGGCGAAGCCATCGCCGAATACGTGCGCAAGGAAAAGGCCAGCCTGAAGGCCGATTTCGCGCTGGTCTGCGACACCGAGCTTTTTGCCGCCGGACCTGCCCACGCTTTGCGTCGGCCTGCGCGGCCTGGTCTACACCGAAATCGAAGCCGTTGGACGCAAAGACTGATCTGCACTCCGGCGTGTACGGCGGCGCGGCGCCCAACCCATTTTTCGCGCTGATCGAAATCATCAGCAAGCTGAAAGACGCCAAGGGCAAAATTCTGATCCCCGGCTTCTACAAAGGCGTGAAGGCTCCGAGCAAAGACGAACTCAAAGCCTGGAAGCGCCTGCCCTTCAATGAAGAGCACTATCGCAAGACTGAAGTCGGCTCAACCGCGCTCACCGGCGAGCCTGGATTTTCCGTGCTCTATCGCACCTGGGCGCGGCCTACGCTCGAAGTACACGGCATGCCCGGCGGCTTCACCGCGCCCGGCGCCAAGACTGTCATCCCGGCGAAAGCCGCTGCCAAAGTTTCCATGCGCCTGGTGCCCAATCAGGACGCCGGAGACGTGCTCAAGAGATTCAAGGACTACGTGAAGAAGCTCACGCCCAAAGGAATTCAGACCAACATAAAAGTGTGGAGCAAAGGCCCGGCCTGCGTGGTCGGCACCGAACAATCCATACATCAAAGCCGCCACCGAAGCGCTGCACGACGTCTTCCAGAAAGCACGACCGTCTTCATCCGCTCCGGCGGATCGATTCCCATCGTCACCGACTTTCAGGACGTGCTGAAAATTCCTTCGGTGATGATGGGCTTCGGCCTGCCCGACGACAACCTGCACGCCCCCAATGAAAAGTTCCACATCCCCAACTTCTACTATGGGATCGAGTCGATCTGCCTGTTCTTCGAGAAGCTCGGCGGGAAGTAGGGTTGATAGCGGAACGCTCTAGTGTTCCTTGCGGAACACTTTGCCACGGCAGAAGTGTATGTACGGCAATGTATGAAGTTGTTGTACAGGAAGCCTTTACGCGGGACCGCCATTTTAAACGCGGCGGGCGCATTGACATGTGCAGAACATGAAAGTATGCTTAGCACATGTCAAAGATGATTCAGCTTCGCAACGTGCCCGATGCTCTGCATCGCGGACTGAAAGCGCGCGCGGCCATGGCAGGTATGTCGCTTTCAGATTATCTATTGGCGGAAATCAAGGAGATCGCGGAGCGCCCCACCCTCGCGGAATTGCGCGAGCGCCTGCACCAGCGTGAGCCGGTGGCGGCGCAGATCGATACCGCCCTTCTGGTGCGAGAAGAACGCGCGGCGCGATGATGGTCCTGGATGCATCGGCCGCCGTCGACTGGCTCCTGCAAACGGCTGCCGGCCAGCGCATTGAAGAGAGAATCTACTCGCGTAACGAAACCTTGCACGCGCCCGAACTCCTGGATCTTGAGGTCACCCAGGTTCTGCGCCGCCTCGCGCTGCAACGAGTGGTCTCGGCACAGCGTTGCGATGAGGCGGTTCGCGATCTGTTGGATCTGCGGATAACTCGCTATCCTCATCTCGTGCTGCTTCCGCGAATCTGGCAACTGCGGCACAACTTTTCTGCCTACGATGCCGCCTACCTCGTGCTGGCCGAACAACTCGGGGCTCCCTTGATTACGCGGGACAGGGCGCTGGCCTCCGCTTCCGGTAATGCGGCCCGCGTGGAACTCTTCTAGTTCGAGAGGTCGACTGACTCGCCGTCTCTAACCCAGAAGCGCATCGAGGTTACGGCTGCCCCGAATGACATGGAGAATAAGCACGTCCTCACCTTCAATGCGATACAGAATGACGTATTGCCCTACTGAAAAGCTGCGCAGGCCGGGACGCAATTCCTCATCACGGCGGCGTCCGAGGCGTGGGTGGCGGGAAAGAAGCAGAAAGCGCTGGGTAATGGAATCAACGAGCCGGTCGGCAATCTCGATGCTGCCGCTTTCTTTTGCGGTGTAATACCAGATGCCGTCAAGCTCGGCTTCAGCTTGCAGCGCGACGCGGTGCGCCATCAGCGCGGGGAGGGCTCGGCGGCGAGCCGGGAGCGGCCACGCTGTTTGACTTCGCCGGCCAGCTGTTGCATGGATTCCGCTGTGATGGTGCGTCCTTCGCCTCGTGCGAGGGATGCCTCCGCCGTTTCAATGGCGGCCAGAATCTCGGCTCGGGTGCGCTCCCTTTCTTCCCACAGCGACAGGGCTTCCTCCACGGCATCCTCAGGACGATGAAATCGGCCCTTCTCGATGGCCTCGCGGACGAACGCTTCCTGATCGGGCGTCAAGCGGACTTCCATAGGTCAAGGGTAAGAGGCGAGGATTGTAGTGTCAAGCCACCTTGTCTTAACGCGCAGTAATCGCTCCGCTCAGGCCGGGCAACCGGTTAAGAACCACAACAATCGCGTTGGGACGGGAGCGCTCGCAGGCCTGCCCTGAGCGCAGTCGAAGGGTCCAGGCCGACCAGGGCTCGGCAGTCTCTGGAGGCCCAGGTTTCGCCGTTCTTCCGATACTAGAATCGCGCCATGAAGCACCCTAGGAAATTTACAGTCGTGACCGAGCGCGACGAAGGGCGTTACTACGTCGCGACGGTTCCAGGACGGCGAGGCTGCCATACCCAAGCCAAGAAACTCGACACGCTGCTGGAGCGCGTGCACGAGGCGATTGAATTGTGCTTGACCTGTCAGCCGCTGAACTTCGCGATTTTCCTGCCATGCCCTAGGAAGGGAGGGATCATGCCGGTTGGTTCAACGCTTTGAGAGCCTCCGCAATCTCCTTGGGCCAAAACGTCGGCAATGGAAGCTTGCGCAGTTCCAGCGATAGTTGGTGCTTGCTGTTGTCAAGTTGCTGGATAAACCTAGCAAACACGCCCTGCCCACTGTCCCGTTGAAGTATGGGGGCGAGATTCTCGTCGAAGAGTGTGCTCTTGAGGAATACAGAGTTCTTCTGCTTAATCCCCGTAAGCAGCGTTGCGCCGAGGCTCATTACGTTCTCGATCGGGAACGCGATCAAGCTGGGCCAGAAGCCGAAGTCAATAGTCGGGTACGCTTTCTTCATATAGTCGGCGGACTCCGGCGTTCGCTTCTCGTCTACCGCCAAATAGGAGTTCCACTCCAAAAGAAGCTCGTACTCGCAGAGTGCCTCTATTGCGGCTGCTGCAGAACCAAAGAGCTTCAGGAACACAGGGTCACCCTGCACGCGTTCGGTGCAAACCTCGATCCTACCTGCCCGCCACTGCAGCGCCGCCGGCTCTCCCCAGCCGGGTCGCAGCGGCCAGAAGGCCATCGGCTGGCTAAAATCGGGCGTAACATCCCCGCCTCCCGCGCGTACGGTGCGCCGCAGAAGAAGCGGGAGGTATTGAAATTTTCTCCGCTTCGCCACATACGCGCCTATCAGGTGCAACGAAACGAGCGATTCGAATGCCGGGACCGTATGGCTGACATGTTCAGCACTTGAGGCCGACGTTCCGCCGCGCGGGCTAACCCAGCGCAGGTAGGAAAGGCGCAGGCGATCGGTTGCGTCGTAGACCTCCTCCAGCAGCTGAATCGCCATCGCCAGAAGCTCGGGACCGCCGCCGTTCTTGGTGACGTATATAGCAGCGGAGGTCAACTTCTGCATCGCCGGTAGAAACACATTTGTTTTGTGGTCGCGAACTTTAACAATGCGTTCCGAGACGGATGCCTGGGCCGCGTTGGGGTCGTGGACCGTAACGAACGCGTCTATGGAGTACCAGCCCTCAACAAGGTCGTCGCGGAGCCTCTCAAGCAGAACGCCGAATCTCATCCGGTCCTGGGAGACACAAATGCTTTCCACCAGCGCGCCGAACTCCTCGTCGCTAGTGAAGGTCGGAAGTACCGACACGCCATAGCTGGTCTGCAATTTCTTTTCTGTGGTGGCCCGTTCGAGGAAGTGAGCGACGCGTTGCCGCGTCCGCCGCTCCGTCTCGAGCTCAATAACCTCCTCGTAAATCTCGTCCCAATCTTCCCGCGTCGCGAGCCGTTTCCCTGTCGAACTCCCTTTTGTCCAGAGATCGCCCTCTCGAATGAGCATCTTGCTCTTTCCCGTTGAATCGTCGTTCACAGTCTTGATTGCGAGAATTCGTCTACTCTTCTGCCTCGGAAATATGAGCAGAACGAAGTTCTTGCCGTCGGAGGACGTCAATGAGAACAACTCGAACAACGGTACCGGATCAAGATATTTTTCAAGCTGTTGCCTGAGTTTTGCTTCGTCGAACTCATCGATATTGTCCACGTTCACGAAGCACCTTGCTTGTTCGTCGGCTCCGACAACCAAGTATTTCTCCGAGTCGATCTTTGATGTGGCTATGGACTGGATATCCTTTACGAATTCGATCTTGTCGCAGATCTTGCCAAATTCGTAGCGGCGCTTCAGTTCGAAAAGTGGATGCTCCCCAACTTCCCTCACGACCTTCTCAACCTCAGCCCGGTATCGGCTGGCCCTTTCGGAAAGCATAGGAGCCGATTGTTCTTTTTCCTCTTGTGCCATGTAAGCCTCGCCACCTCAAAATTAATTATTGCTCCCGGGTTGGAGGAAAGGTAAGCTTGTTTTGCTCTCGCGATCCTCCCTTCCTTTTCCTTTCCCCACCCCTGAAATGCACGATTGCAGCATTGTGTGTGCAGAATGACGTGGTTGCGCTTAGGGCCATACCAGATATAGTGTTTTCTTGCTTGACCCCGGCGCAATTTCGCCGTTACAGTAGCTGGGACTTGTGCTCTCTCCGACCCAGCCTTGGGGGAGCGGCCCGTAAAACTGTGCCGGGCATCAATGTAGTTAACCGGGGTATCTCAACCGGAGAAAGAACGCAAGGTCCCTCGACTCCACAATCCGATTCGCTAGCGAATCGGATTGTTCCGCTCGGGATGACAGGGATTGGGGTAACAGGGATTGGGGCCGGCGCCGGCAAGCGGTCGGGCTTCGCTCGACTGGACAGCCGAGGGCGGCTGTCCCCACGTGCTGCAAAGGAGTTTTTCTTGCTCAAACTGAAACGGCTGCAGATTCTCGGGTTCAAATCGTTTTGCGACCGCACCGACCTCAAGTTTCATGGGGATGGGATTGCGGCCATCATCGGCCCCAACGGCTGCGGCAAGTCGAATATTGCGGATGCCATCTCCTGGGTGCTGGGCGAGCAGTCGGCGAAAACGCTGCGCGGGTCGCGCATGGAAGATGTCATCTTCGCGGGCACGAACGACCGCAAGCCGACCGGCATGGCGGAGGTGTCGCTGTCTCTGATCGACCCTGAAGTGTATGGCGGGGCGGATGCCAACGAGCCGACTGAGGTTGAGATCAAAGACGAGATGCCGGGTGGAGAGCTGAGTGGCGGTGAGCCGAGTAACGACGATTGGGATGAGGCGGCCATTCGGGCGGAAGCGGCGGAAGAGACCGAGCGATTAACGGAGGAAGCGCAGCCGGGAAGAGTGGAAGAGATTGAGGGCGAGGCGGTGAGTTCGGAGGGCGAGGCCGGCGAGCTTCGCTCTGCCGGGACCCTTCGACCAGGCTCAGGGCAGGCTTCCGAGGGCGACGGTGCCCACGCAAGCGAAGATGGTCCGCATGTGGTTTTGAAGATCCGACGAAGGAAGTTAACCAGCAGCAGGTTCATGCCGGGGAGATCGTGGTCACGCGGCGGCTGTTTCGGTCAGGCGATAGCGAATATCTGCTCAACGGCAAGCTGTGCCGCCTCCGCGATATTCAGGAATTGTTCATGGGCACTGGCCTCGGGCCGGAGTCGTATGCGCTGATCGAGCAGGGACGCATCGGGCAAATTCTCAGCAGCCGGCCCACCGACCGCCGCGCCATCCTCGAAGAAGCCGCCGGCATCACCAAGTTCAAGACCAAGAAGCGGCTGGCCGAGGCGCGCCTGGAAGACGCCAAGCAGAACCTGGCTCGCGTGAACGATATTTTCGACGAAGTCACGCGGCAGATGAATTCGCTGAAGCGGCAGGCTTCGAAAGCGGAGCGCTATGCCAAGCTCCGCGACGAAATGCGCGCCAAGCTGCGCGTGGTGTTGGCCAGCAAATTTGCCCAGATCGACCAGGAGAGCGCTCAACTTGACGCGCAAATCAATAGCGTAGCCGAGCAAATGCGGCAGCAGTCGGAAACCGTGCAGCAGTGGGAGGCCGAGCATGGCGAACGCACCCAGCGTGGCTATGCCATTGAAACCGAGCTGCGCGAAAATCGCGACCGGCTGAGTGAGATCAAGCTGGAAGTCGGACCGCGCCTCCGCTACGCGCCGGCACAATCAGGAACGCTGCGGCGAATTGGTGGAGCGCGCCCTCTCGTCCCAGGCCGAATTGACCCAGGCGCGGGAACGCCTGCTGGCGATCGAGGCCGAGCTCGAAGCCAACCGGCAAATGCTGAGTTCCGCGGCGGAGGAAGTCGCCGCCGCGCAACAGCGGCTAACGCAAACCCAGGAAGAGGCCGCCGGCGCAGCTCAGGCGTTGTCGGAACTCGAGCATCAGCAGGAGGCTTCCCGCAGTGCGATCTTAGAAGCGATTTCTTCGGCTTCCAACCTGCGCAACCAGCTCACCCAGGCCGAGGAGCGGCTGGCTGCAGTCGACCGCGAAGCTCAGCGCTTGAAGGCAGAAATAGCAACCGCGAATTCGCAGGTTGAGGCTTTCGGCGGCCAGCGTGGGCAACTGGCTTTGGAATTTGAGAGCGTCTCGCAGCAGGCGACAGCCTTGGCGGAAGAAATCGATCAAACTCGCCAGACGCTCGAACGCAAGCGCCGCGAAGAAATTGAAGCCAAGCGGCGGCTGGATGGCCTCCGCGCTGAATACGCAACCGCGTTTGGCAAGAAAGGCTCCCTGGAAGCGGTGATCGCCGAGCACGGCTATTCGACTGAATCGGTCCGCCGGCTGTTTCCAGTCAGGTGGGCTGCACGGCGGACTTGCTCCGGCCGGCGTGCTGGCCGACTTCCTTGAAGTGGAGCCTCGCTACGAAGGGGTGGTCGAAGATTTTCTCCGCGATGAGCTGAACTACGTCGTCGTGAAATCCTGGGATGCAGCCGATGAGGGTCTGCGCCTGCTGCGTACGAATGTGGATGGGCGCGCGACTTTTCTGGTCCATCCCGAAGACTCGCAAGCGAAGTTTTCGTTTGCGGTGGATGAAGCGGCTCGCGCGGCACGGCCGAATGAGGCCATCCTTCCGCTGAAGAATGCCATTCGCGTGCTCAACGGATTCGGGCGGTCGCTGGAGGTCATTCTCCCGAAATTGCGCGACGGTTACATCGTCCCTGACCCGGGATTCGCGCGCAGCCTGGCTCTGGAAAATCCGGATGCGTTCTTTCTTTCGCATAGCGGCGAGTGCTTTCACAACGTGACCGTCACCGGAGGAAAACAGCGCGCCGAGGGTCCGCTTTCCATGAAGCGCGAGCTGCGCGATGTGCTGCGCCTGCTGGCCGATCTGGAATCCGCCCTGCGCAATGAAGAAACCCTGGTTCTTACTCTCGGTCGCGAAATCAGCGATCTCACCTCCCTGCTCGAGCGCCTGGAAGCCGGCAAACGCGAGGCAGAAAAGCAGGCCATGACGTCCGGCCATATGCTGCAGCAGGCTGGACTCAGAAATGGCCCGCGTGAGCGAGATCGGCTCACAGCTTGTGAGGATGAGTTGCGCCGACTGGCGGCTGAGCGCGCGGAACAGGAGTCATTGATCACCGCCCGCCAAATCGGGCTGGTCGCCGTGCAGGAGCGGCAATACGAATTGGAGCATGCTGCAGCCAACGCCCAGCAGCAACTATCCGGGCTGCGCGAGGCCCGCGATCTGTCAGCAAAGGAAGCTTCCTTGCAACTGGCCCGAGTCGCCACCTTGGAAGAACGTCATCGCGCCGCAGCGGCCGGGGTGGAGCGGATTGAATCCATGGCCTTAGAAATGCGCGCTCGCGGCAACGCGCTGCGGGCGCAAATCGAGTCAGCCTTTGGCGAGATTCTCGAGCGCGAGAGCGAGAGCCAGGAAATTGCCACCCAACTGGTCGATCTCGAGGCGGAGCGCAACGCGGGCGAAGCCCGGGACGGGCTGCTGCAGTTCGAATCCGAACAGGTTCGCGCCCGTCTTGCAGAGATTGAAGAAGGCCTGCGCAATGCCCGCCTGTTGCTCGATCAGGCCCGCGACCGCCGCGGCGAGCTTTCCGCCTCGGCCGCCAAACTGCAATCGGACGGCGAGTATTTGGCCGAAACCTGCCTGAACGAACTCGGGGTGCAGCGCGAGGAGTTGACGGCTGACTCAGCGATTGCGACCCTGGCCGGCGAAATGCTCGCGGTCGAAGACCAGGTTTACCGCGACATGCGTGCCCGCCTGGAAGGCATGGGGCCGGTCAACATGATGGCGCTCGAAGAATACAAAGAGACCGCCGAACGCCATACCTTCCTCGAAACCCAGCGGAAGGATCTGGTCGAATCCATCGAGAATACGCAAGCGACGATTAAGGAGATCGACACCTTCTCGCGCCAGAAGTTCGAGGAGGCCTTCCAGCAGATCAACGAGAACTTCCAGCTCACTTTCAGCAAGCTGTTCGGAGGCGGCCACGCCTTCATGCGCCTCACCGACGAGGAAAACAGCGCGGAAAGCGGCATTGACGTAGTGGCCTCGCCTCCGGGAAAGAAGCTGCAGAATGTTTTGCTGCTGTCGGGCGGAGAGAAAGCGCTCACGGCGTTGGCTTTGCTGGTGGGCATTTTCCAATACCAGCCCAGCCCGTTCTGCATTCTCGACGAAGTGGATGCCCCGCTCGACGAGGCCAACATCGGCCGCTTCACCGAGTTGGTCAAAGAAATGAGCGTGCAGACGCAATTCGTGCTCATCACTCACAGCAAGAAAACCATGAGCATCGCGCCCGTGCTCTACGGCGTCACCATGCAGGAGCCGGGCGTTTCCAAGCTGATTTCGGTGCGTTTCGCCGCGAGCGCGTAGCAGAGTTTTCTTTCGCAGCGCTCGCGGCTTAGTTATCCACGTATCCCGCCGATTTTCCACAAGCTCGGCCGCGCTCGAAAAGCCTCGCGCGGGCGCTTACCCGGAACCCACTGCAACTGTCAACCCTTTTGTATTCAAAGGCCAACCATCTTGAGAAGAGATTGTGATGGGAGCAATTGACAAATTTTTCTGAGCAGCTAGAATACGCGACGTTTCTTGCCTGTAAAATTCCAGCATGAGCCCCCAACTTCTCGACTCCGTTCTGCTACGCACCGACTTCCCGGACCTCGAACTCTATGCCAGCGGCAAAGTGCGCGACGTGTACCGCCTGGGCAGCGAGCATCTGCTTTTCGTGGCCACGGACCGCATTTCCGCCTTCGACTATGTGCTGGCCACCGGCATTCCCCATAAAGGCCACGTCCTGACCCAGATATCTTTGTTCTGGTTCGAGTTTCTCCGCGATGTCGTGCCCAACCATCTGGTCACGGCGGAGGTTTCGCAATATCCCGCTGCGGTTCGCAAATATGCCGACCAGCTTCGCGGCCGCTCCATGATGGTCGTCCGCGGCGATATGATTCCCGTGGAGTGCGTGGTTCGCGGCTATCTTTCCGGATCGGCCTGGAAAGAGTACAAAGCCAGCGGCAGCGTCTGCGGCATCCAGTTGCCAGCAGGGCTTAAGGAGTCCGATCAGCTTCCTGAGCCTATCTTTACGCCCGCGACCAAAGCGACCACGGGACATGACGAAAATATTTCGCTGGAAGAAATGTCGCGTCTGGTCGGTCCTGAGCTAAGCGGGCAGTTGAAGAACCTGAGCCTGGAAATCTACGGCAAGGCCGCCGAATATGCGCGGCAAAAGGGTATTATTATCGCCGACACAAAGTTCGAGTTTGGGCGCACGGCGGCGGGCATCACCCTGGCCGACGAAGTGCTGACTCCCGATTCCTCCCGTTTCTGGCCGGCTGACAAATACCAGCCGGGCCGGGCGCAGGAATCGTACGACAAGCAGTACGTTCGCGATTACCTCGAGGAAATACGCTGGAACAAGCAGCCTCCTGCACCCTGCCCTTCCCCCGGAGGTGGCTCGCCGGACCAGCGAGAAATACCTCGAGGCGTACCAAAAGCTTACGGGTCACGAGTTGGAGGTTTAGCCGCAGCGTGGGCATACGCCTATGAACGGCGCGGACTGGATCATCCTGGCCGTGATTGTGTTGTCCGTGGTGGGAGCCGCCAGCTCGGGCTTCTTCCAGGAAGCCTTTGCCATTGCCGGATTGGTATTTGGATACTTGCTGGCCGCCTGGCAGTATTACCGGCTGGCGCAGTGGTTTTCGCCTTACTTGAAGTCGTTGTGGCTGGGGGAGATTGCTGGGTTCCTGATTATTTTTTCAGCGGTAATGATTCTCGCCGGCATGGCCGGCAGAATTGCCCGCTGGATTGTACGAGAAGCCGGGCTTAGTTTCTTTGATCGTTTCCTTGGTGGGTTTTTGGGCCTGCTGCGCGGCTGCCTGGTGGTGGCTATTGTTCTGGTCAGCATGGCGGCCTTTACTCCCACCTCGAAGTTGCTGGAAGGTTCGGAGTTGGCGCCGTATTTCCTGGTCGTGGGGCGGGCCGCCATTTGGGTAGCCCCGGCAGAGTTGCGAGCGCGCTTCTATCAAGGGTTGGATTTGCTGCAGAAGCATGCGCAGCCCCCGAGCGAAGCCAAGCCGGAAACCGGCGCCGCGAAATGAGATTGTGAATCTGTTGCCCTGCCGCCAGGAAGATGCTCCTGGCGAGAAAAGAAAGAGAGAGGCCGTGAGAGATCAGCTTGAAGCACTGGTGCTGCAGATGTACAAAAGCAATATCTTGTATTCCGAGGCTGTGCGGGAGTTCAAGAAGCGCTTTATCCTGACCGTCCTCGAGGAGAACAAAGGAAACCAGTGCCGTGCCGCGCGCCAGCTCGGCATGCATCGCAATACCCTCAGCCGCACCATCGCCGAGCTGAAAATCGATATGCGTCAAGTGAAGGGCGGCAAACGTCCTCCGCGCAGCACCCGCTCGGTCCCCTACGAGAAAAAGGTCGCCCGCTAGCTCGAAATTGAGCTGCGGGGCCTTTTGCCGCAGCCGAACCGCAATCCTCCCAAATTCCCGCTCAAACGAAAAGGCGTCCCAATTGTGGGGACGCCTCTTTCCGCTGCTCTGGGGAAAAATCTATTTCTTCTTTGCAGGCGCGTGATGCACCGGCGGCTTCTTGGTCGCCGGCGGAGCCTTCGTGAGCAATGCACCCTTCTCCATGTTCATCACAAACGGCGTTGGAGTAAAGGAGACCGGTGTGCCCTCGAAATCCAGGGTCGCGCCCTCCGCCGGCATCAGCCGCGGCGGAATCGTGCCGGTAGGAGTCAGGATGATATCCGCCCGCTTTTGATCGATATCGTCCTCGCTGCCAGCGATTTGCAGTTCATCGGCGGAAGCCTTGATGACGATTCCCTCCATCTGCAAAGGCTTGCCCTTGATCGCCGACCACACTTTGTCGGAATCTTCAGGCGTGCCCGCCGAGAGGCACAGCTCCCATTCGGCGAAGCTCATGTCTTTGGGATCCTTGGACTTTACGATCTCTGTGCACTGCTGCGCGGGGGTGGGGGGAACGTACTGCGTGATGGTGAAACCAGCCGGAGGCTCTGTGGCGGTCTTGGCGGCGTTGAGCACGTCCGTCCATCCGTCTTCCGAGCCGTGGTACTTGACGTACATGCTCTTACCGTAAGCCTGAATCTGCGTCTGACCGGCTCCTGTGGCAAGGTCGGCGGCGCGCGCGATGAAGAACAATCCGTTGACATTGTCCGGCGGCGTCGCCGTCAGATACGACAAGGCCAGGGGGTACACATTCTGCAGATTGTTAGGATCGCCCTGCACCGCAGCTCGCAGATACTTTTGCGCGTCGGGAAGATTCTTCTGGTTCAACGCCGCCATTCCCGCTACGCCATTCAGCAAGGTGGCCATCTGGGTTTTCTGCTTCTCGAAATCGGCGTCAGAAACGCCCTCTGGTTTGGTCATTTTCGAGAGTGCTTCGAGCCCGTGCGTGGCGTGCTGTGTCGCGTCCGGCCATTTTTGGCCAGCCTGATCGGTGTAAGCCAGAACAACCAGGGCGCGCACATCGTCTGGCGACACTGCTAGCAGCCGGTTGGCAGTGTCCACGACTTTTGCCGCGTTGCCGGCTTGCTGGTAGGCGCCCATCAGGGTTTCAAGCGCGTCCACTTTCACGACGCTGTTGGGAAACTGCACCAGGAAGGCTTCCAGCCCGCTGATCTTCGCGGCCGGGTCTTTCTCCGCGATAGCGCCCATATAGGCGTTGTATTCCGCAGGGTCCTTAATCACCGGGGCTTGCGACGCGGAAGAACTGGGCTGCGCCTGAGGCTGCGGCGCTGCCGCAACCTGCGCGACCGCAAGCAACGCAAGCAAAACTGCCAACACACTCGTCTTCATTCGAATGGCTCCTTGAACTTTTGGGAAATCAGCGACGACATCCTGCCCGGGTGGCCCCCCTTCACTCTGCTCACCCAGGTTGTCTCAGACACAGGCGTTGCGCGCCCATGTGACGGGTCCGGAAAACCCAGCGCCCCCTCACGGCATGATACCCAAAGGCAGCCAGTAGCGGTCTTACCGGTGAGCGGGATTATAAGTATGTCATCCTCGTAAGGCAAGCGGCTTTGCCGCACATTGTACCCAACTTGTAAGATGCACGAGTGTCCTCGGGGGTACGCATTTCGCCTCTAAACCAGAGGAATCGGGGAGGTTCGATCTATGAGTGAGTCAAACCCTAAGCCCTTAGCAGGCCAGGTGGCTGTGGTTACGGGGGCGGGTCGAGGCATGGGAGCGGCGATCGCCAAAACTCTCGCCCGTCTTGGAGCTACAACGATTGTGTGCGGCCGCACACGCAAGACACTGGAGGCCACTGCCACCGCGATATCCCAGGCCGGAGGCCAGGCCGAGGTCATCGAGTGCGACCTTATCAGCCTGTCGTCGGTCGAAGCCCTGGCCGCCCGCGTAGAGACCACATTCGGGCGCCTCGACATTCTGGTGAACAACGCCGCCATCGGCGGCTTCGGCGGTCCGCTGCATCAGCTTGCTCCCGAGCGCCTGGGACCAGATTGTTAACACCAATCTTCGCGGGGTTTACTATGCCCTTCGCTGCCTGGTTCCGCTCATGCTGCGCACCAAGAGCGGGCACATCATCAACATCTCGTCGCTGGCCGGCAAGAATCCCCTGCCCAACGGCGCCGCTTATGCCGCTTCCAAGTGGGGATTGAACGGCTTGAGCTACTCGATCGCGGAGGAGTTGCGCGGCCACAACATTCGTGTTTCGGTGATCTGTCCCGGGTCAACCAACACGGAACTCGTGCCCCACACCGGCAAGGACTTCAGCAAGATGCTGCAGCCGAGCGACATCGCCCATGCCGTCGCCATGCTCGTGACCCAGGCTCCGCAATCCTTCGTCAGCGAGATCCTGCTGCGCCCGACCATGAAGCCATAACGTGTGGGTAGGGCGGACACTCCTGTCCGCCCCCGCCCGCTAGCCCCCATTCACCCCGCTCAGAAATCCCCCCAAATGCCCCGTGACCGCGACCAGCGCTACCCCCACCAACTCCAGCGCTAAGAGATACCAAGGCAATCCTGCGCCGCGGCCCCGCCATCGCATCGCCGCCACCAGCCAGATCAATGCCGCCGAGGCACAACCTAGCAGCAGGTGCAGCAGCAACACCCCCTTCAGTTTTTGCCCCTCCAACTGCCATTGCCAAGCCAGAATACCGCTCACGAGCGCCGGCAGGACGGAAACGGCGGCCGCTATCAGATTGCAGTACGCTGCTGCTTCCAGCCCGGCGCGTCGCGTCCAGCGCACCCCACAATCGAACGCCACACCGGTGACGAATAACGCAATCGGAAAATGGATCAGCACCACGTGCTGCGCGTGCTTGGCCAACAATGCCGATTTCAAATCAAACGGATTCACGGTCCCTACTGGACGACCACTTTGCCCGTCATCTTGGGATGAATCGAGCAGAAGTACGAGTAGGTGCCCGGCTTGCTCAGCGTGAAGGTGAACGTCTCATCCGTATCCAGAGCCTTCGACTTGAAGGTCTTATCCTCGCTCACGACGGTGTGCGGAATGTCGTCACGATTCGTCCA
Source organism: uncultured Acidobacteriaceae bacterium (assembly GCA_963770915.1). GTDB lineage: Bacteria > Acidobacteriota > Terriglobia > Terriglobales > Acidobacteriaceae > PALSA-270. Next base: position 111,133 of record CAVYRG010000002.1, read on the forward strand.
CGTGATCGGTGTTCCGGCTTTCACCGTCAGCGTTTGGGGGGTAAAGCTGAAATTGTCGATCACCACCTGCGCCCCGGCGGGAGCATCCGCCGCCAGGGCTTTCTGCACTCCCACCAGCCCTGCCAAGCCAAGCACAAACGAGGCAAGGGTTAAAATCATCCAACGTTTTTTCATCTGCCTGCTCCCTTTCCTGAATCAATTGCATGAAGTCTGTCTTTCCCGGGTGGCCTAGCGCCTATGCCAGCGTCGAGTCGATCACCGCTAGCGCATGCTTTCCGCGCACATAGTTCACGTCCGTAATCCCCAGCAGACCGCGCAACTGCTCGGCCGGAACTTTCATGGGGCCGGGCGACGGGGCAGCCCCGGGGTGTGGCTGCGGAAACGCCGTCGAGGTCGACGTGTGAAATGTAACGTTCCCTTCCACCTTCTGCATAATCTGGTGGATGTGTCCATTGAGCACGGTGACCGACCCGAAGCGTTTGAGATAAGCCAAAGCCTGCGCACTGTCTTCCGTGCCCCAGCCCCACTCCGGATAAACGTTCCATAGTGGAATATGTGCGAACACAACGATCGGCGTGCTCTTCGAAAGATGCTTCACGTCGTCCTCCATCCACTCGAGCTGCTCGCTGCCCAGCGATCCCATTCCGCCCGCCTTCAGGTTCATCACATTGACCAGGCCGATGAAATGCACGCCCTTCTTGTCGAAGCTGTACCAGCCCGCGCCCTTGGTGTTCTTGCCGTAGCGCTCGTGGTATTGCGCGCCGTCGTCATTCAGCATGTCGTGCTCGCCGGGAACAAAGAACACGTCCTTGGGCCGCGCCGATTGCAGAATCTGATCGACGGTGTCGAACTCGTCCGGCTTCGAAAGATGTGTGATGTCGCCGGTGTGCAGCATGAACTCGGGCGCGAGCGGCAGGGCGTTGATCTTCTCCACTGCGGCCTTTAGCGTGGAGACCACGTCCGGATTCGCCGCTTTGTCGAATCCCATGTGGCTATCGCTGATCTGCACAAAGCTGAGTTCTCCCTTGCCGTGCTTGCCCAGGTGCGAAGGATCGCTCAAGCTATACGACTTCAGCACGCCGCCCTCGATCACGCAGAGCGCTCCCGTGCCCGCCCAAGCCATGCACTTGAGAAACCCTCGGCGATCGATGCCGTCGTGGTGATGATCGAACAGAATTACGTCGTTTTTTTGCGCCATCCTCTATCTCCAGTGCCGCCATTGCTGCGGCTGCGTTCAGCGTGTAGAACTGGAAGGCATCGCATTTATTCCGCAAAAATAAAATGCGCGGCAAAGGGAATAAAACTGTCGCGCCCTGGTTTACTCTTGTGGCCGTGTCTGCTGAGCGTTTGCCATCGCAGCAATTCGAGGATTTGGCGATGCCGCTGTTCGAGCGGTTGTACAACTTCGCCCGCTGGCTGACGCAGGACCGCGACGAGGCCGAAGACCTGGTGCAGGAAACCTATGCCAAGGGCCTGAAGGGGTTCTCCGGGTTCCAGCCGGGCACGAATTTCCGCGCCTGGATGTACCGTATCTTGCGCAATACCTTCTTGACCTCCCGCACCGGGTTGAAAGCGACCGTTCCGTTGGAGCTGGAAGAGGACGAAGTGGCGATGCCTGCGACCGCGGACACCCCGGAAAGCCTGCTGCTCCAGCGCAACGATTGGAAGATCGTGCAGGACGCGCTGGAACGCCTGTCGGTGGCGCAGCGCGAGATCCTGCTGCTGTGTGAAGTGGAGGAGATGTCGTATCAGGAAATTTCCGCGACTTTATCAATTCCCATGGGAACCGTGATGTCGCGGCTATCCCGCGCCCGCCACGCTTTGCGGGATAAGGTGCGAGAACTGCAGAAGAGCTGAAACTATGGCCTGCGAGGCTTGGACCGCAAAACTCGATGCCTACTTCGACGGCGAACTCCCCGCTGAGGAGACCCGCTTGGTTGATGAGCATCTGCGCCACTGCGGGGCCTGTGCGGCAACAGGGTTGGACCGAGTGCAACTCAAGCAAGCCGTCCGCACCGCGGGTCTGCGCTTTGCTCCCAGTCCCGAACTCCGCGCCCGCGTGCAAAGCCGCATCGCAGGTCGCACACGTGCGCCTTGGGCTCTGCGCTGGCTTCCGGCGCTGGCCGCAGTGACCGCGATCATCGTTGTCACCCCGCTTCTCCTCACTCACGGCCGGCGCAATGATGAGCAGCAAACCCTTAGCGAACTCGCCGACCTGCACGTCGCCACGCTGGCCAGCGCCAATCCGGTCGACGTAGTCTCCACCGACCGCCACACCGTCAAGCCGTGGTTTGAAGGCAAACTTCCCTTCACCTTCAACCTTCCCGAGCTGCAGGGCACGCCCTTCGATCTGGTAGGCGGAAGAGTCAGCTATCTGGAGCAAGCACCCGGCGCGGAGCTGATTTTCCGCGCGCGCAAGCACCAGATTTCCGTGTTCATTTTTCAGGAGCGGGCGTTAGGAAAAGCGCCCGCCGGTGAGGTCGCCACAAACGCCGAATCGTTCACTGTCCGCAGTTGGAGCCAGAACGGCCTGCGTTATTTCGTGATCGGCGACGCCAGCCCCCAGGACCTGGACGAGCTCAGCGCCTTGCTGAAGACCGCCAGTTAATTCGCCTTTTGCCAACGACCCAGGACCAACGATCAACGACTACTTCTTAAACAAATTCTCAAACGCCTGCCGCGCATCCGCCGGCTTCGCCTGCGCCGGAGTGGAAGTTTCCTTCTCCACTCGTACGCTGATTGCGTAGAACGTGCAGTCGTTGCGCACATCTTTGCGGGGAATCCTCTGCGGGACGGGCTGGGTGCATTCGAACCGGCTGGAAGGATCAAAAAAGCTGCACTGCTTGCAGGAATGCAATTCAAATCCGCATTTCGCACATCGCCCCAGCGGCTCGCTTAGCGACTTCAACAGCGTGCCACACTGCGCGCAGCGCGAAACGTTGGTGCTCGCCGGCATGCGCAGGGCGCGCGGTCCAAAGCTATCGTCCTTTTTCCGCGGCGCTCCCTCCGAGGGCTTTTCCCGCGGCTTGGCGTCACGGTCCTGATATCCGTGCTGGCGATACTTCATGACGAAACCTGACTCCCTTCAGCGCCATCAAACTACTATCAACCGGCTGAGAGAGTCCATACTTTTGTTGCCAGCGATTGAGTTTCCCGATCCTCCCTTCGGACGCCTCTAGAATTGTGTTTCCCCATAACGGGTGCTAACATTCGAGTCGGCGGCACTTATAAGGGAGGTAGATCTTATGTCGGATCGAGATGGTGGTGGATTGTTGTGGTTTCTCGCTGGACTCGGAATCGGCGCCGTAGTGGGTGTTCTGTACGCGCCCCGCTCCGGCAATGAGACGCGCGAAGCGTTGCGTTCTCGCGCCGAAGAGGGCCGCGAATACGTCCGCAATCGCGCGCGTGAAGCGCGGGAGCAAGCCTCGGACTGGGCCGACCGCGGCCGTGAAGTACTCAACCAGCAGAAAGAGCAGTTCCGCTCCGCCTATGAAGCCGGACGACAGGCCTATCGCGAAGCGACGGTCAAAGAACCTGGTTCGGCCCCGAATCTGTGACCTAGCCGGTCGGAGAATCCCAGCTCTGGGTATCCGGGGGTTCAGTGGGGGTAACGCACATGGATCATCTGACAATTTTCATTGCGGTGACTTCGGCGGCCGTGGTCATTCAGGCCGGCATTCTGTTCGGAATGTTTCTTAGCCTGCGCAAGACCAGCGTCAAGGTCGAGGCATTGGCGGAAGAAGTCCGCACCAAGATTTTGCCCACTGCCGACCTGGTGCAGAATCTGTTGACCGATCTGCGTCCCAAGATCGACACCGCCGTCACCAATATCAGCGAATCGACGACAATGGTGCGCCATCAACTCGCGCGCCTGGATGCCACCGTGAGCGACGTCGTCGACCGCGCCCGCCTGCAGGTCATTCGCACCGACGATCTGGTCAGCCGCACCCTCGACCGGGTGGAAGAAACCACCGACGTGATGCACCAGACCATCGTTTCTCCAGTACAGAAACTCGCCGGATTGGTCCAGGGCGTAACCGCAGGGCTGGAGTTCCTCATCGGCTCGCGCCGCCGCCGCGAGCGCTCGACCGTCCCGCAAGACGAGATGTTCATTTAGCTTGCGGGGGAAGGCTACTCTCATCCTGAGCGGAGTCGCCGTGCGCCGAGCGCACGGCGAAGAAGTCGAAGGATCTGCAGTTTTCCTCAGCGCGAATCGCATCAGAACGCGCCTCATGCGATCCAGCCGCCGCCGACCACGACATCCCCGTCATAGAACACAGCCGCCTGGCCGGGCGTGATGGCGCGCTGCGGCTCATCAAACGTTACGAGAATCTCGTCGGCTGCCGTCCGCTCGATCATGGCCGGCGCCGGCTCGTGCCGATGCCGAATCTTCACCGCAACCCGCATCGGCTCCTTCAACTCCGCAATAGAAATCAGATTTGTCCGCCGCGCGCGCAGTGTCCGCGAATACAGATTCTCCTGATCTCCGACCACTACCTGCCGCGTGTCGCCCTTGATCTGCAGCACATACAGCGGCGAACCCGTGGCCACGCCCAGTCCCTTGCGCTGGCCCACGGTGAAGTTGTGAATGCCGCCATGCTCGCCGATCACCTTGCCGTCGGGTGAAACCAATTGGCCTGCAGTATCCGGCAGCGCGTCTCCCTGCTCGGCGAGATAGGCGTCGATAAAGTTCTTGTAGTCGCCGCCGGGAACGAAGCAAATCTCTTGCGAGTCCGGCTTCTCGGCCAGCGCAAGCCCGTGTTGGCGCGCCAGCGCGCGCACTTCGGGCTTGGTCATTTCGCCCAAAGGAAACAGAGTTCGGCTGAGCTGCTCCTGCGTCAGCCCAAAGAGAAAATACGTCTGATCCTTCGAGCGATCCGCCGGACGCTTCAGCAGCCAGCGCCCGGTCCGCTCGTCAAATGCGTTGCGGGCATAGTGGCCTGTTGCCAGCGCGTCGGCGCCAATTTGCTGGGCGACTATCAATAGCTGGTCAAACTTCAAGTGATTGTTGCAAAGACTGCAAGGAATCGGCGTCCGCCCAGAAAGATACTGTTCCACAAACGGCCGCACGACATCGCGCTCGAAGCGCTCTTCGTGATTCACCACGTAGTACGAAATGCCCAGCGTTTCCGCCACGCGCCGCGCGTCGTAAACATCGTCCAGCGAACAGCACCGCCCGTGCACCGCCTCCGGCATTCCCTCATGCCCGGCCAGCCGCCGCTGATTCCATAGCTGCATGGTCAGCCCGACCACGTTGTTCCCCTCGGCGCGCAGCATGGCCGCGACGGTCGAGGAATCGACTCCGCCCGACATGGCTACGGCGATGGTCGTAGGAGGCATGGATCTATTGTAAATGGCAGAGCGAACAGCTGCGTCGCCTCACACTTCAAATGTGATCCAGGACGGCTTTGGCGCAACCCAATGAGTTCCCGAACCTAGGATTCCGATCAACCTGTAGCCTTCGTCCTCGGAGTTGTCGAATAAAATGGCATGGTCGGCACGTTGGATCGCGATGGGAAGGTTTTGGTAGCTGCGCACATAGCGTCGACGGACATCTTTCTCCGGAACGTCGTGACCGCCCGCCAGGACTCGCTTCCTAATTCGCTCCAGATTGATTTCGACGCGATCTGTCCCGATATAAATGAGTACGATTTCGAATCCCCGGTCCCTGGCGTCCAGCATCATCTGCAGATAATTCTTCCCCGCCAAAGTTGTTTCCACAGCAAAACTCTCGGCTTTGTTCAGGTGGCGCAGAGCCGCATTGAGAACCTGCCGACCCGCTGCCACCGGACGCAGTGTGGACGCCATTGACTGTAACGTTTTGGCGATCGCGTCAGGATCCAGGAGAGGGATTTCATGGAACAGCACCGGGTTCCAGCGAGTCAGGGTGGACTTGCCGGAACCGTTGGCTCCGGCAATAAAGGTAAGTCTGGGACGGGTCACTTAACGGATCACTTAGAAGAGGGTGTGGACTTCTCTTGCCGTTGAGCCAACATTTCTTGCAGGCGTTTCTTTTCGATGGCCAGCCCAGCCCGGGCGGCCTGGGCCATCTTTTGAGCAAACTCCGTCCAGTTCACGGGCATGTCTCAAGCATACTCCAAGCCAACAATTTGAGCGAACTTTGGTCTACGGAAGAATCACCAATTTGCAAAGGCCTGCAGAACGGCCGACCAGAGTCCGCTGCATTCAGCGTTTGGCGGTCAACCCTTAAGCATTTCGCCTCGGTCTTGCGTCAGAGCGGCGGCGAAAGTATCGCGGTCCTTCAAACTCGTTTCCGAATCTCGGCAACGCTCTCAGGTGCGCGGACATGACCGCTCTGATACACCGGCGACAGCTCCCGTAGCCGCCCCACGGTCCCAGGAATCAAGCCCAAAGCAAAATCCACTTCCTCCGCCGTATTCTGCTTTCCCAGGCTGAAACGCAGGCTGGCGCGCGCGCGATCGGGACTCAACCCCATGGCAGTGAGCACATGCGAGGGTTCAATCGCGCCGGAAGAGCATGCCGCGCCGGTTGAGACCGCCAAGCCCTTCAAGTCCAGTGCGATCACCAGCGCCTCGCCTTCGATGTAATCAAAATAAATGTTGGTCGTATTCGGCACCCGCGGCGCTCCGGCGCCATTCACGCCGGTGGCCTCGACCCCGGGCAAAATCGCCGTCTCGATCCGGTCGCGGAGGGCTGCCATTGCGCTAAGATCGCCGCGCTCCAGCCCCCCGCGCGCAATTTCAGCCGCCTTGCCTAGCCCTACAATCCCGGCCACATTCTCCGTGCCGGCACGGCGCGAGCGTTCATGACGCCCGCCGTAGATCATGGGCCGCAGAATCGTTCCCTTGCGCACATAGAGCGCGCCCACGCCCTGAGGGCCATGAATCTTGTGTGCGGAAATTGCCAGCAGGTCGCAGCCAATCTGCTTGACATCCACCGCCACTTTCCCCGCCGCCTGCACCGCATCCGTATGGAAGTACACTTCCGCCTCGGCCGCGATCTTGCCAATCTCTTCCACCGGCTGCAGCACGCCGGTTTCGTTGTTGGCGGTCATGATGGTGATCAGCTTGGTATTCGGCCGCAGCGCCCGCCGCACCTCGCCGGGATCAACCAATCCCCTGCCATCCACCGGAACCCAGGTGACCTCGGCTCCCTCGGCCTCAAGCTGCTTGCAGGCGTTCATCACAGCATGGTGCTCGATGGTCGAAGTGATGATGTGGTCGCCGGCACCAGCAATCCCGAAGATTGCCAGGTTGTCGGCCTCGGTGCCCCCGCTGGTAAAGACAATCTCGGCCGCCCGGCACCCGAGCAATGCCGCCACCGATTCGCGCGCCCGCTCGACGGTCGCCCTCGTCTCCTGCCCGTGGTGATGAATTGACGAAGCGTTACCGAAACGCTCGCCGAAGTAAGGCCGCATGGCCTCAAACACCTCCGGCAAGACCGGCGTGCTCGCGTTATTGTCGAAGTAAACCCGGCGCATACGTTGTAGATGAGTGTACGCTTTTGGAAGGTGCGCCGAGAAAGGCAGAAGGCATCCGTGGTGCGGTTGAGCAACGAAACGGCTTACCCTACGGTCACTACTTCGGCCGGGGCGCCGGGTTCCGGAATCGGCAGTTTGTCTTCCCGTAGGCCATCGAGATGAAACTCTATGGCGATGCCGCCGGCCCGGCGAAGCCTTGCCCCTCGACCCGCTTCGTCTCCGCCCGCCGCGCCTCGTTCACCCAGGTTTCCCAATGGCACGGCGCATCCGACGTCGTTCGCCTATGACGCCATGAGCCGCCTGACCGGCATTACCTATCCCGACCACTCCACCGTGGGCTTCGCCTATGACACACGCGGGCGTCGTACTTCGGTAACCGATCAGAATGGCAAGACCACCAACTACACTTACGATGACGGGGGACTTGCCCACCCTTGGTTTTGATCTTTCTCGGCTTAGTTTAACTGAGGTTGCCCCACTCTTTGCGGTGTTCAAAGAGTGGGGAGCGATACCGCCGACCCGGCGAAGCCTTGCCGGTCGGCCCGCTTGCGCACTTACTCCAGAATTCTGAGAAACAAGTCGCGCCGGCGTGGACGGGCCAGCAGCGGCTGCCGATGATAGCAACTGGTGGTGATGAAGTGGAAATGTCCGCTGCCATAGTAACGGTGCAGGCGCGTGGGCATGGCGCAAGTTTAGGAAAGGATGAGGGAGAAGTCTGTAACCGATGAACATAGTTCAGTCGCGCCATGCGCAGACGCGGATCGAGCGGGCAACAGGCGCGGAGTGCGAGGCATCGACCCCCACTCTTTGAACCCCGCAAAGAGTGGGGCAACCTCAGTTAAACTAAGGCAAGAAAGATCAAGACCAAAGGGTGGGCCAGCCCCCGCTCGCCAATACCTACACGTACGACTCATTCGGAAATCTGACTGCTTCCAGTGGTTCGATCACGAATCCCTTCCGCTTCACCGGACGTGAGTTCGATCCTGAGACTGGAATCTCTAACTACCGGTTCCGGTACTACGATTCGAGCACCGGAAGATTCGTCAGCGAGGACCCGATCCGGTTCTGGGGTGGCAACGATTTCTATGCTTACACGCTCGATAATCCGGTGAACTGGATAGACCCGTTTGGCTTGGAAGTGCAGGAATGCCGTCGACCGCTAAATGGCATTCCGTTCAACAGTCATCTGCCTCCTCACACGTTCCTGTACTCAACGCAGAGCGGAACTGGGTACGGACTCGGACCAAAGAACAACTGGGATGCCGGCTGGGCAGCCGAGTCAGGCAGACCAGTACCAGGGAACATCGAGAAAGATTATCCCTACGATCCCAGCGGCAAACTGAAGCCAAGCTACCAATGCAGCAAAGTTTCGGATAACAGCTGCTTCGAGGATTGCGTGAACCAGAAGGCCCGAGATGACAACAGAAAGCCACCGAGCTACCAATTGGGTAAGTATCAATGCGACACATGGGCGAACGACGTTGAGCGGCAGTGTCGACAGCAATGCAAGGGAAAGTGAGGGGCGGATGAAAAAACTGACAACTTCTCTAGTCCTCGCGTGTGCAAATCTCGTGCTTCTTGGTGTGGGGTATTTAGATAACTGGAAGCACATTGTTCCGGAACACCTGCCGCGAGCTATCTCGGGCTGGCCGGCAGCGATCTCGCTTGTCGTTATCCCATTCCTTGTGTTGGTAACCCTCGGGTTCGCTATACGGGATCTGGTGCGCCCAGGAAATCGATGGCAAGGTGCCATCGCTTTACTGTTGGCAGCCCCAATCGCCGTCATTTACTCCACAGCGAGGTTCTGAAAGCGACCGATCAGTGGAGTACCCGCCCTTGGCGTTTCCCGGCCCACTGACGCGTGAGTTTGAGCGGGGGTGAGGCCCCCCTGGAAGATTTTTCCTTAGCTGACCATCCGCTGGCATTTCCCTTAGCCGATTTGACCTGATCCCCTCTTTCCGAACGAACCTGAGTATGATTTGTGCGAAAGTGATCGGTCCCCTTTTTCTGTAACAGTTCCAAAGTTAGTCTCCGGCAGTTGTTGAGCAAGTCAGATCGCGGCGAGCCGCGATCTGACTTGCAAATTCGTTGGGCGTCCTCTCCCCCAGGGATCGGTGAGGACGACTGTCATTGTATTCTCGTCTCCAAGCCTCGATCAGCTGCTTAGCCTCCGTCAAGGTCGCGAACCAGTGCACGTCCAACCGCGCCACGTCTTCCCGCGTCGGCGTCCCAAGGCCCGCCCGTACTTCTCCGCATAAAGCTTCGCACACCGGCTCTCCACCAACTCGTCGAAGCCCTCGGCCGCCAGCAGTTCATTCAATCGCTGATAGAACGGATGCCCCGGAGCCACGGCCAACTCCCTGTGCGCGATCCAGATGTCCTCTTGCTTCTCCCGCTGCTTGCGCGTCCCCATCGCCATGCCGCATTCTACAAACAGTGCCTGTGCATTACTCAGAAGTTCTTGCTTGCGAACCCAGACTTGCACCACAGGCTGTTAAGGAGGATTTCTAAGGAGGATTTCTGTAGTTGGGATAAACACTTGCGCCGCTCAAACACCGCCCAACCGCAAAACGCCCCTTTAACATGCTCCTTAGTGGATTAGGTAAGGAGCGGTCGGCCAATACCGCCCCATACGCTAGAACGATCCGGGGAACTGTGCCTCCAGGAACAATTCGGGGACGGACGGATGGAGTGCACCCCAATTTATTGGTTCCCATTCGGGACTCCACGTCTCGAAATTGCCCCGCCCTGTCGCAAACGCCGATCGCGCCGTTCTCTCCAGCGCCGCCATGCAACGAAGGAGAGCCCAACCACGACCACAGGAACCACGACGTTGATCAAAATCGTCACAAGATTAGCTGGTTGCACGAGACACTTGCTACGTGGACGCAGAGCGCATGAGAAATCCCAGTCGTTGCCGGGTGCCCCCATCCGAGGTTCGAGGTACGGTCATGCGCAAGGTGGCGCCGCCGTCAAAAGTCACGACTCCGGAATCTACGAGTTCCTGCGGTCGCGCTGCTCGATGGGAATCCACGCCTGCGGATACAGCGGGCCGACGTATTCGGCACGGGGACGAATCAGGCGGTTGTCATCGAGCTGCTCGATGACGTGCGCGGTCCAGCCGCTGACGCGCGAAACCGCGAACACCGGGGTAAACAAATCCACTTCGATTCCCAGCGTGTGGTAAGTGGAAGCGGAATAGAAGTCCACATTGGCGTTGAGCTTTTTGTCAGCCTTCACGAACTGCTCGATCTTTTGCGAAATGTCGAACCACTTCGCCTGGCCGCTGGAGCGGCCCAAATCGTGCGACATCTGCCGCAGATGCGTGGCGCGCGGGTCTTCGCTGTGATACACGCGATGGCCGAAGCCGGGAATCTTCATCTTCTGCGCCAGCATGCCCTGGACGTAATCCACGGGATCGGCTCCGGAACCGTCGATGGCCTGCAGAATCTGGAACACGGCCTCGTTCGCCCCGCCATGCAACGGCCCCTTCAGCGCGCCGATCGCCGAAGTAACGGCCGAATGCATGTCGGAAAGCGTGGCTGCGGTGACCCGGGCGGCAAAAGTCGAAGCGTTGAGTTCGTGATCGGCGTGCAATATGAGTGCGATATCCAGAGCCCGCTCCGCGGTTGCGGAAGGCCGGTCCCCGTTGAGCATCAGCAAAAAATTGGCAGCATGGGTAAGCGAACGGTCAGGCTCGACCACCGGTTTCCCTTTGCGAATGCGGTCGTAGGCGGCCACGACCATGGCAATCTGCGATGTCAGCCGGATTGCCTTGTGCACATTGGATTCACGGCTGTTGCTCTTTTCCTCGGCGTCATAGAACGAGAGCGCGGAAACCGCCGTGCGCAGCACGTCCATGGGCAGGGCGTGCCGGGGCGCCGTGCGCAGCAGATTGATGATCGAAGCATCCAGCTTGCGTTCTTCCGCCAGCCGCTCGTGCAGTTCCTTCAGCTGCGGGCGCGTCGGCAGCTTGCCGTTCCAAAGCAGATAGCAGGTCTCTTCGAAATTCGAATGATCGGCCAACTCGTGGATGTCGATGCCGCGGTAGGCCAGAACACCCCGTTCCCCGTCGATGTAGCAGATGGAGGAGGTTGTGGCGACCACCCCTTCCAATCCCTTCGGTGCATGCAGTGCGCTGGAACTCATTGGTGGGGCCTCGCTTGATCGCTGACGTTGGTTGCGGCGGCCGAGAGAAGGAAGCGCCCCTCGCAACTCACTTTTATACCCGAAAATGAAGAAGTTTCCAACTCACTCAAGGGCATAGGCTTAGGGGCAAGGCCGCGCCTCAGCCGCTCTTCCGGCGAGTTTATTCCTGCCGGCGCCGCTGGCACGCAATGGAAGGCAAGCTATAGCACCGAGATAATGTTTCATAAGGAAATTCGCCAAATAACCCTTTATTGCTCGGAGGTCCTCCAAGACCTCCGCGAGCCCAGCCATCGCTCCTAGGGCATCCTGGCGCAAGCGACGGGCATTCTAGCGCACTTTCTGGACGACTGCTGGGCACCTCGTCTCAATCCGTAAGTTAGTGATTTTCCATAGCCCATAGATAATATAAACCAAATACGAGACTTAGCGATGTGGCGACGCCAGCCCAAAATAGGCTTGGCGGAACCAGGTGGCCTTCTTAGTAGTCTGCCACCAGCCACTTCCCGGTTTACAATCAGAAAATGCGTTGGCGAAGTTCCGTTCTGGCGTTTGTCGTCCTCTTGGTGTCGACGTGCTTTGCCCAATTGGGAGGCGCGCCGCTCCCCGCCGCAACGCCGGGCTCGTCTGCCGCTGCTCAGCCTTCCCCGGGCGGTCCGCAAGGAATTCCCATGCTTCCCTGCGGTCAGGGCGCCCCTTCGGCGCCAGGCTGTAATCTTTCCAAAAAGGAAATTAAGGAAGCAAAGGAAGCCTTCGCCCGTGGCATGAAGGAGCAAAAAGCTAAGCGCCTGGATGAGGCTTTTCAATCCTTTCAAACCGCGGCGCAGATGGCCCCACGCAACGTGGAGTACGTCACCTCCCGGGAGATCGTGCGCCAGCAGCTTGTTTTCGACGATCTGCAGCGCGGCAACGCCGCCATGTTGAAGGGCAACCAAATGGAGGCGCTCGCAGACTTTCGCGGCGCGACGTTGCTCGATCCGCAAAATGAGTTCGCGCAACAGCGCGTGCGCGACGCGCTGGGCGACCAAGCTCCCAGAACCACGGCTCCGCCCCGCATTCTGCGCGCCGCCGGCGAGTTGTATGTTGCGCCCGACCCGGTCCGGGCCGATTTTCACTACCGGGGCGACAGCCGCGACTTGCTCGAGCAGGTGGCCAAGACCTTCGGCATCACGCCCGGGCTCGATGATTCCGTGGCGCAGCGCAATATCCGCTTCGACCTCACCGGTGTGGACTTCTTCAGCGCCATGCGGGTGGCCTGCGCCGTCACCCATACCTTCTGGACGCCCATACAGCAGAAGCAAATCCTGATCGCTGCGGAGTCTCCCGAGAACCACCGTCGTTTCGACCGCATGGCGGTGCGCACGTTTTATTTGCCGGGATTCGACACGCCGGCAGAGTTCACAGCCCTGGCCAACATTTTGCGTTCCCTGTTCGACATCAAAATCGTCACCGCGGCGCCGGCAGAGGGAACCCTAACGGTGAACGCGCCCCAGCCTCTTCTGGACGCGGCCACGCAGTTTATCGAGAGCATGGACAGCTCCCGCCCGGAAGTGATGCTGGACGTCAGGGTGTACCAGATCAGCTCCAACCTCACCCGCAACCTGGGCTTGCAGATTCCCAATCAGTTCAACCTGTTCAACATTCCAGCGGCGGCGCTGCTGGCGCTGGGCGGCGGGCAGAACCTTCAGAGCCTCATCAACCAGTTGATCGCCAACGGCGGCATCAACCAGGCAAACTCGACCGCGCTTTCCGCGTTGTTGTCGCAGTTACAGGGACAAGGTCAGCAGAACTCAATCTTCAGCCAGCCGGTAGCGACCTTCGGCAACGGGCGAACCCTGACTGGGGTAAGCCTCGGCACGGTGGGAGCACAGCTCGCGGCCAACCAGAGTTGGGTCACAAGCCTGGAGCACTCCACGCTGCGGGTTTCGCAGGGCACGGACACGACTTTCCGCGTGGGTTCGCGTTATCCCATTCTCAACGCCAGCTTCGCGCCTATTTTCAACACTCCGGCCATCGCCCAAGCCATCGGTAACAACAGCTTCCAGGCGCCTTTCCCTTCCTTCAACTACGAAGACCTCGGCTTGAGCCTGAAGGCGCGGGCGCTGGTCAGCCGCAACGATGACGTGAGCTTGTCGCTCGAGATGCAGCTGCGCACTTTGCTCGGCCAATCGCTCAATAGCGTTCCCATCATTGGCAACCGCGAATTCCAGGGCAGCCTTACCCTCCGAGACGGCGAGCCGGCCGTGATCGCCGGCGCGGTTACGCGTAGCGAGACGCGCAGCATGACCGGCATCCCTGGGCTGGGTCTGGTGCCGGGGCTGAACCGGATCATGACCAGCAACAGCCAACAAGGAAATGAGGATGAGCTGCTGGTGGTGGTGACGCCGCGGGTGATCCACGAAGCCGCACAGCGGCAGGCCACGGTGTGGCTGCCGTAGGGATTAGGTTTTTCCCGTAATGCGCGAAGCGCTCGGCTTGTTCTTCTTCCTCCCCAATATCTTCTTCCACCGATTCTTCCGCGAAATCTTTGGGGGACCAGGCGTCGTCGCCGAGGCCGTTTTCGCGGACTCGGCCGGGCGCGATGACGACGCTGGTTTTGCGGCGGTGTTCGAAGTCGGCGTGGCGCAGATTGAGGGAGGCGGTTTGCAGGCCGTAGAGCAGGAGGCCTCCGGTTTTGTGGTCGAGCTGGCGGCAGAGGATGAGGCGCATGACTTGCATGAGCGCGACCTGGATGGAGTCGGCGTCCTCGAGCACGGGGAGTTCGACGACGGTGGTGAGGCGGAGCGCGCCGGCGCGGTTGAGGTCAATATGAGTGGCGCGCCAGCGATTATGGAAGTAGCAGAAGCGGCGGCGGCGAAGCGCGGGCGAGCCGCATTGCGTACCGTTGGTCTTGATGTGCTGACAGCGCGGAATATGATTGCCAAATTGGGAAAAACTCATGATGAAAGCTCCACCCCCACCCTCTCTGATCTAAGAGAATCAGAGAGTTGGCAGGGAAATTGCGCAAAATCTTTGGATATAAAGGGGTTACAAGCAAAATCTTTGGAATGAAGTAGTTGCATGGTTGTATGTACGTTTTGCACGAGGCCCCTGTTTAGTTGGATGGTGAGAGGCGAGAGCGAGGCCGGATGATGGAGAGGAAAAATCCAGGGCGGATTCCCGAAATGGGAATGTGGTCGTGATCGTCGGCAACGCAGCCCCCGTTAGCGCAAAGAGCTGGCGCGAACCTGGGGCTTCGCTCAGGGCAGGCTCTGGGGCACCAAGACGCCGGTGTCGACGAAATGTTGGTACTCTGTACCAACGATGACGACCGCGCAGCTCGAAGCAGGCATTCTTCTGGATGTGGTAACGCAGTTCGTCAAATGCGCCCAAAGCTCGTCCCGTCGTTCACTTCTTATTAAGTATGAGAGGTTGCCCGCCCCAGACGTGATATTCGGCCTCGTCAATCGAAGCTTTCTCCATCGCAAAACTTTCAATGGCCCAACGGAAGACGACGAGTACCTTCCTATGGCCGCCGCATTCGAATTCTGCGGTAACAAACAATTCCGGGAAGAAGCGAAGTCCGCCGCAACGGTTGTTCTTCACACTCTGCAGCAAATGTTCAAGGGGGAGCGGAAAAGGGAAGGGTTCGTCTTTGAAGATTTGAAGCGCCACGCTGACAAACTATATTCTGATCGGCCGTTTGATGTCGCGACGCTGAAACTCGGTCTTTACCTTGCCAAGGACCTCCGAGCACTAAGCTCATTCGGCTTAAATTCGCCGGACGATACTGAGGTAACTTCCTTTCAGATAGGTGAGGGAATGATAGCAATGGCCGAACCGGGGTCCGAATGGGACAGGGTGATGGAGGGATACAAACCAGTCCTCAAAACGGCACCGCCCGCTGAGGAGATATCTTTCCCGCACGGGGAAAAACAGTGGGAGCAAATCAAGCCGCTCGGCGGCGGCGGACAGAGCGATGTCTTCCTTGTTCGCAGTCCCGAGCGGACGAGGGAGCGTGCACAATCTATCGAGTTTCTGAATTCCTTTCCATCGCCACTCACGGCTGCAGCCGCGGAGCGCACGAGAATGAACACCCAGTTTGCGGAATTGCTGAAAGCTTATACGCGCCCTTGATCTCCCTGGTGAACTCGGGGCCATGAAAATCTTCAAGATTCGCGAAGAAGGTGGCGAGCAGCAGGCGCTTGAACGTCTGAAGCAGGAGATGCACGTGTTAAGGGAGAATCGGCCCGGCTTGCCGAAGCTCTTGGACGCTAATGAAAGCGAGCGCTGGATCGTCACGGAATACTTCCCGAGGGGCACCCTAGAAGACAACATTTTGAATTATCAAGGCAAACCTGCTCTCGCTCTAAAGGCCCTCCTATCCCTGGTCAACACTGTCGCACTGCTCCACGATGAAGACATTGTTCATCGAGACATCAAGCCCGCGAATGTCTTCGTCAGAGAGGATGACGAGCTTGTTCTCGGAGACTTTGGGATAGTCTTCCTGCCAAATCAGCCGGCTCGATTGACGCGTACACAGGAAAGCGTGGGCCCTCACGATTACATGCCGCCATGGGGCAACTTCGGGGGGCGGCTAGAAAACGTTCGTGCCAACTTTGACGTCTACATGCTTGGCAAACTTCTCTGGTGCATGGTATCGGGACGCCTGCTTTTACAGCGGGAGTGGTTTCGGGAGCCGCAGAACGACATTTCTCTGATGTTCAAGGACGATCCTCACGCATACATGATCAACGTCATATTAGACAAGTGTGTTGTTGACCGCGCGCAAAGCTGCGTGTCGATTCACGACCTGCACGCTATGGTTATAGCGTTTGTTAGCGTCATCGACCAGGGCGGCCAACTATTGCAAGAGGAAGTTCCCAGGCCTTGTCATGTCTGCGGCGTTGGAAAATATCGGCCCGAGCACTTTCGCCAACCCGACCAGAGCTTTCGAATGAGGTTCTGGAATCTCTCAGGCGGGGCAAATAACATCAACGCTGCGACTGTCCGCGTATACATATGCGACCGCTGCGGTCATATGGAGCTCTTTAAAGCTGACCCCTAGGACGGGTGACCCCACCTTTGCGGTTCTTGTTTTAGCAAAGTTGGGAGGCTGTGTGTCAGTCGCGCGATTTGTTTAGACGAGCTTTCTATTGAACTTGACGACGAAAGGGCGAACGGAAGTCACTGCTAAATTCATCGCCTCCCACCCTTGCGCACAGGACGCGCAAGAATGGGGCACCCACATTTGGGATGTGCCCGGCGATGATCTGTCGAAGGGGAGCGACTGAATGGCTATTGCGTCAGTGTGCTGAAGGTGAATTGCGAACTGGTGAAAACCACTGACAACGCCAACGACATCCCACCCCTTCGACTTAGGGATTGGCCGGATGGTTGGAAACCAGTTGGCATAGCGGCAACCCAAACGTTCCTTTCGGGTTCGGGGCGCCCAGGTTAGCGCCCAGAAAGCCGGGCGCGAACCTGGGCACCGGGCTGGATAACGCCATTACTCTGTCTCTATCCATATCTCCATCGATTCAGGTTTTCAAGGGGCCCTACCATATCACGACCCAGGATTCCGGTCAGTATTCCGTTTTTGTAACGAGGAATTGGCTGGCAGCCCGCATCTTTCATTTGCGTGTAACCTTCCCGGTAAAGCCGAGGCACGCTCCTCCCCAGGCTCTGCTTCGACAAAATGCTAGCGGAAGTACGCTTCGAGGAGCGACCACGTGGCCAACCGCAACGACACGACTAGTAATGAAGCGGTGGAGGCGTCCGCCGAGGTACCCTCGTCCCTTCCAACTTCCCACAGCGGCCTGGGATACTTTCATCTATTGGTCCCGTTCGATGTGGGAACAACCTACGTTTTTAGCGCCACGGGCAACCCGGAAGAAGAATGGAAGAGATTCGTCGAGGTACTGGGGAAGCAGGCCGGTGGTAGGGAAAAAGCTTCGGGAGACAGGCACCGAACCGGCGCGCCGCCTGCACCGATTTCGGGATCTTGGTGTTTCGACCCCTTGCCTCGGGATAGGTTTCATAGCCCTTTTGGTTACTCGGTTACGCTGAAGTTTTCTACTTCGCACCTGAAAGATGCGCTCAGTTCGCTTTGTTTTATGCAGTTGGATTCGTCGGCGCAGGCCACCATCTTTCCGATGGGAATCGGTGTGCTACGAGTCTCGGCCAGCCTCAAGGAGGACTCTGGGAAGGCCTATCAGTGCATGGTGAAAAACCGCTCTAGGGTTAAGGATTTGTTGAAAGCGCCGCTCGGGGACATTAGCGCTCAATTCACCCTTGCTATGGCCGAAACCATGAAGGTGGCCAGGCCTAAAAACGTCCGGATACTTCACGAGACAAAGCGCGAGCCGCAGTTTGCAAACTTTGGCTACTCCGTTCTATTTCCCCAGGACTCCCATTCAATGCCTAAGACAAGTGAGAAGGCAGGCAAGTTCGAGTACAAGACACCGGAAGGCGCCTCCGCCGATGTCAGTATCTATTGGGCGGACGCGATCGTCACGGGATCTGACGAACAGTTGGGAAAGGCTATCGTGAACGGCTTCTTCGTTGCCATCACCTGTTGGTACGCGCTCAACGTCATGAATCGGATCACGACTCGCAAAGTCAACGAACTAATGTTTGGTCCCAGGGGAAAGCGCAAGGCCGAACTGGGCCGCCAGGCGAGAATGCTAGGCATTTCATACTTCGAGGCGGGAAGTCTGTCAACTCCGATCCACTGGGCAAGGGAGGACAACGACCTGCGCTTGTTACAGGCCATCCACAGACGCTGGTGCTCCGACGGATGGTGGACTCAAGTTAAGGAGCGCATCGCGACCCTCACGGCATATCACGAGAAGCTCGAGGACGAAGCAACCGGACTTTTCGAACGCAACATTGCCATCCTTGGAGCGTTGATAGCCCTTTTTGTTGTACCTAGCGCGATAAAGGACGTGTACGACCTTGAGGATCATGTGCAACAGCCTTGTTGGCTGCTGGTTTCTCTCCATGCCCATCCACAAACGTTTTTGTTTGGGATACCGATAGCCATCATTCTCCTCTTGGTGGGATATTTACTGTTTGGACGCAAACGATAATGAACGTCGGGAGAAGCTCGGTGCCCCAGGTTCGCTTCCGTTCTGGGGACGCTAACCTGGGTTTAGGAACACTCGCGCCGCTCCGCTGCGGGTTTTTACTTCCCGATCACGCGCCGTCCATTCCGATTCGATCTTGACGACTCCGATTTCTCGTAATGCGTAATGACGGAAGCTGCTCCACTTCCAATCTCCAGCTCGCCAACCCGGCGACGCTTCACCGGGTTGCGATGCAGGTAGCGCAGCTTCACCGCGAACTCGCAGGCATCCCGCACGTTCCGGTCGTGGTGGCCAGTGGGCTTCGTTCCTTGTGCCGAAGTCTGAGGAGTGAGCCACCGTCGGCAGTATCGGTCCGGGCCCTTCGGGAAACTCCTGAGAAGAGTACGAGTGCATGCTCGATGTGGTGGGTCGAGACTCTGCCTCCCACCCTAGCGCACAGAACGCGCTAGGATCGGGCACCCCTCAGCGTTCCACGGTTCCAGAGAAAAGCAAAACCGAGAGCGGACTGCCGTTTCTTTGGCGGGCGGTCGAGGACGCGCCTGCCGGCGACGTTTGCACACGCTGCAAAACGCTTCTCACCGCCGCCACCACCGCTTCGGGCGCAAGGTCCGGAATGTCGTGCCCGCTCGGCACGATTCCATGTTCACCGGCGGTCGAGTCGTGCGCCAGGCGGTCATGCAACTGCATCTTCCACGTATGGTTGTGGTCAAGCTTGGGATCTTCTTCCTGGTCCTGGATGCCGGCGGAAAGAACGACCATCGGCAGGTCCCGGTAACAAGCGCCCGCACGCGCCATTTCTCCGTTGACCCATATAGGAAGCTCCTGCACCGCGGCCAGCCGCGCCTTGGGCAAACGGTAGAGCCGCATCAGCGTATTCCAATCCTGCTCGCTCCAGCCATTCACTGGCGGCCCAGGACTGCGCTGCAACAGCCGCCACAGCCCGACGCCGGTGATGGCGCGCAGGATGAGAATCACGCGCGGGCGATTGAGTTCGTTGTGGTTGTGAATCTGTATGGTCATGTCCTCGTTCATGGGATCGACGAGCACCAGCCCCGCAACTTCGCTGGGGAAAAACGAGCGGTAAACGCGAACATGGAAGCCGCCCATAGCGTAGCCCACGAGAATGTAAGGAGGAGGGATTTTGGCGGCGGCCAGCAGATCATGCAGGTCATGAGCGACCGCGGCGCTGTTGTTGGGAAATGGCCCGGGATCGCTCCAGCCCAGCCCCGCGCGGTCGTACCAACAGGCGCGCGTGGACTTGGCAACTTCCCGCTGAACCCGCGCCCAGCGAAATCCCGGCTCGCCGGCGTTGCCTTCAAATATCACCGCCGGGCCGCCTTCGCCCGAGCAGTAGAGGTTCAATGAGCGTCCCCCGATGTCGTAGGACGTACCGATCTGGGGCAGGGCTTTACGATCCCGCCATTCCCCGACCCGCTCGTAAAGCACGCCGGCTGCCACGATGACGACCAAAGCCAATCCCAGCCAGTGGCGGGCGCGAAGCTGTTTCATGGCGCGATCCTCCCCGTTCAGCTGCAGTGCTGCGCTTCCCGCGCAAGAACGCTTTACATCCAATGCGCAGCCGCCGCCCTATATGTCGTATGGTGACATGTCGTCGTACGCTATGTCAAGACACTGCCTTTGGGCGGCTCGTGGCCACGCGATGCTTACTTTTTGGAAGGGTCTTTGGCGGCGAAGTCGACGAGCGCCTTCAGCTCGTCGTAGGAAATTCCGCCAACGTTGGTGATGGCGCGACCGTTCACGAACAGCGTCGGCGTGCCGGTGACGTCGAGTGCCTGGCCGAGTGCAACCGAGTGCTGCACCCGCACCGCGGTTTCCGGCTGGGCCGCGCAAGCTGCGATGTCTGCGCCCTTCGCTCCTGCGGCATCGGCGATGGCGGTCAGTTTTTCATCGGCGTTGGCCGCACTAATGTCGCTTTGCGCGTCGTAGGTGCCTTGTATGAATTTCCAGAACCCGTCCCCCGAGGCGCGCCCCACGCAATCGGCGTAGTCAGCCGCTTTCATCGCCCAGTCGTGGACGTTGAGAGGAAAGTTCTCGAACACCAGGCGGACGTTAGGTTCCTCGGAGAGCAGCTTGTCAACCGTCGGCTGCGCCGCTTTGCAGTGGGGGCATTGCAGGTCGCTGAATTCCACCAGCGTAACCGGCGCGTTGGCCGGGCCGCGCGACGGACCGGTAATTCCCTTCTCCAGCTTCATCTTCGTGCCTTCAAAAGGATGCGCGCCAAAAGGAATGATATTGCCGAGCACGGCATGCTGGCCGTCGGGCGTGACGTAGAACTTGCTGACCGACGAACCTTGTGCCCCGCTGATAAGCACCGTGACCTCCGCCAGGCCCTCGGCAGCTGAGGGGCGAATATCTTCCACCTTCCAGCGCAGGGAGCTGTCCCAGCCCAAGGTCTGCTGCATGAAAGCATTTACCGTGCCCTCTGAGGGAAGCACGGGCGCAGGCTTACGTTCCACGGCAGGCTTTCGCTGGGAGGCAGGTTCTTTCGGGGCGGCAGGTTTCCTTGCGCCCTGGGCGGCGGCCAGAGTGGAGAAGAGAAGCACAACCATCGAAACGATTAGAGGGCGGCGCATGGAATCCTTTCGGGAGCAGGGCTGGTCATTTTTTGGCGTATAGCGGCCGTGCAAAGTTTTCATTCGGCTTCGAGGCTGTGTGCCCACGCACGGCGGGAGTGAAACCTCAGGCGGCATCTCGGGATTCACGCCTCCGGCCTTGCAGCGATGGGGAAACGCCTGCCGTAGCCGAAAGCCTTCCCGGAGATTTTCAGTCCTGGCGCGGCTTGCTGCCTTTTGTATTCGCTGCCGTCGACCAGGCGGATGACGCGCTTGACCACGGCCAGATCAAATCCGTGATCGGCGGCGATCTGCTCGGCGGTATGCGAATCCTCAACGTAGTCTTCGAGAATGGGATCGAGCACTTCGTACGGCGGCAAACTGTCGCTGTCTTTCTGATTGGCCCGCAGTTCGGCCGACGGCGGTTTCTCCAAGGTGGCCTGCGGAATCACCGGGCGCCGCGAATTGACGTAGTGCGCGATGCGGTAGACCAAGGTCTTGGGCACGTCGGAAATCACGGCCAGGCCGCCGCACATATCGCCGTAGAGGGTGCAATATCCCACCGCCAACTCACTCTTGTTGCCCGTGCTCAGCACCAGGGCGCCGAATTTGTTGGAAAGCGCCATGAGCAACATGCCGCGAGCGCGCGACTGGAGATTTTCTTCCGTCACATCTTCTTTTTTGCCGGCAAACACTTTCTTCAAGGTTTGCTGATAGCTGCCCACCACGTCGGTGATGCAGAGCAATTCGAAACGGATACCCAGGTTGGCTGCCAGTGAGCGCGCGTCGTCGATCGAGCCCTGCGAAGAATACGGGCCGGGCATGCCCACGCCAATCACGTTCACCGGCCCAACAGCTTCGGCGGCGATGGCGGCGGTGAGGGCGGAATCGATGCCGCCGCTCAAGCCGACAATCACCTGGCGGAATCCGCATTTGCGGACGTAGTCGCGCGTCCCCAGCACGAGTGCAGCGTAAGCGCTGGCTTCTTCGCCGGCAATCTGCTCGTGCATTTCGCCGGTGAGCGTCTCGGAATCGAACAGGACCAAATCTTCCTCGAACGACTTTCCCTGCGCGATGATTTTGCCTTCCCGGTCGAGCACGATGCTGGAGCCGTCAAAGACCAGACTGTCATTTCCGCCGACCTGGTTGACCATCACCACCGGCACGCGATAGTGGCAGGCGATGGTCGCCAGCATCTCGCGGCGGATTTCGCGTTTGCCCAGCCAAAATGGCGAAGCGGAAATGTTAAGCAGGAAATTGCCGCCGGCCTGCATCAGGGCCTCGACGGGATCGAAAGTGTAGAGGCGCTTGTTCCAAAAGCGCTTGTCATTCCAGGCATCTTCGCAAATCGTGAGCGCCATTTGCTTGCTGCAAAACGGAAACAGCGTTTGCTGGCTGGCAGGCGCGAAATTGCGCATCTCGTCGAACACGTCGTAGGTCGGCAAGAGCATCTTCGACTGCAGAAAAGCGACCTTGCCGTCGCGCAGGAGCGCGGCGGAATTCATCACAGACTTGCCCGTTTCCGCCTGCGCGGGCGTCACCAAGCCGCAGATGACGGCGATGCCGTTCGTTTCCGCGGCGATGTGCTCGGCAGCCTCGCGATTGCGAGCAACGAACGATGGCCTTTCGACCAGATCGCGGGGAGGATAGCCACAGACGGAGAGTTCAGGAAACAGTACCAGGCTCGCGCCAGCGCCTTGCGCGCGGCGGGCAGCGTCGATGATCTTGGCGGCATTGCCGCTGAAGTCTCCGACCGTGGGGTTGATTTGGCCGAGGGCAATCCTCACGCTATTAGTTTAACGACAAGGGGCAGGAGCGCCAAGTCGCGGGCAGGATGCGTACGAACACGCCGCCAACGGTTTACGGCGGCGCCCCGGGAGCCCCGGGTGGAGGAGCGCCTGGGGCTTGCGGCGAGCTGATGGGCGTGGTGGGCTGGCTGGGACCACGCTCGGTCTGCGCTTCGGGATCAGGAGCCTCGCCGGGGCGGCGCAGGCTGGGCGATCCCGCCGGCCGGGCGCTTTCGCCTCCCTGCGCCACGCTCGGCTGCTGCCCTTCCAGGTCGATTTCTTTTTCTGTGCGGACAACTTTCTCGCCCGTCACTTTCATGGTCTCTACCCGTACCACGTAATCGCCTACGAAGCGGACAAAATCCACGTCCTGCGGCGGCTCGCCATAGATCCACTCTTCGTATTCCTCTTCCCCGGCTTTTTCGCGATCCTTGCGGGGCGGGCGGCCTTTGGCGTGAATCACCATTTCGCGATTCATGCCCACCAGCACCTGATGCTTCAGAATGGCATCTTTCGCTTTGGGGGGAATCGTCTCCAGGTAGGCTTGCTCGGCAGATTTCGAATTGAAGTCTATAACCTGGCTCAGCATGTCCTTGACCTGGTCGGTCGTCACCTGAGGAATGTCGTGGTCGAATACCAGATCAAGAAATGTGCCGTGAGGATTATTCGTGTCGTCGCCTTTGTCGAGCGGAATATCGCCGCTGGCCCCGCTAAGCGCGATGTGCTGATACCACTTCTTCCGCTTGATGGGCCCGCCATTGATCTCAAAGCGGATGCGGTTTTTGTCGAAGCTCACGTTAGTGATCATCACCTGGTCGCCGGGTTTCACCGCCGGGCCCCACAGGGTAAGCTGCTCTTGCAATTGCTCGGCGCTGGGAGAAATCTTGCCCTCTTTCAAAGCCAAACCCTTTTGGCCCATGGGGAAAGCAGTGCGCACGTAGCAAAGGTCCGCGGTGAAGGTGCGGATGATCTCCATGCGTTCGCTGCTGCTGATGTGGCCGGAGAGAGCGGAAGGCTTTGCGTTCCCGGCGCTTGCCCAAGTGGCTGCCAACAACAGGCTGGCGATCGAAAGGAGGGCGAACTTCATAGGACCCAAGCCTCGGACTCAGCCATTATAGCGCCGACTTTGGGAGGGACAGCAAGAGCCGAATGTCTGGCTGCAAGCGCTACTTGAGGGATCAGGCCTGCGGGAATGGCAACTTGTCAGGAGCGCGTTTCTGCGCAGCTGCCGGAAAGCCGACCAGCCGACAGGAATGCTCTAGTATTCCGGAATGATGATTACCTTTCCACGAGCGTGCCCTGTTTCCATGTATCGGAAGGCCTCTCGGGCCTCACTCAACCGGTAGCGCCTGTCGATGACCGGAGTCATTTTGCCGGTCGCCATGAGTTCACTCACGGTGGTCAGATCCTGCTGGTTCACTCTGGCTATGAAGATAGCTATTTTCTGGCGCACAAACAGTGATTGCACAAGCGCGCCGATCAATCCTGCCAGAAGTTTCGACAACGGAACATCGGCCGGTGCTCCGACGCCAACAAGGATTCCTTTGGGATTCAAGACGCGCCTCCATTCCGAAAAGGAATGGTTTCCAACGCAATCTAAAATGAGATCGTAGCGTTGGCCGGTTTCGGTGGAGTTCTGTTGCGAGTAATCAATGACCTGATCCGCGCCGATGGATCGCACCATGTCCACGTTCCGAGTGCTGCATACGCCGGTGACATTCGCGCCGAACGACTTGGCGATCTGCACTGCGAACGTGCCCACGCCTCCCGCTGCACCGTTCACTAGGATCTTCTGTCCCGGCCGGATTCCTCCCTTGTCGCGAAGCCCCTGCAATGCAGTCAGCGCGGCCACCGGTGCTGATGCGGCTTGCTCATAGGTCAAGGCATCTGGTTTCATGACCAACGCAGATTTCAAGCCGCTCGCCGATTTGGACACCGCATACTCGGCAAATGCTCCAACGCAAGTGCCGAACACCTGGTCGCCCGGTTTGAACTGTGCCACGTTCTTGCCAACCGCTTCAACTTCGCCAGCCACGTCGACACCCGGCTGTTTCATCTTCGGCTTGCCCAGCCCGAGCAGCAGCCGGAGGAAAAACGGGCCGCCTTTCATCAATTTCCAGTCCAATGGATTGACGGAAGCCGCACGAACCTTTATCAGGACCTCGTTGTCCGCAGGGGTGGGCTTTTCAATGTCCTGACATTCCAGAGCATCGGGTGAACCGAAATTTTGATAGACAATGGCTTTCATTGGCTTCGCCTAGACCTGCGCCAAAACGCAGACACTCGTCAGAGCCTAGTAAACCGCAGATGCGATTCCACTCACCTAATACCTACGCCGGAGAACTCACAGAAGTTCCACGAGTAGATGCCTTCCGCATCATGGAAGGGAGGTGAATCCTCAGGCCCTTTTGCGCCAGCTCCAGCGGTAAAACCTTGCCGCCGTGCCTGCCGATGGCCTCGGCAACCCGGCCCGCCGAGCCTTTTTCCACCTGAAAGATCACGCAGCCTCCACCGCCCGCTCCGCAGACTTTTGCGGCCAGGCTTCCATGCTTGCCGGCGACGGCGATCAGTTTATCGATCAGCGGTGTGGTAATGCCGGGAGCGTTGCTGCGGCGAAGTTTCCATTCCTGGCGCAGCAAGTCGGCCACCGAATCCCATTCGCCTTGCGCCAGTGCAGCGCGCATAACGCGGGCGATGCTCGCGATCTTCTCGAAATTGCGGAACACGCGCTTGTCGCCGTTGAGGTGGGCTTTGAAGACTTCCCAATTATTGATGCCTGATTGCCGCGGACTGCCGGTATAGGCCAGCACGAAGCGAGACTCGATCTCGCTAGCGGCTACTGGCACGGTTTCGCGGTGTACCCCGCCCGGATCGAGATGCAGCGCATTGACTCCGCCATAGAGCGCGGGATAGTAATCCTGGCAACCGGTGGGAACGCGAATGATTTGCGCTTCCACGTCCTGCGCGATGGTTCGAATTTGATCGAGAGACAGCTCGCGCTGGGTGAAGCGAGCCAACGCCGCGGTGGTGGCGATCATCAATGCCGAAGAACCCGAAATCCCAGCTCCGGCCGGAGCCTCGGAATTAGTCTCGAGCAACAATCCCTGTTTCGGCACGAAGAACTTCACCATCAGCGCCGCCAGCGGCAAGCGGAAATTGCGCGCCGCGGTCAACGCCTCGAAATTAGCGAAGCTCTCTTCGCGGTGCGTGTCGAGCGAGCGCAGTTCGATGCGCTTGCCCGAGATAGGAGTAATGCTGCAGGTGGTCAGAATGTTGACCGCGAAATTCAGGGTCAGCGCACCGGGGTGCAGCAGATAAAGAGGCCAGAGATCGAGCGTGCCGCCGGCCAGATCAACTCGGCAGGGGGCTTGGGTAACGATTAGGGGTTTGCGGATCGGTGAGGGGAGCATGCCCATGCTCTGTTTTGTATCACAATGGTGTCGCCATCCACTTTGTTATCACTGGATAGGAGTTCGATGTTCGCGAGGTGCTGAATGCTGACGCCAAATGAAGTTACTCAGAATCCCCGCGCAAAAGCCTCTGGCCACCTTCCCGTTTGTTGCGCAGTAACCGGTTACCGGGAAGGAAGTACAACGGGTTCAGCAACTCTAGTGTTTGTACTCCTGATTCTTTTCGTTGACATTCGCCCGCATCTAACGGAAACTTTTCTTAATCAGTAATAACAGAAGTTTCTCCCACCTGTGGCGTTGTTGATCCTCTGACAATTTAAGCGAGGCCGTAACTATGTCCGATCCCTCAATGCCGTCTCGGGCGTTTCCTCCTCGATCTGTCCCTGGAGCACCCGGAGTGCCGGTGCTCATGCCCCGCCGCGCGGCGGCGGAGCCACTTCCCGAATTTTCAGATTCCGATGCCGAAAGCGTTCTAGAGCGGTTGCGCGGCGCGATCACGGCGGGCGTTTCGGAATTGACGCCACTTTTAGGCGCCATTGCCGAAAGCGCGCGATTGCTGACCGGAGCGGGCGGAGCCGCGGTGGCGTTGCGCTGCGATGGCATGGTCACCTGCCGGGCGCGGAGCGGCGAACCGGCTCCGGAAATTGGGGTTTATCTCGACGAGGACTCCGGCATTTCCGGCCAATGCTTGCGCACGGGCGAAGTCGTGCAGTGCGACGACACGCTCACTGATTTCCGCGTGAATCCCGTGGTTTGCCGCACGCTGGGACTGCGCTCGATTGCGATTGTCCCCATCCGGCGCGCCGGCGAGACTTACGGAATTCTGGAAGCGTTTTCCACCAAGCCGCACGCCTTCGGCGAAACCCACATCCGTTTCCTCTCGCGCCTGGCAGAACTGGCGGAGATGGCCCAAGCGCAAGAGCAGAGCCGCATTGACTTCAGCAAACACGCCAAGAAGGAACTGAAGCCGGCGGAGCCGGCCGCGGCCGAAGCAGCTCCCGCGAAGCCAACGCCTACAAGCCTTGCGCCGGCAACCTCCCCGGCGAAGGTCAGGACGAGCCCAGATTACGACAGCATGGTCGAGCGCTTGCGGGTGCAGCTCTATGACCAATCTCCCAAAGCATATGAGCCGGCGAGACGCCGCCTGCCGATTCTGATCGCGGCTGGCATAGCCGGCCTGCTTGCCCTCGGCGTGGGCTGGGAAACCTATGCCAGGCCGAGCCGAACGGGTAACCTCACCGCGCCTCCGATCGTGGAAGCCGATGAGACTAACGGTGCCAACGACACGACGATCACGCTCGGGCAAGCGGAATCGACGCGGCCGGGCCCCACCCGCTCCCTAGAAGCAGCCAGCCGGCGATCGGAAGCTCGTCGGCCCTCCGCCCGCGACAGAGCTACCGCAAGGGACGTCGTGAAGCATGAAGTCGTCGACGACGCGCCGGATCCCCAATCGCAGTCTGCGGCGGCGGATTCTCCGGTTGCGCAGGAACCTCAGCCCGCAGCGGCCTCGGCGCCCACCCGGGCGAGAACGCCCGTTGTGGACGAAACGGCTAAGGCTGAGCCGGTAATAGCTCAACCCGTGAAGCGGGAACAGCCGAAGAAAGCTGCCCCCGTTCAAGAAGCCAAGGCGGAGCCGGAAAAGATCCAGATCGCGATTCCCGACGCCTCAAGCCTTGGAAGCATGCTGATTTCAGGCGCCTCGGTTCCGAAACTGGCGGCTCCAGTTTCCGGCGGAGTTAAGCCGGGAGCGATCGAGCGTCAGGTGCAGCCGATTTATCCCCGGTTCGCCCTCCAACAAAGGATGGAGGGCGCGGTGGTTCTTGACGCCACCATTGCCGACACCGGGCGAGTGCAAAGCGTGCGGGTGGTCAGCGGGCAGACGATTCTGGCGCAGGCCGCAGTCGACGCGGTGAAGCAGTGGCGTTATCACCCAACTCTGCTCGATGGCAAGCCGATACCCACCGAAACGCAGATCACGATCAACTTCAAGGCACCGCGCTAGGGCCGAACTGGTTCTCGGATCATTCCTGGTGGCGTCTTGAATGGGCGCGGCTTCAGGCGCGCCGTCGCTTACCCACAAAAAACAGCAGGCCTTTACTCCCTTCGGAGGGGGCGCGTGTAGTACGATTTTTCACCCTAGCTATGCTTACAAAAGAGAAAGCTCACGAACTAGCCAAACAGTGGATCCAAGCCTGGAACTCGCATGACCTTGACGCCATCATGTCCCACTATTCCGAGGATGTTGTTCTGGTATCTCCGGTGACGGCCAAGTTGCTGGGCGATCCGGCGGGAATCGTAAAAGGCAAGCCGGCCCTGCGCGCTTATTTCCAGAAAGGCTTGGAGTTCTATCCTCAATTGAGGTTTGATCTGATTGATGTCATGTGGGGACTCTCCAGCCTGGTGGTTTACTACACCAACCAGAACGGCACCAAGAGCGGCGAATTCATGGAAGTTGACTCGGCCGGAAAAATCATAAGAGTGGTCGCAAACTACGCCGACTGACGGTTAGCGCATCGCCTTCACTGCCGCTGACGTTTTCCTGTGGCGGAGTGGCTCCTATATCGCGGTCGAAGCCCTGTCTCCTCTCCCGAAAGCCGGTGCATACCAGGCGTTCAGTTGGGAAAAGGCAAACCAAAATGGAATGTTCCGGCAGGAACATAACGTCATCACGACATTGGGCAGACGGCATTGTCATGACACCTAAGGCTAAGTTGCCAAGAGTAATCGTGGGGCGAACATATTTTTGGCTGCATTCGCCACCCACGACATCGCGCACACCCTTGCAAAGAACGCAAGGATAGGGCACCCTCATTCCGAATGCGCCGACGAGAACCGCTACTATGACCCGAGCTATGGTGATCCGAACTGTCATGCGCGCTGCGGCGTTGCTGGGCTTGGTGGCCGCGGCCGCTATGCCGGGCTTTTGTCAGTCGAATCCTAAATTGGAGGCGTTCTTTCGCCAGGACATTGGGCTGAGCCAGGATCAGATCGCCGATATCCAAAGCGGCAAGGCGGTCGCGAAAATCATGCCCTCCCGCACGCCGGCTGAGGTCTTCCTGGTGGGCGCGGTCTACATTCATGCGGCTCCCGAGAGCTACTTCAAGTTTGCTCAGGACTTCGACCGGCTGCGCAAGCTTCCCGGCTACCTGGCGCTCGGAGTTTTTAGCGACCCTCCAGTACTCTCTGACCTGAAAGGTTTCTCGTTCGATGATGACGACATCAAGGGCTTGAAAAATTGCAAGCCGGGCGACTGTTCGATTCAGTTGCCCGCCAGCTCCATCGAAGCGTTCCAGCAATCCATCGATTGGTCTCGCGCTGACGTGGACGAACAAGTCAATGAACGTCTGCGGACGGTTGCGCTGCAGCGCTTGCTCGCCTACCAGCACCAGGGCGATCAGGCGCTGGGGGTCTACAACGACAAGCGCGATCCGACCGAAGTAGCCAAGCAGTTCGCTTACATGCTGAGCTACGACAAGGCATTGCCTGAGTACTTGCCGGATTTTTATCATTATCTTCTCGACTATCCCCACGCGAAGCCGCCGAATGTCGAAAATACCTTCTATTGGGCCAGGGTGAAATTCGGTTTGAAGCCAACCTTGCGTGTGGTGCACATGGTGACCATGCGGGGCG
Source organism: uncultured Acidobacteriaceae bacterium (assembly GCA_963770915.1). GTDB lineage: Bacteria > Acidobacteriota > Terriglobia > Terriglobales > Acidobacteriaceae > PALSA-270. The sequence continues at coordinate 141,208 of CAVYRG010000002.1, forward strand.
GAGCTTCAGATCCCGTAGCCTATGCCATCGCCGAAAAGCAGCTCTATTCAAGCCACTACTTTGAAACTGCTTTGGACCTCTCGTATTGTGTGCGCGGGAGTGGCGACCCGAAACAGCCCGGCTTCTACCTCATCATGGCGATGGGTTCCGAGCAGGCAGGTCTAACCGGCCTCAAGGGATCGATCATTCGCAAGGCTGCGGTAGGCCGGTCGGTTTCAAATCTCCGGGACGCACTCACGACCATCAGGAAGACCTTGGAAAATCGTGAGTAGGCAGAAACGGCGGGTGATGCCACCTTTGCGGAGTTGGTTTTGCGCAAAGGTTGGCCACCCGCGGACTCCCATCGCCGCGACTGCCTAGAGCTTCTCGTAGAACTCGCAGGCCGAGCAGGAAATAAAAATCCCGCCGGGAATGCCGCGCTCGCGGTCCTTTACACGCTTTACGATCCGCGTCGCCTTGCCGCACTTGGGGCAGTCGGTGCTCTTGGAGGTGTCCATCACCTTTTTGCGGTCCGCTGTTTTCGCAATCTTCGCCATTACCGTCTCCTGTTAGAACTTAGGCAACCTTGGCATCGGCCTGAGGTTTGGCATGAAATTTAGGGAGTTGTTTCGTGGGAAAATCTGAACTCGCCGACCTTGATTCTACATGAACTGCGCTTCCCTCGTCTGCCTTGTGACCGGTGTAAACTAAGGAAGCAGTCCTATGTCGGCCTCGCTGAACCTAAATCTCGCGCTCGCCTCGGCGGCCATTCTCGGATTCCGCCACGGTCTGGACTACGACCACATCGCCGCCATCTCCGATATCACCAGCGTGCAGAACCGCATGAAGGACGCCATGCGCTACGGCCTGCTCTACGTTTCCGGACACGCCTTGACTGTAGCCGTACTGGGCGCAGCCGCCATCGGCTTCCGCTTGTCATTGCCGCAGGGCAGCGACCGCTGGGCGGAACGCGCGGTTGGGCTAACGTTGCTGATCTTGGGAATCTACGTACTAGGCAGCTTGGTGCGGCAAACCAATCACGGACACTATCATCCTAAGACTCGGCTGACCCTGCTGCTGAACGGCATCCTCTGGCTCTACTGGAAGCTTTCGCGGGTTCTCGGCAAAGGACCGGAAACTTGCCCGGAAGTATTCAGCCAGGGTTATGGCGCGAGCTCAACGTTCCTGATCGGCGTGATTCACGGCGTGGGCGCCGAAACGCCGACGCAGATTCTACTGTTTCTGATGGCCGCAAACCTTGGCGGCGCCGCGAAAGGCTTCCTAGGATTATTCATGTTCATTGTCGGTCTGGTCGCGATGAACACGCTGATGTGCGCCTCCGCCGCTGGCATTTTCATCGGCGGCATGCACAAGCCTTACGTATTTCGCACCGTGACCGCACTGACTTCGGTGTATAGCGTGGTGGTCGGCCTGGTGTTCCTGCTGGGCTCGGCCAATATGCTGCCGTCGCTGACCGGATCGTAGCTGCGCCGCCCGTTTTCGTGCCCTCATCTCTTCTACGCGATGACGTCGATCGAGTTTCCTTTCGATTGGTTGACCTGCCCGGCATCCGTGGCTCCCTTTGACTGCTGGGAATTGAAGCTGTCTTCGGGCAGAGCGCTCGCCGGGCGGGCCGTCTGCGTGTTCATGGAATCTGGTTTCTGCGTCACCATCTGCTCGCTGTCCTGTTGAATGCGAGCAAACGCCTCCTCCGCCATGGCCAGGTCGCCGGAATCCAGCGCACTCTGCAGCGCCTGCAAGTCGGAGCGTATGGCCTTTTGCGGATTTACTTCCGCGGAAGCACGAATTCCGTTCTGTTGTGGGCGGACGCTCTGCAAGTCCTGCTGGAAGTTATTCAGGGCATGCTGCACCGAGTTCAAATTGCCGCTGGACAATGCCTTCTGCAGCGCCAGAATATCCTGACGCCAACCCTGTTGTGGCTGGGCCAGGTCTTGGGTGTGGAGTGAAATCGCTGTGACCGCAGTGACTGACATAAGGCCTTCTTGGTTCCCGATATCTTTTCCGCTCGTAACCCGGAGTGCTGTTACTCGCGGGCGCGCTTGTACTTTCCGCGTCTTTCTCGTAGAGCGGCAGAAAAGGCCGGCTCCTTCAGCTTTTTCGCGCTATTGGCGAGTCGATGGTTATCCGCTGAAGTTACCTTCGCGCCTCTTTGCCGGGCCGCAGGGCCGAGCGATGTCAGACGTATCTGTACATACGCTGGGGTAGATGTCTATCGCTCAAGTACGTAGTTTGCACCGGTAGGGCTGTCGGAGAAAACAGCCTCGTCGGAATCACGCCTTGACGACGTGTGTTAGCCTACGGGCGCACGTTTGCAACCAATGCATTTTGGAGGCGAACCAGTGACCACTGCCGCAGGTTGTTTTGGCAAGAATTCATTCCCTTCTCTCTCCATCGCCCAGAAGAACAACATCGCCTCAGTCTTTTACAAGAACTTTCGTCCGCAAAGCTATTCTGCCAAGCGACGAGTGTGGCTGGCGGCCATCGCCGCAGCGGTTCTCTTGGCCGCATCTCCTACCCGGGCGGCATCGCCGCCGATCGCAACGGTGGACGTTCAGAACCAGACTCTCGGAAACAAGATTCCCGCAGATTTTGTCGGCTTGAGCATTGAGGTCTCTGCCGCCGGACAAGGCCTGGCCACTCCTCCCGCCGCCATGCAGATGGGAAAGCCGTCCCAGCCCTTGGCTGAATATGTCTATTCGCTTGGCGTTCCCGGCCAGCCCAATTCGGTGTTCTTCAAGTTCATGCGCAATCTGGGACCGGGCGTGCTGCGCTTGGGCGGAAACAGCCAGGACAACACATGTTGGAATCCGGCCGCGGCCCCGCATCCGGACTGGTGCAAGGGCGCAATTGACGCCGGCTACATGCAGCTCTACGCTGACGCTGCCGCCGCCAGCGGATGGAATCTCATTTTGGGGCTCAATCTCAAACAGAACTCTCCCACCTGGGCGCTCGATGAAGTTGTGAACGGCGTGGCCAAAGAGATTCCCGCCAGCCGGGTGCTGGGCCTTGAGATCGGCAACGAGCACGATCTCTTTGCCCGCGACGGCTCCCGCCCAGCGGGTTACACGCCGGCCGAGGATGCCCGCGATTTCCTGAACTACGTGCAGACCTTCCAGAAGGATGCCGCCGCGAAGTCCTATCCGGTGATGGGGCCGGCAACCTGCTGCGGATGGCGCAATCCGGCCGACCTGGCCGCGTTTCTCGATGGCGTAGGACCGGCGAATCTGAAGCTAGTTACGGTCCACGATTATTCCGCCACAACCTGCAACAACCATATCGTCACGGTCGAGGAACTGCTGGCGCCGAAACTGATGGCTAAATTCAATGACGCGGCCAAAGCTCTAGTCGCGGAGGCGCACAAACGAAATCTTCCCATCGCGCTGGCGGAAACCAATTCCGCTTCCTGCGGCGGAATGAAAGGGGTCAGCAACGCCTTCGCCTCAACGGTCTGGGGATTGGACTGGCTGTTTTCTTCCGCGGAAGATGGATACACGGGCGTCAATTTTCACATCAGCTACCGCACCGGCGGCAGCGCCTATAAGCCGGTCGAAACGACGGGCTGGCAGGATCCCTCCCACCGCTGGCACTATCGCAATACGGCGCAACCGCTTTACTACGCCATGGCGATGTTCGCGCAGAACGCATCCGGGAAGCATTTGCTTCCCGCCGAAATCCAATCCGCCGCCAACATCAAGGCCTATGCCGTGACCGCTTGCGCGGATTGCGCAACCGAGGTCTTCGTCATCAACAAAGACAGCTCCGCCTCCGGCGCCGTCCGCGTGCATCTCGCGGCATCCGGCGGAGAAGCGTCGCTCCTCCTGCTTCGGGCACCGAGCCTGGAATCGCTGGCTCCGGAGGTTCGCTACGGTGGCGTGCAGTTCGACGAAAATGCGAACCTGCCCGCGGTTCACACCGCCCACGTACGGCGGGGAGAAGACGGCTCCTATGAATTCACTTTGCCAAACGCCAGCGCCGCGCTGCTAACCATCGCGGCGCAAAAGAAAATGAAATAGAAGGCGCCGGCCTGGGTTCGCCAGCGTCCGTCAAGTAGATAATTCCAGAAGATTTATCTTGACACTGGCAAACCAAGGTCAGTATAAGTTTCGACGCGGGCGTGCTGGCCCGGCCAATGCTCCGGCCGGGAATTTCTGGAGTGTTCAGCACGGTTAGGTAGTGGAAAGATAGTTCGAGGCTACAACTATTGGCAATGCATTCCCGGCTTGTGATAGCAAGGAATTGGCCACATAGTTTGAGTATACAACTATATGCGTTACACGCCGCGCCATGCGCTTTGCTTGCTCTCCACCAGGAGTCTCTAGGGAAGCAGCGAAACATGGTGTTCGAACGCACAAAACCAGGCTGGAGGATTCTCATGAAGCGGACATGGATGCTGGCTCTGATCGTCGTCGCTTTCTTCGTCTTTTCCCTTAGCGCCTTCCCCCAGGGCGGAGGCAACGCGGCCATCACCGGCTCGGTGGCCGACCCGTCGAACGCCATGGTCTCCGGCGCCGAAATCACCGTGACCCAGAAAGGCACGGGCGTTAAGCGCGTGGTGACCACCAACGAGTCTGGCCACTTTAACGTTCCATCGCTTCCCCCTGCCACTTACACCGTGGAAGTGAGAGCCAAGGGCTTCAAGTCATTTGCCCAGGACATCATCCTGCTGGCCGATCAGGTCCGGACGGTGGACGCTCACCTGCAGCTAGGCGAGGCCTCCCAGCAAATTACCGTCGAAGAATCAAGCGTGCAGGTCGATACCGTTACACCTGTGTTGAACCAAGTCATCGAGCAGGCCCGCGTGATCAACTTGCCTCTGAACGGCAGAAACGCCGCCGACCTCACGCTGCTGGTGCCGGGCGCGAACACCGCCAACGGCCATGGCGCGACCCAGGGCGACACCAAGCAGGTTCCCGGCGCGGAATCGATTTCCGTGAACGGCGCGCGGCCCGACCAGATCAGCTACAACCTGGATGGCGCCAGCAATGAAGACTTGATGAGCAACACCAACAATCCCTTCCCCTTCCCCGATGCGCTGCAGGAATTCAGCGTACAGACCAACAGCTTCGACGCGCAATACGGGGCCAATGCCGGCGCGGTCGTGAACGTGGTCACCAAGTCCGGCACCAACCACTGGCACGGGGACGTGTTTGAATTCGCCCGCAACGCGGCCTTCAACGCCGCCAACTACTTCAGCTACAAAAACGGCCAGCTCCATGTTGACCCGCTCAAACGGAACCAGTACGGCGCCACCATCGGCGGGCCGATCTTCAAGGACAAGAGTTTTATTTTCTTTGGCTATCAGGGAACGCGGATACGGAGCGTCAACAATGCCGGCAATGCGTTTATTCCCACCCCTGCAAACCTCAACGGCGATTTCTCTGCTTATCTTGATCCCAACAATCCGGCCAATCCGCTAGGAGGTCCCGGCAAGTCCCCCATCACCATCAATGACCCAACAACCGGAATGCCGTTTCCCGACCAGGCCAATATCGGGCCCATCAATCCAGTGGCCCTTAACATGGCCAAACTTCTGCCAATCTCCCAAGAGTCGGTGAATGGCTTTGTTACATTCGCCACCCCCCTTTCTCAAAATTTTGACGAGTACGTAGCCCGTTTTGACCAGGTGATGCGCGGACAGGACCGGCTCTTTGTCCGTTTCTATCTGGATCGCTATATCCACGCTCCTTCTTACGACGGCAAGGATCTGTTGACCGTGGGCACCGGATCGACCGTTCAATCCCAGAATTGGGCCGTGGGCTACACTTCGGTTCTCAGCCCAACCCTGGTCAACAACGTTGTGGTCGATGTGGTGAGGGCAGCCTCGGATCGCGGCCAGGGCGGCCAAGTCCCCCAGTTGAACGACCTTGGTGCAACCATTTTTCAGCTACCCAAATCGCAAGGCGGCATTCGGGCCTTTAACGTCAGCGGCGATTTCAACATTTCGCAATTCACCGACGCCAAGTTCATCCGCAACACCGGGAATATCCGCGATCAGTTGACCTGGACGCATGGCAAACACACGTTCAGCTTCGGCGGCGATTTTGAACGTGACCAGTCCAACATTCGGAATACAGACCTTGAGAATGGAAGTTTCACCTTTACCAGCGACACCACGAACCTGGCGCTTGCAAGTTTTATGCTTGGTCACATCCACGCACTGAGCCAAACCTCAGGAGACTACTCGGATTCTCGCGAGAACGTCATCGGCCTCTACGTATCCGATAAATGGAAAATCTACCCACGGCTCTCGCTGGACCTTGGCCTGCGTTGGGAACCGCAGAACCCGATGAAGGAAATCTATGGCCGCATTCAGCAGTTCCGGCCTGACGCTTATGCCGCCGGAGTACAATCGACCGTCATTCCTTCCGCCCCGGCAGGCCTGTTCTTTGTGGGCGATTCCTACCAAGGCATCACGGTGCCGGCCACTGGCCAGACCGGCGACTACAACAACTTCGCTCCCCGCGTGGGTTTTGCCTATGATCCAACCGGCTCCGGCAAGACCGCCATCCGGGGCGGAGGCGGCGTGTTCTATTACACGCGCCTGCCCGGCCTTTTCTTGAATGACGCGGCCATCGTTTCTCCCTTCAGCTTGCGCATCGACCCGGATGAGGCTCACACTGGCCCGCTGGACAACCCACTGGTGAATTTCCCCAGCTTTGTGGCGGGGTTCCCTCAGCGATTCACCCTGTCCAATGTTCCCAAAAACGTCGCCTTCCCCGCAGTGGTCAGCGTCTACAGCGAACAGCCAGGAGTTAAGTGGACGACCCCCACAACGTTCGACTGGAACTTGACTGTCGAACGACAGCTGCGGTCAGACATGGTCGCTCATGTGTCTTACGTTGGGCTGCGTGGGGTGCATCTCCGTCAGGACGTAGACCTGAACCCTCGCGTCTACGTACTAGGCAGCCCCAACAACACCAAGGACGCCAGCCGTCCGTTCCAACCCTTCAGCGACATCATCGAAAATCGCAACACTGGCGCTTCCGAATATCACGCCTTGCAGGCAGACTTGGAGAAGCGTCCTTCGGCGGGTTCGGTGGGGATCTTCAAGCACGTCACACTGCTGGCAAATTACACTTACTCCAAAGCAACCGAGTATGGGCTGTCGAGCAACGGCGGCGTCACCGACGTGGGTTCGAGCAAAGGCTCCGGCATGTCGTTTTACGATCCCCGCCAGCACGCCTTTGACTCCGGACTGTCCGACTTCGATCACACGCATCGCGTCGTCGCCTCCTATGTTTGGGACCTGCCGAGGCTTTCCGGAATGAGCGGTCTGGTTCGCTCAACCATCGGCGGATGGCAATGGACCGGCATCTACAGCTACACCAGCGGCGATCCTATGACGATTCTGGCTGGCAAGGACCAATCCAATACCGGCTTGGGTGGAGATCGCGCCCAGTTCACCGGAAGCGCGAGCCAATTTGGTGTCATAGCGCCATCCAGCGCCCGCAAAGGTTGCGCCAACGCCCCCACGGCAGCTTGCGTGGCTTGGCTGGATACAACTCTGTTCGCGCAACCGGCAGTTGGGACTTACGGCAATGCAGGCAAAAACACGTTTCGCGGCCCCAGCCATTGGAATGTTGACATGGGGCTGATGAAGAACTTCACACCGCTCAGCGCGCACGAGGACTTCAACATTCAGTTCCGCGGCGAATTCTTCAATCTCTTTAACCACGCCCAATTTAGTGATCCGGATGTGACCCAGGCGGACGCGAACTTCGGCAGCATTCGCAGCACGCTGGGCGTCGCAGCGGGCACCACCGGTACCTCGGCCGACAATCGCATCATTCAGTTGGCATTGAAAATATCGTTCTAAGCTAATCGAGTAAAGCCGAGTGGGGCGAATGGCATGCCATTCGCTCCACTTTTTTCATACCCGCAGCGACCCTGCTTGCCCGGTCTCGGTTCAATTCCTTCCGTACCTACCCCACCGTAACGTTACTCACGCATCGCAAATGGATATAGTGAAGCCCATGGAGTCCGTATCGGTCGTACGCTGCCCTGGCTGCGGCTACGACGGCAACAATCCTTTTTTTCGCTTCTGCGGGATTTGCGGGTCTGCTCTGGAGAGAGAATCCCGCGCCGCTCCTCCGCCTGCCAAGGCGAGCAAGATGCCTGCTCTCGTGGTCAGCAGCTATTCCATCCTCGGGCTCGTGGACGAACCTGCGTCGAGCGAATCGGCTGTCAAACAAGCTCCCAATAAGGCTCTGCCAGCTCCGAATGCCGGCAAATCGCCTTCTCTTCCCGAGGCGAGCTACCCTCTTCAAGCCAGCCCCAGCACCGCTTATCTGCTGGAAGACGACGAGGATGAAGATGCGTCTGCTGCGCCTCGCATACGCCTAGCCCTGGGCCTGACAGTGCTTGTGATTGGCGCAGCCGCCCTCGCCTGGCAGTGGTATCTCTATGGATCTCCGCTCGCATATTTCGCCGGCGCAACCCGAACGAGTGCGATGGCTTCGCCGTCTCCCCGCGCTGTGATTGATCGAGCGCCCGCCCAAGCTGCGTCTCCCGCTCCCTCTCAAAGCGCCGCACTCTCCGCGAACACGGAAGAAATGGAGAAGACCGAAGCTCCGCCTCCGCAATCGGTCCCAGAGACCCAAGTTGCGCCTGCGCCCCAAAGCAAAACCGCTGACTCGTTGCCTGGGCGGGCTGCCGTCGACACGCCCGCAGGCACGCAGGCTCCGGTGCAACAGTCTGCGGTTGAGGCTGCAACCCGCATAGCTGGCGCGGATGTCGCTATGGCTGCCCCGGCTAAGCCCACTGCATCCCGGACCGCTGACACGTCCGCCGCTTCTGTCGCCCAGCCCGACAAGGTTTCGGCCGCTGACGCCGATCAGTTATTGGCGGAAGGTCAAAAATATCTCTACGGCGACGGCGTCGCGCAAAATTGTGGCCTCGCCCTGCAGGATCTGCGCGCGGCCGCCCCCGTCAACGCCGAAGCCGCCAGCCTTTTGGGCACGATGTACGCCAGCGGCCATTGTGTGGACAAGAATCTCGCCCCTGCCTACCGCTGGTATGCTCGCGCACTGCATAAGGAGCCCAGCAGCACCCGCTTCCAAAAAGATCTGACCGCCCTGTGGAACCAGATGACACCTGCGGAAAAGCAAGCCGCAGTTCGCATCGCCCCTTAGCCTCCATCTCCTGGCAGATCTTCCCTCCCCCCTGCTCCCGCCGCCTCCCCTGTCCTTATTTGCCAGTCGGTACTTTGGGTGGTGTCCTAATTTGCTTTCTTAAGTTCCTCGTCTGTTTGGTTGTACTCAACGCAAGCGTCAAGGCCATTCAAATCAGCCCTCATGACAGTACAAAAATGAGTCCAATGTGGGCGCTCGAAAATATCATCGTAGGTGATTTCTCCCCAGATTTTGAACACTTTTACCCCTTGACTGATAGCTGTGAGCATGGGTTGGGGGAATGTAACTTTGTTGGTGACGAGGACAACAGAACTATTGGGGAACAAGACGGATATTGCTGTCGGCGTAGTTTGCACAGGGGCCTTCAGTGGTTCGTTGGGATTGAGCAAATTCCAATGAAGGACCATCTTGGTTCGTATGCAGGGGCTTCTTCCCGTATTTCCGATAACGGTATAAATGGTCGTTTCGGTATCTGCCTTAAAGGGCAATGCTGGAACCACATCAACACGAACCATACCGATCCAAGCTCGTTGGTCCAAGCGGGAGGTGGCGATACTGGCATCAAGAGCAGCCCTGCTCTGCTTGTTGCTAGCGTCCAGAGCATCCTTGGCCTTGTCGGCGATCCTCTTATCTTGCGCGACCATGTCCTCAGCCGCTTGCCTGATTTTATTCGCAGCGCTCGACATGGTTTCCATTTTGTTAGCCTGTTTCTTGGCGGCTTCCGCCAGAGTATGAGTATCGGTAGACCCAGCGCGGATTTCATGCCACTGCATGAATCCGACAGCGACACCACAAATGCCAGAGAAGGCGATGGCCGCCGTGAGCCAGATCATCCACAACTCGGCACGTTTAACGCGATCCTCAATGCCCTTAACCTCGGACTGCACCTCTTGGTTGGCTACGCTTTGTGCCTTTGTGGACAATGGATCATTTGGCGGGGATGGCGGATTGGTCGGCTGACCGCTAGGACATTGCTCTGCGGTTTGTTGCTCGATGGGTTGGCCGGGATTGTCGTCTGGCATTGCGTTAGTGTAACACAACAACTGCTTGACAACTAATCCTTTATGTAATACAGTTAAGTCATGGCAAACGTACTCAGTGTCGAAAAGCAACTCGCGATCATCGCAGCCTTGGCTGAAGGTTCCAGCATCCGCTCCATCGAGCGCATTACGGGAGTTCACCGCGATACGATCATGCGGCTAGGTGTTCGCGTCGGTAAGGGCTGCGAGATGTTGCTGGATTCCAAGATGCAGGATTTAGGTTGCAACTACCTGCAGCTAGATGAAGTGTGGGGATTCATTGGCAAAAAGGAACGACATTTGCGCCCCGGCGATGACCCACAGTATGGCGATGTCTGGACGTTCTGCGCTATTGATTCGGAGACGAAGCTGGTGCCAGCGTTCAAGTGTGGGAAGCGCAACGCGGAGACGGCCAACGCCTTTGTGCAGGACATCGCGAATCGAGTCCGTAATCGCGTTCAAATATCGACTGATGCGCTGGGGGCATACGGCGAAGCTGTTGAACGGGCGTTTGGCGCAGACGTTGATTACGGCCAGATCGTGAAAGTCTACGTTCACGATTCTGCACATCACCCGGAGCGGCAGTACAGTGCTCCATCGTTCGCCTCTGCATACCGTAGGCCGATTGCTGGCAATCCTGAGATGGGACTAGTCTCGACGAGCCATATCGAACGGCTTAACGCGACTACCCGGCTACACGTAAAACGGCTTTCGCGTCTCACGCTGGCTTTTAGCAAGAAGTTTGAGAACTTCCAAACCGCTGTCGCGCTGCATTTCGCCTACTACAATCTTGTGCGCCGTCATGCTACGCTGCGCTGCACCCCAGCCATGGCAGCGGGAATAGAGAAGGAATTTTGGAGCGTGGCCGATTTGGTAGAGGCTACCGCGTGAGCTATATCGAGGAATTGCGGGACGTAATTCGGCGGCTGCACGGCGCAGAGGCCACGCACGTTGAAAGCATCCCAGTGAAAGAGACATTCCAGGGACGGACGATTTGGGAGGGGATTGTTGAAGTGTTCGATCTAACAGGACACACCACAGCGCACAGAGTTTACGCATGGGCACATGAAACGGACGACCCAGACAAACCGATTCGGCACGTTACAGTGTTGCATCTTCATCCCATCAAATCGGCTCAGGATGCGGTACGAGCCGCAATCATGCAAGAAGCAAGGAACCTTGGCACAGAAGAAAGCTAAAATCGGGCGACCCAAACTGCCGAAGGGCGCAGCAAAGGGCAGAATCGTGCCTGTGCGCTTCACACCAGACGATCTAAAGGCAATCTCGGCACGAGCGAAGGCCAGCAAGCAAAACATCTCCGAGTGGATTCGGAGCACTTTAAGGACCGCTGCCAATGTCTGAGAAGTTCAAATTAGGACACCACCGTACTTTGCAACTAGTAGCCAAACCAAGCGAATGCTGTTAAGGTGTCGCCGCAGTTCCTCGCGCATCCTGCCGACAGGCCTCGAGGCCAAGGCTGTGCCATCACCATCGAGCCTGACGGCTCCTCCACACCCACGATGCCCATTGTGATGATGGGCGTAGGAGAATAGAAGCGCCAGCCACGCCGGGCAAAGCACCCTCAAACCGGCCCCGTGATTCATGTCACAGTGAATGGTGACGCGAACAGCATGCCGCACCATTCGCGTAGAGCTAGCCTGAATGAGAGTTCCGTCTCTTTCTTAGCGCAAGACAGATTGGCTCGCCGCTATGCCAAGTCACGAGATTCCTCACCCCACTCCCGAGTCCGGCACAGTCCCCTCCTTCCCTTGGGAAACATCAATCGCCGTTTTCACGGCAATCGGGATCGCAACTCACGTTGCCCTTCGTTATACGACTCAGCTTTCCCCTTCGGGCTTGCTGATTCCACTCCAGCTCACCCTCGCCGCGGGCGGAATCCCCATCCTCTTCACCTTGGCCCGAAAACTATGGGCAGGCGAGTTCGGCTCGGATCTGCTGGCCGGCATTTCTATTCTCTCCTCCGTCCTCCTCGGCCAATACCTGGTGGGAGCCATCATTGTGTTGATGCTTTCCGGCGGCTCTGCCCTGGAGCAATTCGCCACCCGACGCGCTTCTTCTGTGCTTGACGCTCTGGCCAAACGAATGCCCCAGGTCGCCCATCGCAAGCAAGGAAATGTCGTCGAGGAGATCAAGCTGAATGACGTCCGCGTGGGCGACTACGTGATCGTTCTTCCCCATGAGATTTGTCCCGTCGACGCTGTCGTCGTGGCCGGCCACGGCGTGATGGATGAGTCCTACCTCACCGGCGAGCCCTTCGAGATGCGCAAGACTCCCGGTTCGAAAGTTCTCTCGGGAGCCATCAACGGTGATATAGCACTCACGGTCCAGGCGGAAAAGCTGGCCGTCGATTCGCGCTACGCCAAAATCATGCGGGTCATGGAACAGACCCAACAACGACGGCCGCAGCTGCGCCGCATCGGCGATCGACTAGGAGCCTGGTATACGCCAATTGCCGTTGGCTTGGCGGCTGGAACCTGGCTGGTCACGGGAAACTCAATGCGATTCCTGGCGGTTGTCGTCATTGCTACGCCCTGCCCGCTGATTTTGGCGATTCCGGTAGCGGTAATCGGAGCGATTTCTCTTTCCGCCAAACACAGCATCGTGATCAAGAATCCCGCCGCGCTGGAGCAAATCACGACCTGCCGCACTCTGATTTTCGACAAGACCGGGACCCTCACTTACGGCAAGCCCAAGGTCACAGAGATTCTCTGCGGCCCCGGCATTCGTCGCGAAGAACTGCTGCAGGCCGCGGCCAGCCTGGAACAGTTCTCCAAACATCCCCTGGCTGCCGCGGTGGTAGACGCGGCTCGCGAAGAACACCTCGCCCTCGCCGACGTTAACACGATGCGCGAAAACCCGGGCGAAGGCCTGCTTGGGCTGGTCGCCGGGCGCAAAGTACGCATCACGGGCCGCAAGAAGATCGATGCCACCCGATTTGCCTTGCCTCCCGCCGCGCCGGGTCTTGAGTGTCTCGTCTTCATCGACGACCAGTATGCCGGAGCCTTTCGCTTTCACGATGCGCCCCGGCTGGATACTCAGCCGTTCCTGCACCACCTGGGACCCAAACACGAAGTCACCCGCGTCCTGCTCGTCTCCGGCGACCGTGAGTCCGAAGTCCGCTATCTGGCCGAGCAAGTCGGTATAACCGAAGTGCACGCCGAGCAGACTCCGGAAGATAAGGTCGCCCTGGTGCAGAAGGAAACTAACCTGGCGCGGACTTTGTTCATTGGCGATGGCATCAATGATGCTCCCGCTTTGACCGCCGCGACCGTCGGGGTGGCTTTCGGTCCCAACAGTGACATTGCTTCCGAGGCTGCCGATGCCGTCATCCTTACCGCCTCTTTGGCCAAGGTCGATGAGCTCATTCATGTGAGCCACCGCATGCGCTCCATTGCTTTGCAAAGCGCGGTCGGTGGAATGGCCGCTAGCCTTGTCGGTATGGTCGCGGCTGCCCTTGGTTATTTGCCGCCTTTGGAAGGGGCCATTCTGCAGGAAATCATCGACTTCCTTGCGGTGGCCAATGCAGTGCGTGTAGCGTTGCCCACCAGCGACCTGGCCGACTTCTGATCTTTCGCCCCGCGCTTTTGAACCTCTTCTCACTCCAGTTCCCGCTCCCTTAAAGAAATTCCCCCTTCCGCCGATTTTCACATTGTCCAGCCATGGCTGCTCCCGCAGATGCTTTCGCGGGATTCCGGCCGAAATTCAGCCCCGCGTTTTTGAGCCTTTCTTTACGACCAAAGACGTCGGCAAAGGGACCGGGCAGGGTTTGGCGCTGGCGCACTCTGTCGTGGTGAATCGTCACGAAGGCCAGATTTGGTTTGAAACCGAAGTGGGCCGGGGGACGACTTTCTTTATTCGCCTGCCCATCGAGATCGGCGTGGCCGTCTCCTAGATTTTGTTCACGGACGAGACGCCAGTCACAGCAAGAATTGTTTCGCCCTGGGAGAACACGCGCGAAGAGTGGGGTTCGCAGAAGAATCGGCGCTTCAATGAACTACACAATTTTCACCGCAAATAAAAAGAGCGTCCCGAACTCTTTCGAGTCGTGGGCGCCCGAACAGCCCTCCCCCAGAACTGCTCATCCACACCATACAAACTCTGGCGGAAAATGCATATCCCACCTTCGTGCCATTGCCAGTTACGAATGGGCCAAGCAACCCAACTTGGTCCTAAAACCTCCTAACCCAGGTAACTGGATGAGAGAAAGCCATGGCGGAGGGGCCCAGATTTTATGGGTCCCCAACTGATGCTCTGAGGAGGCCACTCAACGATTCCTTACAATGAAAAATAGTCTTTCTGATTTCGCAGCCGGTCGCCTGCGATTGGGGTCCACCACTCGCACATTCGTAAAATGGCTACGCAGAGCCGACACGATCTTTTGCAACGGAAACGATACCTCGATGATGTCCTCTTCATGGAGAACGTAGCGGGTATGAGCCACGTTCTCGAAGACTTTGATGTTCCAATTCGACCCACGATTCGCGAGCGAGGTCACGTCAATGATCAAGAGGTTCCGTCCGAACCGATGCACCCAGGGTGGCTCGGCGATATGCCGGTCGAGTTTCCGTTGTGTGTTGATGTCAAAGATGAAGCACCCACCCGCCGATAAATGCCGCCGTACCCTAACGAATACTTTTTCCCAATCGGAGAAGCGCCGAACGTGATTAATCGAATCGAATACACAGAAAATCACGTCGAATCGCTGGTTGATTTGAAAATCGACCATATCTTGCCGGAAGAGTTTCGATCGAGAGACTTTCTTGCGTGCGACTGAAAGCATCCTGCTCGAAATATCCAGCCCAGAAACGTGGTAACTGCCCTGCAAATGCTTCAGCATTGATCCGGTTCCGCACCCCAGTTCGAGGACGTTTTTCGCGTTCGGGTTCGTCTCTCGAATGAGCTGCGTAAGGTGCTCTGCTGCTTCTGAGCGATCTCCCATTACGGCGTCATAGAACTTGCCGAAGATCTCATACGATGGCATATCGTTCAGTTTAACAAGCAGTGTCTCCGGTGCAACCGCGCTAGCGAACATCCGGAAGCCCCTAATTGATCCGCCCATGAACGATCAGCCGGGTGCCCCAGGTCTCGCGCATCCGCCCCCCTTCGCATCATTCAATGCCCAGGTCGAACGGCGCTCTCTGAACCAAAAGCTTGCCCTGCCGCAAATCAGAGCCGCGCCCGATCAGGAATAGCCAGGACAAAGTGCGTCTGCCTGAAATCATGATTTGCTGATGTCGCTTGCCGTCGAGAGCTTCCCACTGCGGTTCCGATTCGGCCGTAGTTGTGGTGCCATCGGCTTGGCGCACGAACGTCGTGTGCACAAAAGAAGGGTCGCCAAAGATCGCAACCGGGTCCTGCGTGCCGCCTTGACTATCGGGGACCATGAGGCGAATTTCGTTTCCCCCCATCTCGAACGGTCCCTTCGGCTCAAAGGTGATCTCAACGATCAGGAAACTCTTGTTGTCCTTTGGCGCTACCGTTTGCGGCTGGCCCTGATTCATGCCAGAAATCCATCCGTCCTTGCCGACTGTGATCGTCACCGTGGGCGCGAAGGTAAGTGGGTCGTTGCTCACGCGGGATCTGACGGTCTTTACCTCCCCTCCCACGATCCTGGCCAAAACGGATGGATCGGTAAGCCGGGCAAAAGCATCGTGCTGAACTGCCGTATCCGTGGCGGCGGAGGCGATGCTGGCGAGCAAGGCTTGATCGGATACATTTTTTACGGCGGCAGCGCGAACCGTGGCATCGGAATCGCCCACCGCCAGTTTCGCCAGCACCTGCTGATCGGTGAGCCACGGCACGACAATATTCCGCACCTCCGGGTCTGAAGAGCCGGCGGCGACCTTGGCCAGCATTTCCTGGTCCCGCAAATTTCGCGCGGCTGCGCTGCGCACGGCGTCGTTTTCGTCCTGAAGAGCGATTTGCGCCAGCAGGGCCTGGTCGGTAATGGCTCCGGCGGCCGACTGGCGGATCGTCGCGTCCTTATCCTGTTGTGCGAGCTTTGCCAACTTCGCGCAGGCCTTGTCGTTGCCCGCCCTACACCGCGAAGATAAATTAGTGACCTCGCGGAAATCAGCGGCTCGCATTGTGCCAGGCAGCATCCACATCGCCGCAGCTAGCCCAATCACTACGGCTCTTCTGTTTTGCAGAGACATTTGATTTTCCTTTCGGATACGCGGTGCCCTGAGCGAAGTCAAAAGGGGCACCCCGCTGATAAGCCCCGACGCCTACGCCTCTTCCTGCTCTTTCAACTTCGCCATCACACCGAAATCTTCCAGCGTGGTCGTGTCTCCTTTCACTTCTCCGCTGCTAGCCAGCTCGCGCAGCAGCCGCCGCATAATCTTCCCGCTGCGCGTCTTCGGCAGCGAATCGGTAAACCGAATATCATCCGGCTTGGCCATCGCCCCGATTTCCTTCGCTACCCACTTGCGCAATTCTTCTTTCAGTTCCGGCGAGGCGTTTACTTCCCTGCTCCAGCGTCACAAATGCCGAGATGGCCTGCCCCTTGATATCGTCCGGACGCCCCACCACCGCCGCTTCGGCCACGGCTTCATGCGCCACCAGCGCCGACTCCACTTCCATCGTGCTCAGCCGGTGGCCGGACACGTTGATGCACGTCGTCCACCCGGCCCATCACCCAGAAGTAGCCGTCTTTATCCTTGCGCGCGCCGTCGCCGGTGAAGTACATGCCCGGAATCTGTGACCAGTATTGCTTCACGTAGCGGTCCGGATCGCCATAAATCGTGCGCAGCATCCCCGGCCAGGGCTTGCTTGATCACCAGAAATCCCCCCGACCCCAGCGGCACCGGCTTGCCATCCATGTCGACCACCTCCGGCACCACCCCCGGAAACGGCCGCGTCGCCGACCCCGGCTTGGTCGCAATCGCCCCCGGAATCGGCGCAATCATGATGTGCCCGGTCTCGGTCTGCCACCAAGTATCAACGATGGGGCAGCGGTTGTGGCCGATGACTTCGCGGTACCACATCCAGGCTTCGGGGTTGATGGGTTCGCCGACGGTGCCGAGCAGGCGCAGGCTGGTCGAGCTTGTGCTTTTTGGGCCATTCGTCTCCCCACTTGAGGAAGGTGCGGATTGCGGTGGGCGCGGTGTAGAAGATGTTCACCTGATGGCGGTCGATGATGCTCCAGAAGCGGTCGGGCTCAGGGAAATTGGGCGCGCCTTCGTACATCAGGCTGGTGGCGCCGTTTTGCAGCGGGCCGTACACGATGTAGCTGTGCCCGGTCACCCAGCCGATATCGGCGGTGCACCAGTAAGTGTCCTCTTCTTTTAGGTCGAAGACCCATTTCGTGGTCAGATAAGTTCCTACCGAATAGCCGCCGGTGGTGTGCACCACGCCCTTCGGTTTGCCGGTCGTCCCCGAGGTGTAAAGGATGTAGAGCGGGTGCTCGGCGTCGAGCGGCTCGGCGGGGCATTCGTCGGAGGCTTTCGCCATCAGCTCGTGCCACCAGTGATCGCGCCCCGATTGCATGTTGATGGGCGTGCCGGTGCGCTGGTAGACGACTGACGTGCTTCACCGAAGGGCACGACTTCAGCGCTTCTTCCACTGCGGGAAACAGTTTGACTTCCGCGCCGCGACGGTAAGAGCCATCCTGGGTGATGACGGCCGTCGCCTGCGAATCGTGGATGCGATCGACCAGCGCATTCGAGGAGAATCCGCCGAAGACCACAGTATGCGGCGCGCCGATGCGGGCGCAGGCCAGCATGGCGATGGGCAGCTCCGGCGTCATGCCCATGTAGATGGCGACGCGGTCTCCCTTCTTCACCCCCAAGCCTTTCAGCACGTTGGCGAACTTCTGCACCTCGCGGTGAAGCTGCTGATAGGTCAGGGTGCGAACTTCGCCGGGCTCGCTTTCCCAGATGATGCGCGGCTTTGTTCTTGCGCCAGGTCTGCACGTGGCGGTCGAGGCAGTTATAGGAAAGGTTGAGCTGGCCGCCGACAAACCATTTAGCCCAGGGACATTTCCACTCGAGCACTTTGTCCCATTTCTTAAACCAATGCAATTCTTCGGCGATGCGCGCCCAGAATTTTTCCGGCTGCTCGACCGATTCGCGATAAATGCGCTCGTACTCTTCCAGGCTCTTGATGTGGGCTTGCCGGCTGAACTCGGCGGGCGGCTCGAATTTGCGGTCTTCCTGCAGGATGGAATCAATGTTGGTAGAGGCCATTCACGTCCCTCGCGATGATTTTTGCCTTGAAGATTTTATCTTGGCGGGCGGGGAATGTCTGCACGTGTGTGGGTGCCCGACGGTTCGTATCAGGGCACGGCCTCAGCCGTGCCATTGGATCCAGCCAAAAGATCGGGTCACGCCCAACCAGACGCAGCCCGCGAGAAGGGTCGAGCGGGCCAGGCGGTTGCGCCCTTTGGGCGCGGGATTCGAGTTGTAGTTTGGTAGCGGCACGGCTAAAGCCGTGCCCTGATACGAAATCATGTTATTTCACCTCGTAGAACGCTCCCCAGGCTTCGCGGTAACGCTCGAATTTGGACATCTTTTTCCCCTTGTAGGGGAACAGGCGCATCGACTTCATGTTCTGAAAAGCGCTGGGCGGAAAGACGTACCAGATGTCCTCGGGGACGATGTAGGCGACCAGAAAGTCGATTTCGTCGTCGCGATAAGAGACGCGCTGATGGGGGTGGGCGCGGATACGATATCCGCCGCCGGGCTGGGCACAGACGCGGTGCGCGGACTTGACCTGCACTTTGAGCAGCCGCCCACCGACGTCAACGATCAGGTCGTAGCGGTCGCTGTCTCCCCAGGGCTTGGCGACTCCCCAGCCCATGGAGGAAGCTTTGGCCAGGAAGGCAGCTTCTCCAATTTCGCCGCGGCGTTTGGTGTCACGCTTCGATTGGGCAGGGATCTCCTCCGAGCCTGGGGGCTTGGGAGAACGATCGTTTGCCATCCTGTTTTTGGGACCAACAAAAAAGGCGCGACCCGGTCCGATGAGGACGGAGCCTGCGCCTAGTTTGTATCTATATTCCCAGCATAGCAAATCGGAGGGGATAAATGAGACATGGTTTTTGACTTTATTTTGTGAATGGGATCAGCGAGTTAGGGGAAAAAGCTCAAGTCGGGGGTCTTGACAAGAATTTGGGGGGATGCACCGGGAGTGGTGCAAAGTGGCTGGGCACAAGAACCGCAAAGGTGGGCGCTCATTCGCCGAGTTAAACTGTGCGCGGGGGTTGTAAGCGTGTTTGCGCGCATATCGGAGCGCCTTGTTGCCATGATTCTGCCTCGTCGCGGGTTTCTTCGCGCCGTCATCGCCGGTACCGCTCTTGGCTTCCTCGTGTCGATCTGTCGTCCACTGATCGGATCAGCGACCTTGCGGCTGCAACCCTATCTCGTACGACTTCCCCCTCACGCTCTGGCGCAGGTACTGCTCGTAGCACTGATGCTCTTCTTGATGGCTCTTTTCGCGAGGCTACCTCGGAAGATCTGGGTGTCAGCAAAGTTCGGCCTTATCCCACTTCCCGAATGCATATGGGTGCTGTTCACGGCAGCCTTCTGGGTTGCTTATGACGCCCATGATGTGTTCCTCGCGCTGTCGTGCATCCCAATCGCTGCCCTGCTCACGATGGCGAGTGGTCAGGTCGCGCGAAGCTCTCGGCAGATCGCTCCCCAAGGCGCCTCCCTGGTTGAATCCGATCTGCCTGTGCCGGAAGGGGGGCGGGACCTGCTTGGCCGTCGCGAAATTATTGACGGGCTGGTATCCATGATTCTCCTGGAACAACCGACGGTCGTAGCCGTCACTGGTGCTTATGGCGATGGGAAAACGAGCCTGCTGAACCTCACGGTCGGGGAGATAAGAAAGCTACAGGGGGCCGACCTTCCGGTAATCGTAAGGTTTAGCCCCTGGCTGGCGCGGGACTCGAGCTCGCTCGTCCTTTCGCTATTGGATAGCGTCGTCGCGGAGATCAAGGGAAGGTTCTTTGTACCGGGCCTGGGGCGGGACGCCACCCATTACGCGCGCGCCGTGGTCGGAGTCGTCCCGAAAACGGCACGATTCCGGGATTTCATTGGCGAGCCATCGCAGGAGCAGCGGATCACGGCCCTTGGCGACCGCATATCGAGAACTCGCCGCAGGGTGTTGGTGGTTCTCGACGATCTCGACAGGATGCAGGCGGATGAGCTGGAAACGGTCTTCAAGCTGTTGAGGGGATCTGACAGGCTTTCTAACATCACTTTCCTCTGCTCGTTTGACAAAGACGAGGTCGTGAGGATTCTTCGGGCAGCGCGACCCCACCAAGACACCAGCAAGTTCATAGAGAAGTTCTTCCAAGTACAGGTCGCGTTACCCAAGCTGGACTCAGGTCAGCGCAAGGAGCTGTTCTCACAGAAACTTTCAGACTTGATCCTGCGCTGCGGTCTGATGAGCGACAACTTCCCGAAAAGCCTCGATGAAATCTGGGAGGGCGGAGCGGATCTGTATTTTGAGAACCTTCGTCGCATTAAGCTTTTCCTAAACCGGATCGGTCACTCGCTCGAGAGGATCGCCTCGGAAGTGAACGCGGAAGATTTCATTAGGCTTGAGCTGATACGTGACGTGCTCCCGAGCCTCTACGAGCATATCTATCGCAACCCGGAGTTCTTCTGTAGCGATCTTGCGATCGAAACGTCGTTCAGGAGTTCGATCTCGCTCGATAGGAATGAAGCCAAAAAACAGCGCTCGGAATTCTACGGAAAGATGAAATCGTCCGTGCCTGACGACAAGCAGTATGTGTTGCGGCTGCTTGAGAGTCTGTTCCCAGACTATGCGAGGTATCGGGAGATATTTGGAGCCGAGGCGGTTCAAGCGGCCGAGGCCGAGAGGGGCAGGCGCATATTCCATCCACGCTGCTTTCGACAGTACTTCCAGCTAAAGGTTCCATCCGAACTTTTCAGCCAGAAAGATCTCGATGCTTTCGTTTCATCAATACGAAAGCTAGATGAAGGCGCCGTGGCGGACACGTTTACAAGGAAGTTTCAGGCTCTCGCGGGAGAGGAGTTCAAGCAATGGCACTTTATGCATCTCCTCGAGAACATTTTCGACGAATTCAAACCCGAAATTGCTCGCGGCCTTTGCCGGGGAATGGCTCGGGGTTCTGCGCGCTGGTCTGTCGGCGCCTTCGACCTCCTGATCTCGGTTCGCGCTACACAAGTGGCTCTCGTTGCGACCGCCGATAGCGCTGCAAGCCTCGACTTCCTCCGGACAATTTTTCAGGAGTCGGCATCCGCGTTTTACTCCCTCGAGCTGCTGCGCAGGCTGGAGGACGGGCTGAAGCCGGACCAGTTAGAGCTTGCGGCCGGGGTGGGATCTAGGGCCATCGGCCTCGCGCCTGCGACTTCCGCGAAAAACGCGGAACTTCGCTCACAACTTGAAGAGGTGAAGGGCGACATAAGAAGGTGGCTCCGTGAACTATATCTGGTTCCCGAAGCGCCATCCGTGTTCGAGCAGTTTGGTGGGCTTGGCCCCGGGAGAATAGAACCCAACATCTTTTTGCTTCAATGGCGCGCCCTGGGTGTCGGTGCCGAAGCCGATCAGCAAGAATACCTCCGGAATCTTTTCGCCCGCCGCCCCGAGGAACTGGGTAAATTTCTCAACCTGCTTTTCAGGGCGCCTTTCATAGACGACTACAGCGCACTGAAACCGCTAATTGACTACAAAGAGCTTTCTGACCTGATTACCCAGAACGAGAGAATTCTGGACCCCGAAAGGGTGCGGCAGTTCAAAGCCCGGTATAGTGCTGAACCGTCCGGCGCTGGCAGCTAACCATGCCTAGGATCTCTCGGCTTGAGGCTGTTACGAAACCCCTCTTTCGCCCTGCGGGGCTGGCTCATTTCCCGCTTACACCCAGGGCTTACGCCGCTGGGCTGCAATCTTGCGCCGCTTCGCGGCTAGGACTCGCGCGTTTCACTCCGCTGCAGAAAGTGGACTCCAAGTTTCGTACCAGCGTCGGGTTTTCGAGATGTGCGCTTGTCTTTCGCTTCGGTTGCGCTGAGCCCAGGTCTCGCAAAAGCGGCGAGACCTGGGGCACCCGCGACGGATAGGAGGATCCCATGCGCAATCCAATCCTTGTGAGCGGTTACGCCCGGATGTGGCCGCGTGAGGTGTTCGCGAAGGTCGCTCCGACTAAGGGCTCCCGACATAGACATAAGACCTTGCTGGCCAAGAGCCTTGAGTTCCTCCAGGTGGGTGGCGTCTATGTTCTGTACCGGGATGATGTCCCCTACTACATTGGGCAGGCGAGTAAGTTGCGGCATCGGCTTTGGGGACATGCGCTGAATGCGGAAAGCCGGCACTTTCACTTCTGGAATTTCTTTTCGGCGTTCGCAGTGAAAAACAAGAAGCACAGAAATGAACTGGAAGGCGTGCTGATCGCCGCCATGCCCACGGCTAACAGCGCGAAGCCGAAGTTGCAGCGGGAACGCATGCCGCGGGAAGTACGCGAGCTGATGCTGCAACAGATCAACCTGTCGCGCTCGGGGAGTCCGGTTCTGGCGGCGGTCGCGGAGGTGAAGAGGCAGGTCGAGAGACTGCAACGTGCGGGAACAACCAAAGTCAAAAACCCCACCCCTTCGACAAGCTCAGGGCAGGCTCTAGCGCAAAGAACGCGCAAGGACTGAAGCCGCGCCCTGATACGACACCTTCCGGCCGCTTCGAGAAGGTAGAGATCCTTGAAATCAAAGGCCGACCCTGGTCGCGAGAGAGCGCGCCAGGATGGAGCACTCGGCTGAACCAAACGGTGCTTTTCGGCGCGATCGCAAAGCAACGATTATTTTTTGAACATCCTCCTCGACGAGCAGCGTGCAATTTCGTTACAGCGGCCCTCCACTTTGGGAATCGCTTTCGCGCGCGCGTAGTTTTGCCTTGACACTGCGTCGCAAGCGGAACTAGCGTACATCCCCGTGTTTACCCGTTTGTCAGGATGGCCGGTCCCCGGCACGACCAGCGGCGACGGCCACCGGAATCCTCACCCCTCAAATCCACAAATCTAAAAGGAGGACAGCATGCACCGAATGACGTTCCTTCCCTCGGGACTCCTGCAAACCATCCTCTCCGCACTACTGGCGGCGGGTTGCGTAAGCATCGCAGCAAACGCTCAGACCGTATACAACAATGGTACGGGCACAAATCACGGTTACTACTATTCGCTGTATAGCAGCGGCGGGTCGGCAACCATGACGTTTCCGGGAGCCGGAACCTATGCCGGCAATTACGCCATCAGCTGGTCCGGCGTCGGCGACATGGTTGGCGGCAAAGGCTGGCAAACCGGCAGCGCTCGGTCAATCGGTTACAACGTCGGCTACGCCAGCGGCTATAACAATATTTCCATCTATGGCTGGACGACCAACCCGTTGGTGGAATATTACATCTGTGAGCTGGGTTCGCTGTATACGGGGAACGCCACGTATAAGGGCAGCGTTTCCAGCGACGGGCACAGCTATAACACCTACGAACATCTACAAGTAAACCAGCCTTCCATTCAAGGCACGGCAACCTTCGAACAGTACTTGGACAACTGGGGTGGCTCGTCGACCGGATCGAACCACACCGTCACCACCGGCAACCACTTTAACCACTGGAACAATCTGGGGATGAGGATGGGTGCTTTCAACTATCAAATCCTTGGAACAGAAGCGTACAACGGCGCCAGTGGCGGGGTGAACGCAACGGTGTGGTAACCAGCACTCCGCAAGTCATGGCAGATATCGCCTGGGCCGGGCGGTCGAAAAGCCGCCGGGCCCGGCGGCTAGCATTTCAAGAAACGAACGGGACAGTGCCGATGCGGAAACTCGTCGTTTTGGGGGCAATGATGGTTGTTGCCGGCGCTTGCCTGGGACAAGCGCCGGACAATTTCGTATTGATCAAAGGCGGCACGTTTAAGAACACGAAATCCAACCACTACGGAAAAGGTGTAACCGTATCGAGCTTTTATATCGGCAAATATGAAGTCACTCAGAAAGAGTGGGTCGCGGTGATGGGAAGCAATCCTTCGAAATTCAAGGGCGACAATTTGCCGGTGGAAATGGTGGGCTGGTACGACAGTGTTGAGTACTGCAACAAACTGAGCATCAAAGAGGGCTTGAAGCCCTATTACAACATAGACAAGACCAGTCGCGACCCGCACAACATGCCCGACCCGAAGTTTGGCGAACTCGACAAAATCAAGTGGACGGTCACGACTAACCCTGGAGCCAATGGCTACCGATTGCCGACAGAAGCAGAATGGGAATACGCCGCCGGCGGCGGCCAGGCCAGCCGGAGTTACAAGTACAGCGGCAGCGACGACATCGATGAAGTGGGGTGGTATTGGAGAAACGCGGGAGATCACCTCCTGACCGGCTTTTGGTACTGGCCGGTCATCGAACAGAATCATGATCAAACAAGACCCGTCGGCAGCAAGAAGCCCAACGAGCTCGGGCTTTACGACATGTCGGGGAACGTAAGGGAGTGGTGTTGGGATTGGTATGGAGACTTGCTGCCGACGAATGTAACCGATCCGAAAGGAAGCCAGAGCGGCTTCGCCCGGGTGTGGAAAGGCGGCGGTTGGATAGGCGATGCTCCCTTCACCGAATCGGCTTACCGGGGTCACCTAGCGGCAAACGGCGCAGGCCCGGATCAGGGTTTTCGTCTGTGCCGGAACGTGCAAGACGGAGCAAGATAAAACGAGCCTTGAGGAGAGATCAATCCCGCCCTAGAGCAAAGAACGCGAGCAGGATGGGGCAACCGGCCGTTCCCTTCTTGCCTCAGGGATTGCTCCCGGCGGGCTGGTGGAGTTCCTGCTGGACCGCGGGCGGGAGATTCTTGAGGTGACTGAGAAATCCCGCCACCTGCCACATTTCGCTATCGATCATGATATTTCCCCAAGCCGGCATGGCAGTGCGGCGCACCCCGTACTTGATGATGTAGAAGTTCTCATTCTCCGGCAGGCTGGAAGGCTCGGTCATGAACTGAGGCGCGCGCGGATAGAAGGAGCGGCCGTAGTCGCTTGCGGGATTATCGGGTCGGCCATGACAGTCGGCGCATTTGTCGCGATACAGGCGGGCGCCCGCGAACAAGTTGGCTTCGGTGGGCGGGATGGGATTCTGCTCCTTAGGCGCGTGGCGTGCCGCAGAGGCATGCAGCGCGGAGATAGCAAGATACGATTCGAAGCCGGAAGGCGCGACGCTGGCACGCAGGTCTGCATAGCCGAACTTCAGAAAAGCCCAACCGCCGAGCGCCAGCGCCGCGAGCCCCACCAGAATTCCCCAGGCGAAGTTTCTCATTTTGCCCTCCTTGATGGAAATGACTCTGGCATTATGCGCCGATCGGGCTCGGGGGGCCCCCCTTTGGAGAGAGTCGATTGGTATCGGCGAGTTAGGTTGAGTGAGACACGCCGTGGCGTTTAGAGGAAGTTGAGTTTAACCGAGCTGCGGGAATTGGAGGCAGCACGGCTTTACCGATGTGCCCGCGACGCGGTAAGTTCTGCAATAGTGAACAACACTCCCAGCGCTACGATCGGGAGTGCGAGAACAAACCTCCACTCACTGCAAAAAAGGGCCGTGTCAAGGAGAACTCTCTCGTAGGCTGGTATCGGATCGGGAAGGCCCTGTTTTAGAGACGGGAGGAAGACACTCCAGATGAGGGCCGGCAGACCGAACATTCCGCCGATCAGCACAAAGCACGAAATAGCAGCAATCCTGTAACGCATGCGCCCTCCCCCGAAGGATACCGGGCGGGCCAGCTCGGAGACAGCGGAAAGCCCAGTTTTTCGGAAACGACGGTAACTACTTTCGGGAAATAGGTTTCGCGCTGCTGAGTTCGCGAGTCGGGAGGCAACTTATCCCTGCATGTGCAGCTCGTGGAGTACGTGCTGACGGCGGACCTTGATTTTGCTCTCATCTTTTCGGGCCTGGGCGAGGTCGTAGGCAAGCTGCATCCGCAGCCACGTTTCCGGCGTGCTGCCAAATGCCTTGGTGAGACGAATCGCCATCTGCGGGCTGATCCCTGACTTGCCGTGGATAACGTTGTTGAGTGTTTGCCGGGTCACGCCAAGCACCTCGGCTCCTTCGGTAACCGAAAGGCCTAGGGGCTCAAGACACGCAGTGCGAATACTGCGTCCAGGGTGCGGCGGGTTCTTCATGGGCATGATTTTTGCTCCTCGCTCCGTGCTGCTTAGTGGTAATCGGTCAGTTCCACGTCAAACGCATCCGTGCCCGCAAAGCGGAAAATGATGCGCCAGTTCGCCCGCACCGTGAGCGACCAGAAGCCCTTCAAGTCACCCTTTAGGGCATGCAGCCGATAGCCGGGAAGGTCCATGGCTTGCGGTGTGTCCGATTGGTCGAGCCGGGCGAGAATGTCTTGCACGCTGTCGCGTAAATCAGGACGTATCCCACTGCGGTCCCCGCGCTCATAAAGACGTTTGAGCCCGCGATGCTTGAAGCTCCTGATCATTCGGAGCACGTGGTCCCTAGTGTAAAGTGTACGTTGTCACTTGTCAACTAACGGGCCCCCTCGGGCCGCTGTGCCTGGGGCAAACGCTAGCGAATGATCCCCTTAGCGGTTATCATTCTGCCCGGTCTAAAACATGGCACAACCTAACAACATCCGGAGCCATCGCTCTCTTGCCGTTGGCCTTCTCTTCGCACTCGCCGCTTCGGCCTTCGCTCAGTCCCCTCCGCCGGCAAAGCCCGGCGAACGTCCCACCCCGCCCACCCGCGACCCGCACACTCCTGGCTACGTCACGGCGAAGGAGCTGCCCGACGGCTTTGTCCCACCCGCGAACGAGGACGGAAATTTCATCATCGGGCCAACCCATGATGCCGCTGCGCCTGGTCAGGAGAACTCCGGCCACGACCTGGCGAACGGAACGGTGATTGAGTTCACTATGAACTCGGCGGACAGCAAGATCTACCCTGGCATTGCGCGCGAGGCGGGGACCTTCGGCACGCCCGATCCGGCGGACCCGGCGAAGCTGGTGGTCACGACGAGCCATCCCGCTCCGTACACGCGGAAGGTTGCGGTGTATGTCCCGAAGCAGTACGTGGCTGGGAGTGTTGCGCCTTTCATCGTTGGCGCCGACGGGCCGGACCGGCTGCTGTTTTCGACATTGGACAGCCTGATCGCGCAGCACAAGCTGCCGGTGATGATTGCCATTTCCATCGGCAACGGAGGCGGAGACGCGCAGGGCAGCGAGCGCGGCCTGGAGTACGACACCATGTCCAGCCGCTATGCCGAGTTCGTGGAGAAGGAAGTGTTGCCCATGGTCGAAGCCCAGGCCCACGTGAAGCTCAGCAAAGATCCCGACGCGCGAGCGACGATGGGCGGCAGCTCGGGAGGCTCCTGCGCGCTGATCATGGCCTGGTACCATCCCGAGCTTTATCACCGTGTGCTGACTTACTCCGGGACCTTCGTCAACCAGCAGTGGCCGTCGAATCCCGAAACCCCGCACGGGGCTTGGGAGTTTCATGAGCGCTTGATCCCCGAAAGCCCGCGCAAGCCGATACGAATCTGGATGGAAGTAGGCGACCGCGACCTGCTCAACCCCAACGCGATGCGCGACAACATGCACGATTGGGTGCTGGCGAACGAAAACATGGCCAAGGCGCTGGCAGCGAAGGGCTACCACTATCAGTTTGTCTTTGCCCGCAACGCCGGGCACGTGGATCGGGGGGTGAAGCGGCAGACGCTCGGGGAAGCGCTGGAGTATGTCTGGCAGGGATACTCGGGCGCGAGTGGAAAAAAGTAATGGGGCCGGCGGCGGCCTCAGACCAGGCGGTCCAGGAATCCACTCGCCTGCACACACTGCAACTGCAAGAAACCCATTTTTGCAGATTCCATTGCCATACAGCCAGCAGCTAAGGTAATGCCTCGTTGTGATGATAAGTGTAGTCGCCCGCTCTCCGCGCTGCAAGAATAGAGGAAACTTGCTGAGGGGGAGAGGGGACGGATCAGCATGGAGAAATCCAATGGAGATCAGTACGAGGCCGCGTGCTTGTTGGCGCATCGTCTGGTTGACAAGCTTTCGGTCATTGTCGGCTACTGCGACCTAGTAATCGAGGATTCTGAGTTAAAGGCGGAAAGCGCAGCACGCCTGACACTGGTTCGCGACATGGCGGCGACCGTCGCGAAGGAATTGGCGTCTCTTGAGTGCCCACGAGCGGAAGCGGCGCGGGTGCAGGGACGGCGCCGGTATCTTGTTACCTAGGCCGGGTGCCCTGGACTTCGCGGTTTTTGAGATATAGTTTTGTCCCTCCCTTATCGCAGCGCTGAAGCGCTACGCCACCCAAAATCGCTCAGCAGCATGGCTGAAGCCATGCCCTTCCATAGCCTAGGCACGGCAAAATCAAAGACCCCACCCTCCGGCGCCAGGCAGAATCCAAGTCCAAGGCGGCGGACAAGAGCGTCCGCCCCACACAACATTCCCCGGCGCTTGGACTGCAGTTTCATACCGTCTTGGCCAACGCTTGCGCCTGGGCGGGAGCTTCGCGGGCAGGCGCCGGGGGGGCGCTGGGCGCTGGCGCCTTGAGGCACAGCTCGGCCGCCTCGGCCATGCTTTGTGCTTCCTGTTTCTTGGCCACCACCCACCTTTCGAACGTGGCTTTCTCGCGGGCTACGGCCTCGACGTTGCGGGCAATGCGCGCCATGTGGTGGGCTTTGATCCGCTCCAGCTCGGCTTCGATGCTGGCATTCTCGTCGGCCTTGCGGGCCCACTCGGCTTCGGCGCGTTTCTTTTGCTCGGCCTCGTAGGCATCGAGCGCCTGCTGGCGCGCGCGGGCATCGGACAGCACCTCGTCGAGAGGAACGCCAGCGGCGTCCAGCGCCATCAGCACCGCTACCCGCTTCATGTCCTTGGACAAGGAACGCAGATGGTCGCTGTTCAGCATCTCCACCACTTTCATGATGCTGTATCCCTTGCGCGGCATCATGATGCCGGCGGCGCGGTAGATGTCTTCGCTGGGAATAAGTTCGACCTCGAAGCCGGTGGGGTCGTCCTCGGCAGCATCGGCGGCGGTATCTCGGAAAAACGCAGACTTTCGGGGGGATGGCGTCAACGGTGGCATGTCACTCTCCTTCTGCTTCTGTTTTACGGTGGGAATGCTGGTCTGTGGGCCGCGGCTGGCGTCGCCGGCCACGGCGGAGTTATCCGGCTTGCTGCGCCAGGGCGCCATTTCGAGCCATTTGCGTGCCATAAATTTCGACTTCCTCTCGTTGTCGTTGTCGTTGCCATCGTCGTTGCCGGAAACCACTGCGTTGGGCGGCGGTTCGATAGGGGCTTCCGCCCGCGGGCCGCTTACGATTTCGCTACGAGGTTCGCCGGGGACGGCGAGCGGCGAATTGGCGGGTGACCCAGGCATGGCCTGCGCCGCGGGTTCACCCTGCACTGGCGGCTCGACAACTTTTCTAGCGACCGCTTCCGGCTGGGCGGCAGGAGCCCCTGCCGGCGGGGTCTCACGCTGGCGGGGACTCGGGATTTTGGCCAGGGCCGCCGCGCCGATTTCATCTCCCCCCCGCGGCGCTGCGGCCAGCGGGGCCTTGGACACCGGAATCCTGCCCAATCCCGCCGCGAGGTCCAGCACACCAGGTTTTCGTTGGCCCTCTTCCTTTTGCTCCTGCGGCGGCGCCACCTCCTTTGGAACAATTCGTGCTTTCGGGGCCGCCGGTACGGCCACCGGCCCGAGCGTGGGATCCCGTTGAATGCCGACCACAAAGTCGCGCCCGTCGGGGCGGCAGTAACGGGTGACCCCGGTAAACTTCTGCCAGCGGCCCTCGACTTTCACCCTGGTATCGACCGGAATCCGCGCCTTGAGGCGGATGCAGGCGCCTCCCGGGGACCTGTCCTCCATGGTCGCGGGCGCGGTCTGCAAGGCTCCGTGCTGGTTCTCCCAGGATGCTTCCACCAAGATCATCACGGGAGTTCTTGGTTCGAGCATGCTTCCGCCCCTGGGCCTTCTATCGTCAAAAAGCGTGGCGGGTTCAGAAACCGGGGTAACGACTTAGGCTTCGTGGCGATGCGGGTTGGTCGCTCGCCTTCATCCATCATCCATCGGTTCCTAGGCCCGGGGACCTTGGTAACTTGCTGCTTCCATTAGAAGCCTCCAAGATCGGGGAGCCTCGCCCGGTGTATCTCGCACCCGATGTGGAGGGGTGGGAGCGCGGGCGGGCCACTCACAGAGGAGACGAATGATGATCAACAAGAGGATGGTCAGCAAGGTTCTGGTGGCAGGGTTTGCCTGCTGGTCGGTGGTAGCGGTCGCGCAGTCGAGTGCACAGTCAGATCAGGCTTCGAGTTCGCCGCAAGGGCAGAGCCAGCGCGACGCGGCGTCTGGGATGGCGAGCGGGAAGCGCATGCACAAGCCGCTGACGGTGCAGTCGGACCCGGCGGCGCGAGACGCTGAGACGGGCAAGGCTACGGGGAAAATGGCCGGGAGCAAGTCCGCCACGGATGACTGGACGGCGAGCAAGGCCAAGCAAAGCGGCACGGGCAGCGCGCAGGCCGCAACTCCGGCCACCGGCGATGTAAATGGCGATGGGCACGCCGACGCGGCCGCCGGCAAGAACTCTGGACACGCTACCGAGCAAAGCGCGACTGCCAGCCCGCGCGACGCGGCAACAGGGCAGGCCAGCGGAAAACGGCAACATGGCGTAGTCGTCATGAAGACGCACGATATGAGCAGTCCGAGCATGAAATAGTTAGGTCTAGATTTGGGATGCAGAAAGGCCCCGCTGGCAAAGCGGGGCCTTTCTTGTTTGGGAAACTGTAGTGAGGCGGACGCCGTGCGCTATTTGAAGCTGCCGTTCGACCCCACTCCGCCGAAGGGCTAGACGGGCGGCGTAGAATATTGGGGGAGCCGGAGGGAACCATGAAGCGCAGAGAATTTATCGCGAAAACGGCGTTGGGAGTGGCCGCGGTTTGGCTGGGGGCGAGAGCATTTGACGATACCCCGGTGGCGCTAGCGGCGCTGCCGCAGAAGTTCGCTGCGGCAGACACGGTGGAACTGGGGAAGACCGGCATCCGCACTAGCCGGCTGGCAATGGGGACCGGGACGGTGGGATTCGCGCATCGCTCCCAGCAGAGCTCGTTGGGGGTTAAAGAACTTTCCGAACTGTTGTTGAATGGATACGACCACGGCCTACGGTTCTTTGACACGGCGGATGCGTATGGAACGCATCCGCATGTGGCGGAGGCGCTGAAGCATGTGCCGCGCGACAAAGTGACGGTGCTGACCAAGAGTTGGGCGCG
Source organism: uncultured Acidobacteriaceae bacterium (assembly GCA_963770915.1). GTDB lineage: Bacteria > Acidobacteriota > Terriglobia > Terriglobales > Acidobacteriaceae > PALSA-270. The sequence goes on from CAVYRG010000002.1 coordinate 172,599, forward strand.
GGACGCGGCGACCATGCGCGCGGACTTGGACCGTTTTCGGCGCGAGTTGGGCACGGATTATCTGGATGTTTGCTTGATGCACTGCCTGAGCGCGGCGGATTGGACCGACCGCTATCGCGGCGTGATGGATGTGCTCTCGGAGGCGAAGGAAAAGGGCGTGATCCGGGCGCATGGGTGCTCGTGCCACACGATTGGCGCGCTGCGGGCAGCGGCGAAATCGCCCTGGGTGGAGATTGATTTGGCGCGGATCAATCCGATTGGGTCGCATATGGATGATGATCCGGAGACCGTGGTGAGCGTGCTGCGCGAGATGAAAGCCGCGGGGAAAGCCGTGGTCGGGATGAAGATTCTTGGGCAGGGAGATATGCGGACGCAGCAAGATCGGGCGCTGAACTATGCGCTGTCGCTGGGCGTGCTGGACGCGTTTACGATTGGGGCGGAGAACAAGGGCGAGCAAGAGGATTTGGTCGGGAGGATTGCGAGGGCGTAGGAACGTCTCGTTCGAAGAGCTAACCTTCGTTCTTATGTACGGTGCGTGCGATGCACGCGTTGGCTGAAAAACCAAAGGCCCGCGCTGCAACCACACAAGAAAACCCCGAGGGGAATAGCGGCGGCGGCGAGCATCCAATGGTGGCCAAAACGTTGGCCGAAAAACGAAACTGGGTCCCAGCCAACCGCCTGATTCGCTCCCATGCCCCGTGCGTATCTAAAGTAAATATCTACGCCGATGATCAGCGCTATGAACGAAGCGACCGTCGCCAAGATGCCGGTCGCCAAACTCTCGAACGTAATTAGCACCCAGCGCATCGACATATTTTAGGTTAACTCGTCGCCCGATGCCATCTTAAGCCCGCCACTGAAATGCGTCCCTCGCGGATCGAAACCGGATCCTTGTCAGCGTATAGCGACACGGCTGAAGCCGCGCCCTGATACGAACCATAACTTCCCGATTCACTGCAGGTCTTGTCGCGCCCACCCTTGCGAAGGGGCGCAAGGATGGGGCACCCCCCAGTTTCGTTGTGCCGGCAAGAAACCATAGCTCGGCCCTCGCCGAAAGTGACTAGCCAAGGAATTCCAACTGGCGGCGCCAGTCGAGCTCGTCGACGAATTGGCGGGAGTCGCGCCAGCCGGGTTGCACCTTCACGAATAATTCCAAAAAAACTTTGGTGCCGACCATCTTTTCGATTTGCAAGCGGGCGGCGGTGCCGATTTTCTTGAGCATCTGGCCGCCTTTGCCCACAAGGATGGCTTTTTGGCCGTCGCGGTCGCAGAAGATGGCGGCGGCGATCCGGGTGAGGCGCGGGCCCTCCTCGAATTGTTCGATCATGACCGTGGTCGCGTAGGGGACTTCCTGCGCCGTCTCCAACAAAATTTGCTCGCGGATGATTTCGGCGGCCATGAAGCGGGTGGGCTGATCGGTGATTTGATCTTCGGGGAAATAGCGCGGGCCCGCGGGCATGGCGGCCAGCAGTTTTTCGAGCAGCACATCCAGGCCTTCGGGCTTGCGCGCGGAGATGGGGATGATTTCGCGGAACTCGTGCAGGCGGCGGTATTCGTCGATCAGGGGAAGGAGTTGGTCTTTACTCTTTGTCTTGCTGCGGCCGCGCAGGAGGTCGATTTTGTTGAGCAGAAGAAACGCTGGAGTTTTGGATTTCTTGACCAGGTCGAGCACGAATTGGTCGGAAGGGTCGCGGCGGCGAGCGGCGTCTTCGATGAGCAGAATCAGGTTGCAGCCTTCGAGGGCTTCGCGAACTTCGGTCATCATTTTTCGGCCGAGGGAGCTGTCGGGGCGGTGGACGCCGGGAGTGTCGATGAGGACGATCTGGCCGCCGGCGTTCCCCTTCTTCTTCGGGATATGGATGATGCCGAGTATGCGGTTGCGGGTGGTTTGGGGCTTGGGGCTGATGATGGCGAGCTTTTCGCCGACGAGAGCGTTGAGCAGGGTGGATTTTCCGGCGTTGGGGCGGCCGAGGATGCAAGCGAAACCGGAGTGGAAGGGCATGGATTGTGGCGGGAACCTCGCTGCACTCGGCGGGACAGCCGAGGCGGCTGTCCCCACGTGAGCTACGACTATATCAGCTTCATTTGTTTAGGCTGGGGGACGGAGATTCTTACCCGTTCGACGCGGCGCTCGGTGGATTCGAGGACTTCGAAGCGGAGGCCGTTTTCCTCGATGACCTCGCCCTTCTGCGGAATGCGGCCGGCCAGCTCACTGACCAATCCGGCCACGGTGGCGGACTCGGTGTCAGGACGAACGCCAAGAAGTTCGTCGAGGCGGTCGACATCCATGTTGCCGGGGACGACATAAGTGTGGTCGCTTTCGCGAACGACGTCGGCTTTTTCGTGTTCGTCGCGAATTTCGCCGACGATTTCCTCGACCAGGTCTTCGATGGTGACCAGGCCGGCCACGCCTCCGTACTCATCGACGACGATTGCCATGCGAATGTTGCCGTTCTGCATTTCGCGGAGCAGGTCGCTGACCAGCTTGCTCTCGGGGACGAAATAGACATCCTTGCGCATGATGGAGCTGACGGTGCGGGTGCGGGCTTCGGTGTCGGGAACCTGCAGCACGTCCTGGGCGTAAACAATGCCGACGATGTTGTGAATGGTGCCATCGAAAACCGGGACGCGCGAGAACGGCTTGGAGCGAAGCAAGTCGATGAATTGCTCGACGGTGGCGTTGACGGGGACGGCGACGATTTCCGGGCGCGGCTTCATGGTGTCGCGCACCGTCTTTTCGCCAAATTGCACGACGGACTGGATTAGGTCGCGGTTGCTCTCGTCCAAAATGCCCTCTTCCTGACCGGCCTCGATGAGGGCGTCGACGGCTTCGGATTGGCTTTCCGGCTCGCGGTCGGCGTGTTCGCGGGTGAGCGTGGTGACCGAACGGAGAAAGCCCAGAATCAAGGTGACGGGAAGCGCGAGGTAAATGAGGACGCGCAGAGTCATAGCCCAGCTAGCGAGCCACTGTCCGCGGGTTCGCGAAAACAGCACAAAAGGAAGAAAGCGGTTGAAGACGACGATGATAAGAATCAAGCTGACGGTGGCTTGCAAAATTTCGGTGGGGCCCCATGTGCGGTCGCGGAAAACGATGAAGCCAACGAGCATCGCGATGGCGGCGGTGCTCAATTGGGCAAGCACCGCCATGGAGATGGAGGCACGCTCGCGGCCGACGCCCAGCCTGGGCTCGATGGACTGCTCGAAGGAATCGATGTTGTCCTGAAATTCGCGGGAGAGGAATTTGCCCAGTTCGGAGTAAACACGCTCCACGTAGGAGACCAGGGTGAGCAGGCCAACCAGCAGCAGCAACGCGACTGCAATGGCGTAGTTCATGGTTTGGGCCGTCGGGGGCGAAGTTTCGTGGCCGCCGCTGCGTTTCGCTTTTTCCGCGGGCGTTTGCGGAAGCCAGGGCTCACGGCTTCCGGCCAAGAGCCGTTTCGCTCGGTGAGTCCCACGGGCAGATTCAGCTTTCTGCGCAGGCTGGTTTCTTTGCGAGCCATTTCGCCGTCGTCGTGCTCGTGGTCGTAGCCTGCCAGGTGGAGAACGCCGTGCAGGGCGAGGATCTTAACTTCGTCGGCGGGCGAATGGTGCAGCAGGCGGGCGTTGTGCGCGGCAATTTCGGCGGAGATGGCGATGTCACCGGCCAACTCAGGCATCATGCCGGGCATAGGAGCAAAAGAAAGGACGTCGGTCGGCGCGTCTTTGCCGAGGAAACGTTGATTGAGCGTGCGCAGTTCCCCGTTGCTGGTCACGAGCACGTTGACCGTACCTTTCAGTTTGGCAGCGCGGCAAACGCGAGTGAGGAAGCGGGCGAGCGTCTTATCACTCAAGCCGGCCACCGGTTTTCGCAAGATAATCATGGATGGCCGCCAGCGACGGCACATTCGCGGCTGACGCATGCTTTCCGGCCGCTGCCGGCGGCGCCAGTCGATTCGCCGACAGCAGATGGGCCGACGCCCTCCACGTTGGCGCCGCCAGTTGCGATTATGGGATGTTTCGTCCACCAAAAACAAACAGGAGGGGCTCTCCAGCGCCCTCCTGTTCATATTGTACCTTCTACTCTCCGGCTTGCGCCTTTACGGCCGGATCGGTTCTCTTTTCGGCAGCCGCTTTCTCTTCTCGCTGCTCCTTCGGAGCTTCTATCTGGCTGGATGCTCCATTCGTTTTGCTCTTCGATTCCAGGAGAAACAACTGCTGCTCTTCGGCGATGCGGGTTTTGTGCTCATCATAGGCGCGGATGATGCGCTGCACCAGATGATGGCGGACAACGTCGCTTTCATCGAAATGGACGAAGGTCAGGCCTTCGACATTTTTCAGGATGTCGACGGCTTCGAGCAGGCCGCTACGGCGGGCCGTGGGCAGGTCGATCTGGGTCACGTCGCCGGTGATGACGGCTTTGGAGTTGAAGCCGAGCCGGGTGACGAACATCTTCATCTGCTCGGAGGTGGTGTTCTGCGCCTCGTCGAGAATGACGAACGAATCGTTCAGCGTGCGGCCGCGCATGAAAGCGATGGGCGCGATCTCGATGACATTTTTTTCCAGATAGCGGTCGACCCGCTCGGGATCGAGCATGTCGTAGAGAGCGTCGTAGAGCGGGCGGAGATAGGGATCGATTTTGTCCTGCAAAGTACCGGGGAGAAAACCGAGGCGCTCGCCGGCTTCGACGGCGGGGCGCGCAAGGATGATACGGTTGACGCGCTTGGCCAGCAGAGCGGAAATCGCCATGGCGACGGCAAGATAAGTTTTGCCGGTGCCGGCGGGGCCGATGCCGAAAACCATGTCGTGATTCTCGATGGCTTCGACGTAGCGGCGCTGGTTAGCACTTTTGGGCTGGACGGTGCGGCGTCCGAAGGAACGCTGGCGGCCGGCCTCGGCCAAGCCGCGCAAAGTCGCTTTGGGATCGGCAATGAGCACGCGCAGCAGGCTATTCAAATCGCCGTTGTTGAAGGTGAAGCCGGAGCGCTGCAGAAAGTCGAAGTCGGCAAAGACTTGCTGGGCGCGGGCCACCCCGGAGGCTTCGCCTTCCAGTTCGATGGAATCGGCGCGGAAGTCGATGGTAACGTTCAGGCCATCTTGAAGAACGTGCAGATTTTCATCCCGCGTGCCGAACAGGGTCTCGATGTTGGGGGTGATCGCGATATTTTTCTTCATTCCGTTTGCTGGTATCTCCGCGGCGGCTCACTTGGATGGGGGTTTATTCCGGGAGGAATACACCTGGGTTGGCCGGGGCGCAAAAGGTCATTCTGTCTGAAGGTGGAACCTGTCGAGGCGCTCGCAGGCCGGGTGCAAACAACTACCATTGGGTAAAGCGTAGCGCGGGTTGGCAGCGGGAGTCAATCAGTTCGAGATGGGGGTAGTGTGTTAGGACATTACTGAGGGATCTGAGAAAGCATCTTAACCACAGAGGACACGGAGAAACACAGGGGCTCCTACGTGCACCGGAACTTATCTAGTCTGGCAATAACCGCTGCCCTTCCCTACCAGACGCGGCATGTCTTGGCCGGCATCATGGGCTGGCCGACCTTGCAGCCGAAGGCTTTGCCGAACTCGGGCATGTTCACCAGCACTCCGTTGGTGCGGAAGCGGTCGGGGGAATGGGGATCGGTGGTGGCGATCAGGCGTTCGAGCTCGGGCCGCCACTGGGCGCACCAATCCTGCGCGAAACCCACGAAGAACGCCTGTAGCGGCGTGTAACCGTCTTCCAGTTTCTTGTCGAGGTCAATTCCCTGCTCGGCCGCGTGGGCCAAATAGGCCATATACGCTAGCCGCATTCCGCCATTGTCGGCAGTGTTCTCGCCGAGGGTAAGTTTTCCGTTCAGCTTGGTATCGCCGACGCTGAATGCTCCATATTCGTCGACGATGCACTGGGCCTTCTGGGTGAACTTGTCGGAATCCTGCTTGGTCCACCAGTCTTCGAGATTGCCATTTCCGTCGAACTGGCGGCCTTCGTCATCGAAGGCGTGGGTGAGTTCGTGGCCCATGAAAAGGCCGATGTGGCCGTAGTTCAAGGCGTCGGGCTGGGTGGGATCGAAGAAGGGCGCCTGCATCACCCCGGCGGGGAAGTTGATGTCATTCATGCTGGGGTTGTAGAACGCGTTGACCGTGGGCGTCGAGGTAAGCCATTCTTCGCGATCCACGGGCTTGCCAATCTTGTCCAGTTGGCGATGCGATTCGAATTCGGCGGCGCGCAGATTGTTGCCGAAGGCGTCGCCGCGCACGATTTCGAGCTTCGAGTAGTCGCGCCATTTGTCGGGATAGCCGACCTTGTTGGCGACCATGTGCAGCTTCTGCTCGGCTCGGGCCTTGGTTTCGGGGCTCATCCAGTCGAGCGACTGGATGTCGCGGTCCATGGCGGATTCAATGTCGTGAATCATCTGCACCGCGCGAGTTTTGCTGGCCTCGGGAAATTGCTGGTCCACGTAGGCCTTGCCCAGAGCCTCCGGCAAAGCCGCGTCGGTGCTGCGCACACAGCGTTTCCAGCGGGGCTGCTGGTCGGGGATGCCGACGAGCTTACGGCCGCCGAAATCGAATTTTTCCTGGTCCAATGCCTTGGGCAAGATTAGGCCCGTGAGCGAGCTGACCAATTGCCAACGCAGATACGCTTTGATGGTGGGGAGATCGGTATCGCTGATGACCTGATTCATGCCTTTGAAGAAGTCGGGCTCGGAGACATTGATCTCTTGGAAGGCCGGCGATCCGCTGGCGTAGTAGAAATCGTCCCAATTGAAAATGGGCGTGAGCGCCTGCAGTTCTTTGATGGACATCATGTGGTAGATGTTGTGGGGATCGCGCTGCGAAGTGACATCGAGCGAGACTTTGGCGAGCGCGGTTTCGAGTTTCATGATTGCGGCGGCGTCGCTAGCGGCCTGCGCATCGCTGGAACCGAGGAGCTTCAAAATGTTGGTGATGTGCTGGACGTACTCCTTACGAATCTCAATGTCCTTGGCGCCGGTGCGGAAGTAGTAGTCCTTTTCCGGGAGCCCGATGCCGTTTTGCGCCACGAAGGCAACGTTGCGCGTCGCGTCTTTGAAATCCTGCTGCGAGCCAAAGCCCAGAAAGGCGTTCACATTGATGAGCTGATAGTGGGCGAGCAGTTCGGGAAGCTGGTTTTTGCTGGTGAGATCGTTAATGCGATCGAGCTCAAGCTGCAGGGCGGCCATGTCTTTGTGCGGAGTGGCGTCTTCATCCATGCAACTGGCGTAGTAGTCGCCGATTTTCTGGGTATTGGCGTCGCGCGAGGCATCGTCAGCAGCGGCCTTCTCCAAAATTCCGTGCAGCACCTGCTGGTTGTACTGGTCGAGGTTGTAGAACTGGTCGGAATAGGGCGAGTCGCTGGGAATGGGATGCAGCTTGCTCCAGTTGCCGCAAGCGTACTGGTAGAAGTCGACGCAAGGGTCGGCCGAGGTGTCCATCAAATCCTTGGCGAGCCCCGGAATCGGGGAGAAGGTTTGTGGCGCAGCCGCTGGGGGCTTGGTCTCGGCGGTTTGGGCGAACATCGCACCGGCGCAAATTACGATGAGGACGAGCGCGCTAACATTTTTCATCGGGGCATCCGTTCCTTCGCGGAGGATAAAGAGATAAAGAATAATAGATCATACCGAAACCGGCGGGGAAAAGTTCCGTTGCGATTAAACGGCGGAATGCGAAGCCAGCGCCGGAGCGAGGGACGCCGGGACTGCTCGGGAGCGGGCCCAGGCGCGCAAATTCTGAATCTCCTCGGCGCGAGTCGTGGAGAGCGGCACGGTTTGGGCGAGGGCATCGAGAATGGTTTGCGTGGCCAGCGGTTGTTTGCTGGCGAACGCCGCATAAAGAGAAGATTGGACGGCGGCTTCAATCTCGGCACCGGAGTAGCCTTTGGCCGCCGAAGCGATTTGGGCCAAGTTGAACTCCGCCGGATTTCGTTTGCGCCGCGCCAGCTGAATCGCGAAGATCTGTTCTCGTTCGGCTTGATTGGGCAGATCGACGAAAAATAACTCGTCGAAGCGGCCTTTGCGAATGAGCTCGGGCGGAAGCGCGGAAACGTTGTTGCAGGTCGCGGCAACGAAGACGGGCGCTTTGCGATCCTGCATCCAGGAGAGAAACGAGGCGAGGATGCGGGCGGAGACGCCGGCGTCCACCGAGGCCGAGTCGGGACCACTGCCGGCAAAAACTTTTTCCAATTCGTCGATCCAAAGGACGCAGGGAGCAAGCCCTTCCGCTACTTTGAAGACCTTGCCAATGCGCTTTTCGGTTTCGCCAATGTATTTGTCGAATACGGCGGCGGTATCGAACTTCACCAGCGGCAATTGCCATTCTCCGGCGATGGCTTGCGCGCAGAGACTCTTGCCGCATCCTTGAATACCAAGGATGATGACGCCGCGCGGCGGATCGAGGCCGAAGGCCTTGGCCTGGTCGTCCCAAGTGCCGCGGCGCTGGGCCAGCCAGCGCTTAAGGTTCTCCAGGCCGCCCACGCCGGAGAGCGTATTGGAGGCGTCGACAAACTCCAGCATGTCGGAGCGGCGCAGCATGTCTTTTTTCGACTGTAGGACATCGGTGACGATTTCCGGAGTTAGGCCGTAACGTCCGACGATAGCCGTCGAAATGGCGCGCTCAGCTTCTTCCTCGGTGAAGCCGCGCAGGTTGTCCAGCATCGCTTCAAGCCCAGCAGGATCGAGAGTGTGGCGGAGGGTGTGGGTTCTGGCCAGGCGGGCGGTCACTTCATCGACGATCTGGCGCAGGCGTTGCCGGTCAGGAAGCGGAAGGTCAAGAAATTCCACCAAGCCGGCCAGTTCCGGCGGGATGGTAATGGATGGCGCGGTGAGAATGACGGTGCGGCGATTCTCGCGGAACTTCTGGCCGACGTCGCGCAGCCGGCGGATCACGACGGCATCCTCCATGTGGCGGTGCAGGTCTTTGAGGATGAAGGCGGCTTCGATCGAAATGCCCTCCAGATTGCCGAGCATTTGCGCGGGATCGCGGCTGTTGTACATGGCTTGAGGGTTAGGGTCGTCGCCGGAACCGGCGGCGTGGGGCGGAAGCTTGCCGAGTTCGACAGGTGGCAATACAGCGTCGCCGCCGCAACGGGCCAGGCCGCTGGCGATGCTCCACTCGAAGGTGGCAAGGTTAAGCGCGGCGCAGGCCGCGCGCACCGTGCGCACGGCGCAGATTTCCTCAACCGTTTCCATCACCACGATGGGCGTGGAGGAATCGAGCAGGACCTTCAAACGGTCGGGAATGCTGGGCATTTGGTTGACCGCACGGAATCGCTACCGTAAAATAGCCTATTCGGCACCCACCGGAATACTTTCCTGAAGAAACGAAGGTAACTGAGCCACATGGCAAATCATTTTTCAGCGCTGAAACGCGCGCGACAGACCGAGAAGCGAACCGCGCAGAATCGGAACAACACCTCCCGGCTGCGAACCGAACTGCGCGATATGCGCGAGGCGCTCGCCAAGGGCGACAAGGCCGCCGCCGAGAAGATATTCCGGCAGACGGTTTCGGCGCTCGACAAGGCGATCCAGAAGGGCACGCTGCACGAGAACACGGCCTCGCGGTATAAGTCCCGCCTGAGTGCAAGATTGAATGCGTTGAAGTAGCGGGCAGCCACAGCGATCAAGCGAGCACAGCCCCGTAGCGGGTCCAACCTCGTGAGGCTTATTCACAAAGAAGGGCACTAAGGGTCACGAAGGCCATGTTGGCAGAGATTTTCTTCGTGGACCTTCGTGTCCTTTGTGGTTCAAGACCGAACTAAGCCACTGCCCTCAGGCTCAGTCAGCGCAATTTCGGCAGGAGAAAGCCAGTGTGGCGGCGGTGTTCGTCGAAAGCCGCGCCGAACTGCTGGGTAAGCATGCTCTCTTCTCTCTTCGCCTTGACGGAATAAGCGATCATAACGAGAGCAACCCCGGCGAGGCAGCGCCACTCGCCGATGGCGATGGCGGAGCCGAGCGTAGCTAAATCTAGCCCGCTATAGATCGGATGGCGCAGGCGGGAATAGGGCCCGGTGCGGATGAGTTCGTGGCCTTCCTTAATGGTGACGCGGGCGCTCCAGTTTTCTGCCAGGTGGTAGCGGGCCCAGATGGCGAGGCCGACGCCGAGCCAGGTAAGAGCAAGGCCCACGATCACACCCCTGAGGCTCGCCGGCAGGAAGCGCCGGGCCAGAACTCCAATACGCGCATAAGGGCTGAAGATGAGAAGGTATCCGCAGACGAGTAACGCCATCACTCCGTAGCGCGAGACGGCAGGTTCTTTGCGCGCGGTCTGGCGAGTTTTGGCGCCTTTGGCGATCCAGTAGATTAGGAAGGTTAGCCACGGCAGGTCGATCAGAACGGCGAATAATTGCTCATTCATGGGAGGCCCCGAAATGTTGCTTCATCCCGGTTATTACGGAATGAGGGTGAAAATGTTCCCGCCGCAACCTGTTGTCGTGGCCGCGGAACGCGCACAGGAATCACACCGGCAGTTCTTCCTGCATCCAGCCGACTTCGCGCTTGGGCTCGGCGGTGAGCTCGAGGACGAGCTTCTCTAAGACGAAACGCTTGCTGGGAGGATTGGAGCGGATGGCTAGATCAGTTTTGGCAACAAGACGAATCGCGCGCGTGAGTTCCCTTTTCGACTTGTAGCGGCGGGCCTGGCGGATGATGTCGTCCGCGGCAAAGGGCGGAACGCGGAAGCCCTGCCAAAGCGCAGCCCACAACATGCGTTGGTCGCGGACGTTGCGCTCGAGGATGACCAGCATCTGGCGGAAAGTTTTGGCCAGCATATAAAGATGCCCGATGGCGGCTTCGTCGCCTTCGCCGGTCGAGAGAATGGCGTCGAGCATTTCCAGGGCGCGGACGCGGTCTTTGGAGGAGATGGCGTCGGTGAGTTCGTAGAGCGAGCGCTGTTTGGCAGCGAGGACCATGGTTTCGACGTCGCCCAGCGTGATTTGCTTTTTCTCGCCGACGTAGAGGATGAGCTTTTCCAGCTCGTTGGAAATCATCATCATGTCGCCGCCGAGAGCATCGACCAGTTCGCGGGCGGCATCGGTTTGGATTGTCACGCTCCGCGTGACACCGTATTCACCAATCCAGCGGATGGCATCGCCTTCCTGCACGCGGGCCAGTTCGACGATGGCGCAATACTGGCCGAGAGTTTCACGGATGCGCTCGTAGCGATCTTTGTCGGTCATATCCATGCGGCGCGCGTCGGCGGGGATGCTGATGTGGTCGGCGACGAAGATGAGCACGGCGTCGGGGTTGGGATTCTTGCAGTACTCCTCGATTGCGGCGAGCTTCTCTTCGTTGGAGCCGCGGCCGTAGAGGCTTTTGACGCCGCGAATGAAGAAGATCTGAAACGGGGCCATCAGCGAAGGGGTGCGGGCGCGATCGAGCACTTCGGCCAGGTCGGTTTCGGCGAGATCGAACTCAAACAGGCTGAAGTCGCGCAGGTCAGGCGGAACCAGGTGCTCGATGATGGCCTCACGGCAGCGCTTGCGGAAAAAGACTTCATCTCCCACGAAGACATACGCGGGGCGCAGTCTGTGGGCTTCGACTTCGGAGACGAAGCGATCGGATTGGGCGAAAGAGCGCATGCGGCGTTACGTCATTATTCTCGCATTTGTCGAGAACCAGATTCCCAGAGGCTAACGCCTCTCGGAAGGGACAGTAATTAGCAGACCAATGGAACCACAACCGGAGGCAGTTCTCAACTAGAACCCTTCCAGAATGTTCGAGACCAGGGTGCGGGCGAAATCGCGGGAAAGGCGCTCCAGGGCAGGAGAGTCTTCCTCGAAGAAACTGTTGAGTTCGCGCGACACTTCGTATTGCTCGCGAAACACATATTCCGGATTCTGATAAAGCACCTTGCCGCGCCGGTCCGCCAGCACAACCTTCAGGTTGACGGTGATGAGAACGCTGGCCACGCGCCCGGTCTGCGAATCGTAAGTCAGAGGCGCGGTGTAGGTGGAAAGGACCGTGCCGCGCAGGGTAGCATCGGCATCGTCGCCAGCGTTGCTTAAAACATGATAGTGAGTGCGCGTGACCAGCTCGCGGACGACGGCCGAGGTCAGGATTTGGTCCAGCTTGTAGGTTTCAGTGTTGTTGGCGAAGGCCGGAACCGCGATGGTGTGAACATCGGTGGGAAGCGTGTTGGCATGGCCGGCGGTGTGATATCCGCAAGCGCCAAGAAGAAGCAGCGCCACGGCTAACAGCGACATGCCAGCGCTACGAGCTGCGATTCTCTCAGGCGTCCGTGCCACACGAGTCATTGGATTTTCCCGATGGGGCGGCTGGCGGCGAGGATTTCCGCGCATTCTACGGCGGTGGAAGCGGCGACGCGGAGGTTATCGGCTGCGGCCCAAAGCCAATAGCGGGTGGCCGATTCGCCATCGGGCAGAAGAGAAACCAGAATCTCCGACTGGCCGGCGGCGTTCACGTTGTTGGGCGCGTCTTCGGCCTGCTGGGTAATGACAACGTGCTCGCCGGACAAGGCCTGAGTGAGTTGCGCCGCGTCGGCTGGCTGCTGCAGCTCCAAGTGCAGAGCGAGAGTGTAGCCGTGAAAAACCGGGGCCTGGATCAGCAGGAGCGAAGGCACGGGAGCATCCTGGCCGGCAATCTGGCGGTAGTGGTTCAAGATGCGGCCTTCGATCGAAGCGAGCGGAGGTGCGGAGTTCTCGCCATAGCGGTTCACCAGGTTGAAGGCGACCTGCGTGTCGAAGATGTTCTTGGGGAGGGGTTGAAACGACAGCAAATTCACCGTCTGCTCGTGCAGCTCATCCATTCCCTTCTGGCCATGTTCGGAAGCGGGCTCAAATACCGTGGCGGCGGCATGGCGCAGCGGGACGGCTTTCTGGGCTCGCAACAGCAAAGTAGCCAGAATCACGGCGCAGGGGTGGGCAATCACCAGCGGGCCGGGCTGCAACTCGGGGGCTGGCACGCGGCCGAGCATGCGGTCAATGCGCGGTGAGCGCACCACGGCATCGGGCTGATTCTCCAACGCATAAGAGAGATCGACAATGGAGCTGCCAGCCTTACGCGCGGTTGACCAATTCTGCAAGGTGCACTCGGGATCGGAAGCGAAGAAGGTGAAGTCGATATTTTCGAACTGTTCGGCGCGGACCTTCTGGATAAAGGTGACTTCGTCGCGCACGGCTTCCAGTTGGCCGAGCGATTCATCGTCGTCGAGCAGCTTGACGTCGAGGGAAGGAAAGTTTCGCTGATTGAGAACTTCGGCAACTTCCTTCCCTTTTAGGGTTCCGGCGCCGACGATGGCCAGACGGTAGAGACCCGCTGTGCGGGCTGGCTCCAGATGCGCCGGAGTGAACTTGGAGTGGGAGCTCATGAAGTTTGGGAGGCTTCCTTGTAAGGAGGAGGCGGGGGCGGGCTACCCTTGCGGCGAAGCACCCACTTCAGGCGCCAAAACACGCCGGAAAACATGTAGAGCAGCGCAACCAGGAACAGCACCCACTGGGAGAAGAAGCGGATAGCAGCGATCAGAGCGGCCAGCAACACGATCAGGCGAAAAGGCTGGCGCACGCGCAGGTCGATGTCTTTGAAGCTGTAAAAACGCCAGGTGCTCACCATCAAGTAGGCGACGGCGGCGATCATTAGCATCCAGGTAACGGCGGTCCACCAGGAAGTGATGGGATCGCCGGCGGAGAAGTGAACCACGGCAGCGATGACGCCAGCACCCGCGGGAATGGGCATCCCAACGAAGTACTTCTTTCCGGGGCGGCCTGGATTCGAAGGTTGCGGATTCGTGGTGATATTGAAACGCGCCAGGCGGCTGGCTCCGGCGATGAGAAAAAGGAAGCTGGCGATGGCGCCGAACTGTACAAGCCGGGTCATCACCAAAGGGGCGAGCGTGGGCGACAGGTTGCGGAATCCCCACATCCAGGCAAGCATGGCGGGAGCAACGCCGAAGGTGATGACATCGGCCAGCGAATCCAGCTCGCGGCCGAAGTTGCTGCTGGTGCCGGTTAGGCGCGCGATGCGGCCATCCAGACCATCGAAGAGGAAGGCAAATCCAATGGCGATGGCAGCGAAGTCGAAATGCCATGGCTCTGCTGGCGAGCCGTGGGTGACCTGAAGGATGGCGTAGTATCCGGCAGCGATATTCGCGGTGGTGAACAGTGAAGGCAGAACGTACATGCCCTTGCTGAGGCGGCGGGGAAGCCGAGGCTTGTGATCGTCGCGCCGGCGCCGGGGAACCTGCGGAACTTGCGGGTCTTCCGCGTGGGTGTCCATCAGCGTGCTCCTTGCTGGGCGGGTTCCGCTCCAGGAACGGCGAGCAGGGCGGACTCGCGCCGCAAGTACGCTAACACGCTGGCTCCGCCTTTCACCCGATCTCCGACTTTGACTTGCAGATCGCTTGTGTCTTCGAGGAGCACATCTACGCGAGAGCCGAACTTGATCAGGCCGATGCGCTCACCGCGCTGCACGCGGTCGCCGATCTTCTTGGTGAAGACGATGCGCCTCGCCAGCAGTCCTGCAATTTGCTTGAACGTCACACGACGGCCTTCGCCTTCCACTGTGACCGTGTTCTGTTCGTTTTCCTCGGCCGAGGCCGGATTCATGGCGTTGAGGAATTTGCCGCGTTGATAGCGGACATCGCGAATCTCGCCGGCGATTGGCGAGCGATTCACGTGCACGTCGAAAACACTGAGAAAGATGCTGATGCGGGTGCAGGGAATTCCGTTGACGCTAAGCGGCGCGACGTGTGTGACTTTTCCGTCGGCGGGCGAAACCACGGCGCCCTCGGCGGCGGTAATAAGGCGCTCCGGATCGCGGAAGAACCACAGGAAGAACCCGGCTAGCAGCAGCGGAATCAGCGCCCATGGCGGACCTGCAAGCCAAGCGAGCAGGCCGGCAGCGGCCAGCAGAGAAAGCCCGTAGAAATAGCCGTCACGCACCATGGGGAGACTGGTGGAATTATAGAGCAGGGGGGAAACAGGGTCACGTTTTCCTGCCTATGGCGATGAAAAAAAGAAGGATTTCTGATTCGGAAAACGGGCGCGAAAAGAGTGGGGAGGCCGGAATAATGCCCCAGCGCTCCAAGTCTGGGGTGGTTTACGCTACCTGACCCTGCTGGACGTGCAGCCGAAATTCGCGCTCGATCAACTCCATCTGATCGCGCAGGCGCAGCTTCAGCTTTTTCAGGCGAATTTCTTCCAGCTTTTCTTCGTCGGTGAGGTATCGTTTTTGTGTGAGGGAACCGAGGCGAGTCTCGTACTGCGAGTGTTCCTGAGCCAGCCGACGGAATTCATCATGGCTGGCCAGGAGTTGGTCTCTAGAAGCGAGCATCCAGCAGACCTCCTGCCATAAGTTTTCGTGCCTAAACTACCATAGGATTTTACCCGCTTCAATGGGAAATTCCCATCGTACCTAACACCCTGTTACTAGAGTGGTTAGCGGAGTTTTGCACGTTTTCAAGGCGGCTTGGGTTGCACCGGGTTTGGGGCATCTCACGACAGATCAAGACGGTAGAGGATAGCGTCTTCGGGCGGCAGATGATAGTAGTCAGCGCGGCGGCCGGCCTGGCGGAAAGAGAGTTTCTCATAGAAATCGCGCGCCGGGGCGTTGGATTCCCGAACTTCGAGGAAAACGGTCTTCGCATTTGCAGCGCGAGCCAGATCGAGCAAACGGCGAAGCAAGGTTGTTGCCACGCCGCGCCGGCGCGAGACGGAGTCAACCACGATGTTTTCGATTTCGAATTCGTGATCGAGGGCTTGCGCGACGAGGAAGCCTTGGATGGTGGAGTCAACTTCGGCGGCAAGCGCAATGCGGCGGGATTGCGGCTCGAAGAGCGCGTGATATTGATCGGGCGACCAGTGCGCGGCGGTGGCAGCCTCGCGCTCAAGGGCGATCATGGCAGGAAGGTCAGCGGCGGTGGCGGAGCGTATGAGCATGTGGCAGTTTGCCGGCAGCCGCGCACTAGGAACTCTTCGAGATGATTTCGACGCCGGGGCGGATGTAGTTTGCCCCCAGGGCTTCCGGAGAAACGGTGTCGCCGGACAAAATCTTGCGCCATCCCAAGCGCGCAATGGCATCGCTGCGCGGCCTTTCGATCTGCTCCACTTCCCTGCCCGCTTCGCGTGCCGCGGCGGCGATCGCCGCATCGGGCGTGACGATGACAGAGGCATTTTCTGACGACAAAAATTCATCGAGTGGCAACAGCGTTTCGCTTAGCATTTTGATGTCGTCGCGAATTTCGTAGTGGCCGGCATACACATCCTTCCTTCCCGCATCCATGACCGCGACCACCTTGCCGCGAAAGCGGCCTGCGGCGGCGATGGCCGCGAGCAGCGAAACGGTCGCGATCGGCTCGTTTAAAATTTCGGCCAAGGCTTTGATGGCGGCGAGGCCGACGCGGAGGCCAGTAAACGACCCAGGCCCGGACGCAACGGCGAACCCGCCGATATCGTGTTTGGTAAATCTCTGGCTGGAGAGCAGCTCGGCGACCTGGGGAATAAGCTGGGCGGAAAAAGTGCCTCCGGTGAGGGAAACAACTTCCAGCGCGGTGCAAGTTCCATCCGGCTCCGCCTGCGCCAGCGCGAGGCTGCCCTGTTTTCCCGAAGTGTCGGCGGCGAGAATGAGCATGGGGAATGAAACAGCGCGAGGCTGAGCGTTCTAGCGAGAGCCCTCCACCAATTCCAGCAGCACGCCACCGGCGCTGGCGGGGTGGACAAACACATACTGATGGCCGCCCGCGCCGATTTTGATTTCGTTGGAAATCAGTCGCACGCCATCACGATTCAGCTTGGCTACTGCTGCCGGAAGATCGGGAACGCGGAGGCAAACGTGGTGCAACCCTTCGCCGCGCTTGGCCAGAAACTTGGCCACCGCGGAATTTTCTGAGGTGGGCTCGAGCAATTCCAGGCGGCTTTCGCCGAGCGGAATCATCACGACCTTCACCTGTTCGCCGGCAACAACTTCTTCCTCGGAAATGCTTAGCCCCAATTTTTCGTAGAAGCCCTTGGCGGCGGAGAGCGACTTCACGGCGATTCCGAGATGATCGATGCTAGCCATTGTGCTACTCCTTCCGTCATTCCGAGCCCGGTTTATCGGCGAGGAATCCCTATCGCCCGCAACATGCCGGAGGTAGGGATGCTTCGACTCCGCTGGAACTTCGCTTGGCGAAGTTCAGACTACGCTCAGCATGGCAGGGCTCGCTCACTCACATCCCTATTCGACCAATAATTTCTTCCACCAGAGTATACGGGTCGCGCTGGTGGGCGGCGATCTCCGTCGCGTAACGCGTGATGTCGCAGTCCGGCAACTGCTCGCGCGCCTTCTGCAGCAGCGCGTCGCGGAGCATGGCGATCAAACGGGCTTCCCAGTTGCGAATGTTGCGCTCCTGGGCGCGGTTTGCGGCCTGCAGATTTGCCTCGAAGTCGCGGATGGCGGCGGCCAATTCGGCAATGCCGCGGCCTTCGCTAGCGACGGTTTTGACCACTGGCGGAGTCCAGCCGTCGGGGCGCGTGGCCAGTGATTGCAAAGCTCGAATTTCGCGCTCCACCCGCTCGGCGCCCTCGTGATCGCTCTTATTGATGACAAAAATATCGGCAATTTCCATGATGCCGGCCTTGAGGCTTTGCACATCGTCGCCCATGCCGGGGACGAGAATGACGACCGTAATATCCGCGAGGCGGACTACGTCGACCTCATCCTGGCCGACACCAACGGTTTCAATCAGCACGACGTCGCGGCCAGCCGCATCGAGCACAGTCGTGACGTCGGCGGTGGCCCCGGCCAAGCCCCCGAGCGAGCCGCGCGTGGCCATGCTGCGAATGTAGATGCCGGGGTCGGAGAAATGCTCCTGCATGCGGATGCGGTCGCCCAGAATAGCCCCGCCGGTGTAAGGGCTGGTGGGATCGACGGCGATGATGCCGATGGTGCGGTTTTCCTTTCTGTAGTGGCGGGCGAGGTGATCGACCAGCGTGCTTTTGCCCGCGCCGGGCGCGCCGGTGAGTCCGATGATGCGGGCACGTCCGCTATGCGGAAACAGGGCCTTGAGGAGGCCGGACCATCCCGGCGCGCGGTTTTCGACGGTGCTGATGGCGCGGGCGAGCGCCAGGACGTCGCCCGAGCGCAGGCGGTCAACCCAAGATTGGAGGTCGGGGGGCAAGCGCTACAGTGTAGAACAGGAACGGGTACGGGGACAGCGCAAGCGCTGAGTTGTTGCGGCCGCCTCTGGCGATTGTCCGTCGAGATTCCTATCGTAACTTGGAGATATCACGAAAGAAACGATAGGCTGAGGCTGGGAAAAACTATGCCTCCGGCCAGACCACGGGCGAAGAAGCGGCCATCCGACGAGCACGGCTGGGGGATGCTCATTTTTGAAAGCATCTCGGCCGGCGCGACGGCAGTGTTTCTGGCGCTGGCTGCAGTGCTGGCGCTGGCCGGAGTCTACGGCCTGGTGGTGTGGCCGCTCACGCAATGGGATATGGCGCATGTGGACGGCAGAGAGTTCGCCAAGTGGGCGCTCATTGCGATCTTTGCTTTCGGTGCGAGTGTTGGGTTTTGGGTGTTCAGCGGCGAAGCATTCAAAGAGATCGTGAATCAAAAACGGGCACGCGGCGTCGCGACCCGTCCGGGTTCAGCCGCACGTTTGAATTCCCCAAACAAGCGAAGCGCCCGCGCTGGGCGATAATTCTGCGGACGGGCGAGGACGCCCGTCACTCCTTCACAACTGAAATCACACGGGAAGGCCACGTAGCAAAGCCTGGGCTCGGCGGAACCAGGGGCGCTCGCGGCGGGCGAGATAGCCAGGCATGTTGCGGCGCTTGTCGAGCAGGCGCTGCGCCCACTCGCGAGCCTCTGCGGGGCGTTTTTGGGCGGCCAGGAAACAGGCGTAGTTGTAGTAGGTCTGAGAGGAGGTCGAGATCTTCGTTACTTCCCGGAAAAGAGCGTCGGCTTTCGCGATTTGGCCGGTTTGAGCATAGACGTGGGCGAGCAATCCGGCGGCGAGGTGGAAATCGTACTGCGAGTCTTCCGTGACGACCCGCTCCAGGTCGGGCAGGGCCGCGGCGAAGTCATTCATCTGCACTTCGGCGATGGCGCGGCGGTAAAAGGGGTCGATTGAGTCGGTGCGGACGGAGATGGACTTGTCGTAATAATAGCGGGCGCGTGTGTAGTTGCCTTCATCAAGATAGAGCCCAGCCAGTTCTTCGTAGTTGCCGGCGGAGGGATTGTCGAGGATGGCGGACTCGAGTTCGTGAATGCGGCTGCGGCGCGGGAAACCCTGGAAAGAAGTGCGCAGCAGGCCGGCGTCGGGGATGACCTCCACCAAGATATACACCAGTGAGCCCAGCCACCCGCCGAAAATAATGACCAGCAGCCAAAACCAATCGGGGCGGCGGCGGATAAAGTGGATAATCGCGACCGCCTGCAGAATAATGCCCCACCAGGAAAAGGCGAAAAATAGCAGCGATCCCATGATTTATGCGCACTATAGCAGATGGTGGCCGGCGAATGATTCCGATGGGCGGAAAAAATCGGGTTCGGGCGGATCCGCCTCGCGATCTCCTTGTCGACAATGATTTCGCGCTGCGGGAAAGAAATCTGAAACCGAAGAGGGCGTCGAGAAAACCGCGGAAAACGCAGAGAAGGGTCCCATTGGGAAAGTGGTGGGAGCAAGCGGCTGGTAAAATCTTGGAGTGAATCCTCCGGTGCGGTTATTGGCCGTCGACATTGACGGCACGCTGCTCAATCCCCAGTTCCAGATCTCTGAAGCCGATTTGGCGGCGATGCGGCGCGCGCATCGGGAAGGAGTGGAAGTCACCCTGGTGACGGGGCGGAGGCATACGTTTGCTTTGCCCATCGCGCAGCAATTGGGATTCGACTTCTGTCTTATTAGCTCGAACGGGGCGGTGACGCGGTCTTTATCGGGCGAGACTTTTCATGTCGACGTTCTGCCCGCGGAAACCTGCCGCCAGTTATGCGGCGCGATGCGCGACTTTCGTGGCAATACCGTGCTGACGTTTGATGTCGATGCCAAGGGCGCCATCGTGATCGAGCACATGGATGAGTTGAACGAAAGCATCCAGCGCTGGCTGCAGAAGAACATGCAGTTCATTGATTTCGTGGTTCCCCTCGAGAAATCGCTGACGCGCGATCCGATTCAGGCGATGTTTTGCGGGCCGATTGCACGCATGCATTTGGCGCTGAGGACCCTGGCCACCAGCGGCCTCGACGAGCAGATTACGGTTCTGCGAACGGAATACCCGGTGCGTGATCTCTGCATGATCGACGTCCTAAACCAGGGATGCTCAAAAGGACATGCGGTGGCGAGGTGGGCCAAGCACCGCGGCATTGCGCGCGAGGAAGTGATGGCCATTGGGGATAACCATAACGACATTGAAATGCTTGCCTTCGCTGGTTGGCCGTTTATCATGGGAAACGCCGTCGAGGAGCTGCGCCGCGTGGGCTGGACGGTCACTCTTCCCAACGACCAGAACGGCGTAGCCGCAGCGATTGAGCAGGTTCTTGGGGCGGGCGTCGCCAGCCGGTAACTGAACCAAAAAATGCACAAGCGATAGCTTGCCAAGGCCCTTAGATACCGCTAATCTTCCAACTTAAAGTGATGCAAGGCTTGAGAAAAGTGGCGTTGGCTGGCCTGGTGGCGCTGGCAATTCCAGCGTGGGGCGCGGACTTGGCGGTTTTGAGCAACGGGTTCTCGATTCGCTTCGAACGGCAGGAACAGATGGGTTCCGTAACCCGGCTGTACATGGCGCCGCCGGCGAGCGGATATGTGGATGTTCCGACCGCCTCGATCGATCACATTGACCCGGACCTGGCCCCGAAACCTCCGGCCGCTTCGCCGGAGCCCAAGACTCCGGCTTCCGCGGCTGCGCCATCCCCTGCTTCTCACGCGCCTCAGGTGCAGTTGGGCGAAGTAGTGGCGAATGCCGGCCAGCAGCATCAATTAGACCCGGACCTGATCCAGAGCGTGATCCACGCGGAAAGCGATTTCAATGCGCATGCGGTTTCGCCCAAAGGCGCGCAGGGCCTGATGCAACTGATGCCGCACACGGCGTCGCTGCTGGGAGTGAACAATCCTTTTGATCCGGCGGCGAACGTCGACGGCGGGGCGCGCTACTTGCGCATGCTGCTGGAACGCTACAACTTCGACCTGGCAAAAGCGCTCGCCGCCTACAACGCCGGACCAGAGCGGGTGGAACAATACCGCGGCGTGCCTCCTTACTACGAGACACAGCTTTACGTGGCCAAGATCATTCGCGACTTCAACCGCAAGAAGCTTGCCGAGCAGAAAGCGGCAGCAGCCCAGGCGAAGGCTGCCAAAGCTCCTACAGACAAGACGCGGCCCGCGCCCTCGGTTGCCGCCTCCCACGCGGCAACGCCTTCCCGGTGACTCCTGCGGCTCCGGCCAGGGCTCTGCATTGCTTCTCCGGAATGCCTCATGTACCTTGACGATGAGCCTGTTCCGCCTGCGCCTGGAACCCGCGCCGGACGTCGAGGTTCTGCAGCCTTGGGCAAATGAATAAAAAGCGCATCGTCATCTACGGCCTGGTGTTTGCCGTGCTGGCCGTTCTGGTTTACCTCCAGTTCCGCAGCTGGAAGAATTTCGACTGGGCAACGTTCTGGAATTTTGGCAGACATCTCCACTGGCCGCGAATCGTCGCCGGTATTGCTCTTATCTACCTCACTTATGTATTGCGGGCCGCGCGCTGGAAGATTTTTCTGCGGCCGGTGCGCAAGCAGGCGTCATTCGCTGGAATGGTGCCGCCGACGATCATCGGCTTTTCCGGTCTGGCAGTGCTGGGCCGTCCGGGCGAACTGATTCGTCCCTATCTGATTGCGCGGCGCGAGCAGCTGCCGTTTTCCTCCCAGATGGCAGTGTGGACCGTGGAAAGGATTTTCGACATTGGCGCCTTCACGGTGCTTTTGGGGCTGGCGATTTTTCTGCCCCGCACCGCCTTGCATTCGCTTCCCGACTATCGCGGGGTGGAGTGGTTCGGTTTGCTCTTTCTCGCATTGGCGGGAGCACTGGCGTTGGGTGCAATTCTGATCGAGAAATCCGGGGAAGCGATCTCGCTGTGGGTGGAGCGACGTACCGCTCACCTGGCGGCGAATGTTGGTCACATGATTGCGCGGCGCGTGCGGGAGTTCCATCGCGGGCTGAATACGATCCACGGCGCCGCTGCTCTGGCTCAGATCTGCGCGGTGTCGCTGGTCATGTGGTTCTGTGTTGCCCTGGCTTACTTCGAGGTGGTGAACGCTTACGCCGGCTTGCAGAGCATGACCTTGGCGGACATCTTCCCGCTCATGGGTTCGAGCATGGTGGGGTCGCTGATCCAATTGCCGGGAGTGGGCGGAGGATCGCAGTTGGCGACGATCTCGGCACTGCAGCACGTCTTCGGAGTTCCTCACGAATTAGCGGCGAGCTGCGGAATTTTGCTGTGGCTGGTCACGTTCGTTTCCGTGGTGCCGACCGGGCTCGTGCTAGCCCATTTCGAGCGGCTGTCGCTGCGCGAACTTTCGCACGAGACAGAGGAAGCGGAATTGGCGGAAGTGGCTCACGAGTCCTCAGTCGTCAGTCCTCCGTCCGCAGTCAGTCTTGACCTGACGACCGAGGACTGACGACCGAAGACCCCAGCTATGACCTCCGTTCGCATCGACAAGTGGCTTTGGGCAGCGCGCTTTTTCAAAACGCGCGCGCTGGCGGCGCGAGCCTGCGAACTGGGGCGTATTCAAGTGAAGGGGCAGCCCGTCAAGCCCGCGCGTGAGCTGCATGTGGGAGACATGCTGCGGGTGACCAACGACGGCGGCGACTTTCACGTTGAAATCCTGCAACTGAGCGACGTGCGCGGCCCGGCATCGGTTGCGCAGACCTTGTATCGCGAGACCGAGGAGAGCAAAGAACTGAGGCTCAAGGTAGCCGCCGAGCGCAGGGCGATGCGGGAATTCGAGCAATTACCCGCAGGAAGGCCTTCGAAACACGACCGGCGCAGGATTATCCAGTTTCGCGGGCGGGGATAACCGCCGATGTTCCCCTGTTACAATTGCTGCGAGATATTCAATCGCCCATGAAGTGTCCCTTTTGCGGTCATGCGGAAGATAAAGTGGTGGATTCACGCGAGAGCAAGGAAGCCGAGTCCATCCGGCGGCGCCGCGAATGCCTGAAATGCAACAAACGATTCACCACCTACGAGAGAATCGACGAAATCCCTTATATGGTGGTGAAGAAGGACGGCCGCCGGGAAAAGTTTGAGCGGCAGAAAATCCTGAACGGCCTGCTGCGCGCCTGCGAAAAGCGTCCGGTGCCGATCGGCAAGCTGGAACAAATAGTAAATGAAGCGGAAAGCTTCGTCATCGAATCGCCGGAGCGGGAGCGCAAGACCAGCGAAATCGGCGAGCTCATCATGAACCGGCTGCGCCGCTATGACAAAGTCGCGTACGTGCGCTTCGCCTCCGTGTATCTGGACTTTAAGGATGTCAAGGAGTTCATGGAGGAGTTGAAAGAGCTGGTGAAAACAAAAGATCAGCCCGAAGCGCGAGGGAAAGTTGCCGCCAAGACGCCGTAATCCTTCCCTGCTGTCGTCCTGGTAATGGTCCGTTCATTGGAGTCTTGCTTGGCCTATAAAATCACCCTCATTCCCGGCGACGGCATTGGGCCCGAAGTGACCGGCGCGGCGGTGCGCATTCTGGAAGCGACCG
Source organism: uncultured Acidobacteriaceae bacterium (assembly GCA_963770915.1). Lineage (GTDB taxonomy): Bacteria > Acidobacteriota > Terriglobia > Terriglobales > Acidobacteriaceae > PALSA-270. Next base: position 196,235 of record CAVYRG010000002.1, read on the forward strand.
GGCTGAAGTTTGACTGGGAAACATTTCAAGCCGGCGCCGAAGCCTACGAGAAGTATCGCGAATACATTCCGAAAGAACTGACGGAATCGCTTGAGCGCACGCACGTCGGGCTGAAGGGGCCGGTGACGACGCCGGTGGGCGGTGGATTTCCCAGCATCAACGTGGCGCTGCGCAAGCAGTTTGAGCTTTACGCCAACTTTCGGCCCATCCAGAATCTGCCGCATATCCCCACCCGCTATCCCGACGTTGACCTGATTATCGTGCGCGAGAACACGGAAAGCCTTTATTCGGGCATCGAGCACGAAGTGGTGCCGGGAGTAGTGGAGAGCCTGAAGATCATTACCGAAAAGGCTTCCACGCGGATCGCGCGCTTCGCCTTCGAATACGCGCGCAAGCATCAACGAAAGAAGATTCACGCCATCCACAAAGCCAACATCATGAAGCTTTCGGATGGGTTGTTTTTGCGCTGCTGCCGGAATGTGGCCAAGGAATATCCTGAAATCACCTACGGCGAGCACATCGTGGACAACACCTGCATGCAGCTGGTGATGAATCCTTATCAATACGACATGCTGGTGATGGAGAATTTGTACGGCGACATTATTTCCGATCTGTGCGCAGCGTTCGTCGGAGGCCTGGGCTTCGTGCCGGGCGCCAATATTGGCGAGCATTGCGCGGTCTTTGAGGCGGTACACGGCTCGGCACCGGATATTGCGGGAAAAAACATCGCGAATCCTACCGCGGTGATCCGGTCGGCTCAGCTCATGCTGCTGCATTTGGGAGAGCTGGAAGCGGCAAACCGGATCAGCCGGGGGCTGGAGCAGGTGTATCGCAACAAAGAGAAATTAACCCGCGACGTGGGCGGCAAGGCGGGCACGACAGAGTTCGCCGATTCGGTAATTCAAGCGATGCAGCAAGAGAAAGCACAGACGGCGTCGCAGGATTAAGTTCCCCGCCGGGCAAATCGAAGGGCAAGACGACCGCCGCTCCATATTTTCCGCGCGGAATTTCAAGGCTCAATGCCAACGATCCGAAATCTCTTTGATTTTTTCTTTTCCTTTCCGTTGACGACGCCTCTCACATCGAGTAACATTCATCGCCGTTAAGGACACCGGGGATGGCGATCCGAATTCGGCGCATTGGGATAGTACTGTTCCAGTTGGGCGGGCCCGACACTCTGGAGGCGATTGAGCCTTTTCTTTTTAATCTGTTCTCCGACCCTGACATCATTGATTTTCCTTTTGCCCGCCTCGGCCGGAAAGCACTCGCCAAGCTGATTTCTACAACTCGCGCCAAGAAGGTGCAACACCACTACGCCGCCATCGGCGGCGGCTCGCCGATCCGCCGGTTTACGGAGTTGCAGGCACGCGCGCTGGAATCCGCGCTGGCGGAGTCGGGTGTTGACGCCCGTTGTTTTGTGGCTATGCGTTATTGGCATCCCTTCACGGCTGCGGCGATGGCGCAATTGCGCGAGGCGGAATGCGACGAGGTGGTGCTGGTCCCCCTCTATCCTCAGTATTCGTCGACCACCACCGGCAGCAGCCTAAATGAGTGGCGCAGAGTGTCACGCCGCGATTCATTCGGCGCGTCCGTGCATTGCATTTCGAGCTTCTATCGCAACCAACTCTATCTGGATGCCATTGCGGAAAAGATCGACGAGGCGCTGGCGCGGTTTGAAGATGGGGAGCAGGCCGAGATTGTTTTCAGCGCCCATAGCGTGCCGCAGGCGGTGATCGACAAGGGAGATCCGTACCAGGCGCAGATTGAAGAGACCGTTGAGTTGCTGATGCGGCGCGGCGGCTGGAAAAATCCGCACCGCTTGTGCTACCAGAGCAAAGTCGGCGCCAGCAAGTGGCTGCAACCCTCGCTGCACGCGACCCTGCGCGAGATCGCTGGCTCCGGGATGCGAGGAGTTTGCGTGGTTCCGATTTCTTTCGTCTCCGACCACGTGGAAACGCTCGGAGAAATTGACCACGAAGCACGCGAGCAAGCCGCAAGACTTGGCATTCCGCAGTTTGAGATGACTTCCGGGCTGAACGATTCGCCCACATTTATCGCGGCCCTGGCCGATCTGGTGGCCGGAGCCGTCGGAGTGGAACTGAATACTGATGTAAACCGCGCCGGTCCGGTAAGCTGTTCGGCGGCCGCGGATTAAGCAGGATAAGGAATACGACTTCGACCACGGTTTATTGCATTCGCATTCATAAATGGAGTGAAAGGGCGCTGTAAAAGGCGCCAGGCCCCGCGTACCAGATGCATTCATAGTGCATTCCTGAGGTCACGACGGATGGCAGATCAGTACCAAACCGAAGTCAGCGGAGTTCGCGGCAGGCTTCCACAGCTGCCGAGGCAAGCGCTCAATCCCTCGGTAATCGCAGCGGAGCAGGCCTACCGCAAGCGCTCCGGCTTACCTCTCCTTACCGCCCAAGACATCGAAGATCTGAAAGCTGGCCAGCCCATGGCCTGGGAACGCGCCGGAGCGGGAGGAACGGCCGTCGCACCGGCTGCGCCACCCGCCAGCACGCCTGCGGCCGCACCCGCGGCTCCGTCCGCGCCGCCGGTTGCTGCGGCGGCGGCGGGGAACGGCATCAGCCCAGAAGTCGCCAAGCTGGTGGCGGCAGGAAAGAAGTGGAGCAAGTCGTCGATTGCCGCCGAGCAGGCTCGCCGCAAGCGCAACAATCTTCCCCCACTGAATGAGGCCGAGATGGTCGCGCTGCTGGGAGAGCCGCTTGCGCCAGCGGCGGCCGCTCCGGCTGCTGCTCCCGCCGCGCCGGCCTTCACCAGTTCAGCGGCGGCTACGGTTTCGCGCAGCGGCGCCTCCACGCGCTACGTCGGCACGCCCGCGGTGGGGACTTCAAAAGCCGCAGCGGCTGGAGGCGTTGCCTCTATCGGCCCTACCGACAATGACATTAACCGCCAGCGCCGCCAGTTCGTCTGGAGCGCGGTAGCCGCGTTTCTGGTGGCCTGGTTTCTGGCTTTCTTTCGCTTCTTCCTGCCGCGCACGCTCTTCGAGCCGGCCACTAGCTTCAAGATCGGATATCCCTCGGACTTCGGGCTTGGCGTCGACACGAAGTTCCAGCAGAAGTACCGCATCTGGGTCGATCGCACGCCCGATCGCTTATTCGTGATCTACGCCCGCTGCACGCACCTGGGATGCACGCCCGACTGGAAACCGGCGGAGAACAAATTCAAGTGTCCATGCCACGGCAGCGGCTATGACAGCGAAGGGATCAATTTCGAAGGCCCGGCGCCGCGGCCCATGGATCGCTGCCACCTTGAGATTGCGCCGGACGGGCAGATCCTCGTAGACGCCGCCACGCTGTATTCGTGGCCCAAGGGCGGCTTCGATGCCTTCAACGATCCAGGAGCGTACTTGCCAACTTAGTGATACGCCGCACAGCGGAGCTTCGCTCCGCCGGACAGCCGAGGACGGCTGTCCCCAAGTAGAGAGGAATCAATGGCTGAAGAAAATCCGAACGGCAAAAACGGAAAAGAGGTTGGCCTGGTCGAGCGGGTCACCGCCGGGATCAAAGAAGATGTTCAGTCCCTGAAGACGGACATGCCCGCGAAGGCCAAAGAGCAGATTGAAGGCCTGAAAGATCCCACCAAGACGCAGGTCTACACCTCGATCTTCCGCCACAAGCATGACGACACGCCGCGCAACCGGGCGCTGGGCGTGCTTTCCAACGTTTTCCTCCACCTGCATCCGGCCAAGATCAATCGCGACGCCGTGCGCTACAACTACACCTGGGGCATGGGTGGAATCACGTTTTATCTTTTCATCGTGCTCACCTTCACCGGCGTGCTGCTGATGTTCTATTACCACCCCAGCAAAGTGCAGGCGTTCCGCGACGTTTTGTATCTCGAGCACGACGTTCCCTTCGGAAAAATTCTCCGTAATATGCATCGCTGGGCGGCGCACCTGATGGTAATCGCGGTCTGGCTGCATATGTTCCGGGTGTTTCTCACCGGTTCCTACAAAAAGCCGCGCGAGTTCAACTGGAATATCGGCGTGCTGCTGCTGGTATTCACGCTGCTGCTTTCCTTCACCGGCTATCTGCTGCCTGACGATCAACTGGGATTCTGGGCGGTGACGGTGGGAACGAACATGGCGCGCGCTACGCCGCTACTTGGAAATGAAGGCCCCTTCGGCCATCAGCTGGGCTTGACGCCATATAACGACATTCGCTTCGGTTTGCTCGGCGGATCGATTGTCGACGCGAATGCCTTGCTGCGGTCGTACATATGGCACTGCATCGGCATTCCGATTGTGGCTTCGGTTCTGATGATCGTGCATTTTTGGCGCGTCAGGAAAGACGGCGGCATTTCCGGCCCGGCGCCGGTTATGTTGGAAGCTGAGGCGGATAAGCCGAGGCGGAGCGCGTAACAAGCTGGACAGCCGAGGGCGGCTGTCCACGTAAGTTTCGGAGCACCTAATGGACTGGAATCAGCTTTGGCAGATTGTTTCCGCACCGGATAACGTCCCGATCGTCGGGCTGATTCCGCTGCTGATTTTTTTCGGATACCTGGCGTGGACGCAGGCCAGCGGCAACGACAAGCTGATCGCGGAACTCGAAGCTGATCCGGAGAAGGCCAAGACGCATCATCGCAAGACGTGGCCGTTCCGTCCCGGCTGGCAAAAAGAGATTCACGTGTGGCCGTTTTTGCTGCGCGTCGAGTTTCTCGCCGCGATCATCGTCACCATCGTTCTGATGGTTTGGTCGATCACGCTGAACGCACCGCTGGAAGAGCCCTCCAATCCCAACTTAACCATGAACCCGGCCAAAGCGCCCTGGTATTTTCTCGGGCTGCAGGAAATGCTGGTTTATTTTGATCCCTGGATTGCCGGCGTGGTGATGCCTACGCTCATCATCGTTGGCCTCATGGTGATTCCTTACGTCGACACCAATCCCATGGGCAGCGGTTACTACACCTGGAAGCAGCGCAAGTTTGCCATTTCTACTTTCTTATTCGGCTTCATTGTTCTGTGGGTTTCGATGATTCTGATCGGCACGTTCATTCGCGGGCCTGGATGGCAGTGGTTCTGGCCGGGGCAAACCTGGGATCACAACCGGCTGATTTATGAGGTGAATCGCGATTTGCCGGATATTTTTGGCATCACCTCAAACCTGGCCAAAGGAATTTTCGGCGCGATTGTGGTCGGAGGGTATTACCTGGCAGGCGGTTTCGTGCTGCATGCACTGTTTCGGCGCTATCAGCCGAAGGACTACAAGCGCATGAGCCTGCTGCAGTATTCCATCGTGGCGTTCTTCTTGCTCACGATGGTGGCGCTGCCCATCAAGATGGGTTTGCGGTTGGGGTGGCACATCAAGTACGTGTGGATTACGCCGTGGTTCAACGTGTAAACCGTCGTTGGTCGTGCGTCGTTGGCCGTTGGCTGCCCGTTATCCGGTTCGGCTTGTCGCGCAGATGACAGAGAGCTGAGAGCCGGCAGTCAGTGGACAACGGCTATATCAAGCCAACGACCAAGGACCAACGACCAACGACGAATTGGAGATTGCATTGCCTGAGCAACCGATCCCCGAGCAAGATCCGCTGGTAACGAAGTCCTACGCCTCGTGGTACGTCGTGTCCATGGCGATCCTCATGGTGACCCTGTTCTGGGCTCTGTGGGATGAAGCGTACGGACAGCGGCCGTGGAAGGCGTATCAGCATGCGTGGCAGACGCGCTATCTGGCGCTGCTGGCCAAGGAGCAGCCAAAATCTGCGGCTGCGCTCGCCGCCATCGAGAAGAGCCCCGACTATCTCGCACTCGAGGACGAGTATCAGCGGGCCAAACACGAGACGCAGCCTGAATCCGATCGCATCAGCGCGCAACTCGCCGACGCCAACGGCAAGCTGCTGGCGGTTCGTTCCGTGTTCACCGACCGCCGCGCCTACGTCAACGCCCTGACGTACAACATGGAGACCGAAACCAGCGCCTCCGCGAAGAAGAAAATCCAGCGTGAGATCGACGAATACGAGGGCGAGCCGGCCACGGTACATTTCCCCGACGGAAGCAAGAAACAATACAAGTTCAAAGAACTGGAAGAAGCCTTCAACCAGGCTAACAACGAAAAGAACAAGCTAAGCCTGGACCTCGGTGTGGCTCTCAAGCCGGTCACGGAGGCCAATACCAAACTGCAGGCTTACATCACCGACCACATGGTCGACCTCACGCCGGATCAAATCGCGGGCCTGAAAAAGAAGACCTCGGACTGGGACCCGCAGATCGTGCAAATCAACGTGGCGGACGCCAGCATTGTGGACCGCTGCGAATCCTGCCACATGGGAATTCGCGAGCTGATTCACATCACGCCCGCTTCCATGATGGCGTCCGGCGAGAAGAAGCCCGATGAGTACGCGCGCGCTTTCGTCAGCCATACCGATCCCGAGTTGCTGAGCATTCACGATCCCGATAAATTTGGCTGCTCGCCCTGCCACAACGGCAATGGCCGCGCCACCACCAGCGTGGAAAAGGCGCACGGCAATTACGAGCATTGGCTGTGGCCGCTCTATCCCAAACAGAATGTCGAAGCGGGCTGCCAGACCTGCCACGCCGCCGACATGGTGCTGGTGAGCGGTGACCGGGAATGGCAGGTCATCGACCAGGGCAAGGACCTGTTCCGCCAGAAAGGCTGCATGGGCTGCCACCGTTACGAAGGCTACGACCGCGAGCCCGAGGAGCTGACCAACATCACGCAGCAGATCAAGTTGCTCGATCAGCAGAAGATCGACAACTTGAAACAGGCCGCGTATTTGATGAAGCAAGCGGATGCGGCTGAAAGCAACGAGGAAGCGAATCGGCTGAATCAAGAAGCCATCGCGCTGAAGGTCGCCAACAGCAAGATTGACGGCCAACTGCAGCAATCGACTTTCAAACGCACAACCTGATGCAGGATGAGAAGAAGGTTGGGCCGAATCTCAAAGATATTCGTCTGAAACTGAACCAGGACTGGATTCCCGTCTGGCTGAAAAAGCCCACCGACTTCCGCCCCACCACCAAGATGCCGAATTTCCGGCTGAATGACGAGCAGATTCACGCCATCGCCGCATATTTGTGGCAATCCGCTCTCACCGATCCTCTGCCGAAACAGAAGCCCGGCAACGCCGAGCACGGCAAAGAACTATTCGAGACGCGCGGTTGCCTGGCGTGCCATTCCATTGGCGAAGGCGACCAGATGGAAGGCGGAACCTTTGCCGCGAACCTAAGCCGCGAAGGCGAGAAGGCAAACTACGATTATCTTGTCCGCTGGATTCACAACGCCCGCGAGCGTACCCGGCCGTATTGTCCCTACGAGAAGAAAGACATTGGACCGGAGGATTACGCCAAGCACGGCTTGCCTTACGTTTTCGATCTTGACCACAGCAAGTGCCCCAACGATGGCCACGAACTGCAGGTGCAGAACATGACGGTCATGCCCAGCCTGCGCCTGAGCGAGGAAGACGCACAGGACATCGCGTCGTACCTCATCACCCAGAAGCATCGCGAGCCTTCCTCCTACGCCGACGCTTCCTACATGGACGATCCCAAGCTGAAGGACGAAGGCAAAAAGTGGATTCGTCAATTCGGTTGCGCCGGATGTCACGAGATTGCCGGACTTGAAGACGAAGGCCGCATCGGCACCGAACTCACGCAGGAAGGCAGCAAGCCGATCGAGCGTCTGGACTTCGCCCTCTTCACCGTTCCCGCTCAGCGGGGCACCGAAGAACCGATCACCGATCCCGAAGATCTGGCGCGGCTGCCCGAAGGCCCGGCGAAAGGACCGTGGTATTCGCTAAAAGGATTCTTCGAGCACAAGCTGGCCGAGCCAAACGTGTATGACAAGGGCATGGTCAAAGGGCCCATGGAAGCGCTGCGCATGCCCAACCTGCATCTGACCAAGGACCAGGTTCAGGCGCTCACCACATTCCTGATGGGCAGCCAGCAGACTTCCCTTCCCGACAGTTATCAATATCGGCCCGGCGACTACCGCCACGACATTCAAGAAGGCTGGTGGATCGTCAAGAAATACAACTGCATGGGCTGCCATCAGTTCGTTCCCGGCCAGCGCACGGTGATGATGGGCCTGAAGCAATATCAGGATGCCGAGGATCAACTGCCGCCGAAGCTGCTGACCGAAGGCGCGCGCGTCGATCCCGAGTGGCTGCGGAAATTCCTGACCAATCCGGCGTTGAGCGACACCGACACCAATCGCAACGGCGTGCGGCCGTACATCAAGATCCACATGCCGACGTTCTATTTCTCGGACGACGAACTGCGCAAGCTAGTGCGCTTCTTCCAGGCTCTGTCGCAGCAGCCCATGCCGTATATTCCGGAACAGGTCCCCGTGCTCACCACGCAGGAGATGGGAATGGCGCGCAGCTTGTTCTCCAGCACCGCCGCGCCTTGCCTGAAGTGCCACGCCACCGGCGATGCGCAACATGACAAGATCGCAACGGCGCCGAACTTCCTGCTGGCGAAAGAGCGCCTTAAGCCCGACTGGGCGGTGCGCTGGATTACCGATCCCCAGGCAATTAGCCCTGGAACCTCGATGCCTTCAGGCCTGTTCCGGCAGGATCCGAGCGGCCAGTGGGTGTTTGCCGGGCCCACGCCGCCGTCATTCCAAGGCTACACTAAAGACCATCGGAAGCTGCTGGTCGATTACATCTTCCAGCTCACTCCGGAGGAGCAACGCCGCGTAGCGGCAGCCAGAGCGCAGCCGCGCGCCGCAGCACCGCCAGCACCAACCGGGAAACACGCGGCCGCGGCCGGCGGGGGATCGCATTAGTATGGTATTTATCCAAATTGTCATTCCGAAGCGCGGCGGTATCGCGCGAGGAATCTGCTGTTGCGCCGGCAAAAAGCAGATTCCTCGCCGATAAACCTGGCTCGGAATGACAACGGTTGGGATGTACTCGCGAAGACATTTGGAATTCCGACTATTTCAAGAAAGGGCGACATCATGAATAAGAAGATCGTTGCAATGTTTGGCCTGCTCTGCCTCATCGGCCTCGGGCTGCTGGCAGCCTGCAGCAAGAAAGAAGCTCCCGCGGCGGAAGCACCTTCCTCTGAAATGGCGCAACCTGCCGCCACCCCGATTGACCCCAACACCGTGGCCAGCGTCAGCGGTACTGTGAAGTTTGATGGCACCGCCCCCAAGCCGGCCAAGATCGACATGAGCCAGGACCCGGCCTGCAAAGGGACCAACACCGCCGAAACACTGGTCGTGGATAACGGCGATCTGGCCAACGTGTTCGTTTACGTGAAGGACGGCATGGGCAACCGCACCTTCGACGTTCCCACCGACTCCCGTCACCATCGATCAGCAAGGCTGCAAATATCATCCCCACGTGCTGGGCGTGATGGCCGACCAGAAGATCGAGATCAAGAACGACGACATGACCACGCACAACATCCATCCCACGCCCGCCGACAATCGCGAGTGGAACGAGTCGCAGCCGCCGCAAACTCCGCCGCTCGAAAAGAGTTTTGCGCGTGAGGAAATCATGCTGCCGGTCAAATGCAACCAGCACCCGTGGATGAAGATGTACATCAACGTGGTCAAGACCCCGTTCTACGCAGTCACCGGCCCGGATGGGAAGTACGAGATCAAGGGCTTGCCGCCGGGCGACTACACCCTTGCGTTCGTGCAGGAAAAACTGGGCGAGCAGGACCAGAAAGTCACGCTGGCGGCGAAAGACAGCAAGACGCTCGACGCCAGCTTCAAGCAGTAGCGGCGGCTGAAATGCGGGGTGGGATCCCAGACCCGCCCCGCATCTTCGCGTTACAATGGAGGGTTAAAAACTCCAAGGAGTGTCTTCTGAATTCCGCCTCCACACCCTATAATCGGCTTCTTCACCGCTTCGCCATCTTCACCGCCTGCGCGACCTTCGTCCTGATCATCGCCGGAGCTCTGGTTACCAGCAATGACGCCGGCCTGTCGGTTCCGGATTGGCCCACTTCTTTCGGTTCGCTTTACAAAATTCCGCACATGGTGGGCGGCGTTCGCTTTGAGCATAGCCATCGCATGATCGCCGAATTCACCGGGCTGCTCACCATCGTGATCGCCATCTGGGTGTGGCGCGCAGACCGCCGCAGCTGGATGAAGTATCTGGGCGTGAGCGCCCTGGCGACCGTGATCGCGCAGGGAGTGCTGGGTGGGATTACGGTGCTGTATTTCCTGCCGCCGCTGGTCTCCTCGGCTCACGCGGCATTAGGGCAGACATTTTTTTGCCTGGCGGTGGCGATTGCGTTCTTCACCGGGCGCAATTGGGTGGACTGCCAGCCCATTCCCGCCGCGCGAGACAGGCGGCGCCCCACGCTTCTTACGCTGACCTTTGCTTCGATCTTTATTCTGTATGTGCAGCTTTTTCTCGGCGCAATGTTCCGCCATCATGGCATGAGTTGGTGGCCGCACGTGCTGGATGCGCCGCTGGTCGTCGTCGTGCTCGCCTGGACCGCGATTCGCGCGCTCACGCAATACTCGAATGTCAGCGCCATTCGCCGCCCGGCCATGCTGGTTATCTGGCTCCTCTTCGCCCAACTTTCCCTGGGATTTCTGGCGTTTGTAACCCGCGTGGCCTGGGGACATGATGCGGTGCAACCCGAGCTTCCCATGGTGCTTTCGACCGTCGCCCACGTTGCTGTCGGCGCGTTGCTGCTGGCGACGACGGTAATTCTCTCGCTGCAGGTGTGGCGGAATGTTCCCAGCGAGCGGAAGGAACGCATGCCCAGCGGCAAGACAGTTCCGATCACCTCGGCGGGCTCGCACAGCCGAGTGGTATAGAGAAGTCAATTCAACGAGCGCTGTCGGCGCGCAAAGAGTAAAATACTCTGTGACTCCGAACGCATCCGCATATGACGTGAGCGTCGAGCCGGTCCCGGCTGACGCAGCAGCCTCTGTCGTTTCCGTCCAGAACATCGAGCATCGTTATGACCGCCGCACCGCGCTGGGCGGCGTCTCCTTTGACGTAGGCGCTGCCGAATTGTTCGGATTGCTGGGCCCGAACGGCAGCGGCAAAACCACGCTGTTCCGAATTCTATCCACGCTGATGATTCCTTCCAGCGGCCACGCGATCATTCTCGGGCATGACGTCGCGACCGAACCCGCCCTGCTCCGCCGCAAAATCGGCGTCGTGTTTCAGGCCCAGAGCATCGACGTCAAGCTGACCGCGGCCGAGAATCTTATGCATCAGGGTCACCTGTACGGGCTTTCCGGAGCTTCGCTGAAATCGCGCATTGCGGAAATGCTAGGCCGCGTTGGCCTGGCCGATCGCGCCGGCGAAAAAGCCGAGACGTTTTCCGGCGGCATGCAGCGGCGGCTGGAACTGGCCAAGGGATTGTTGCATCATCCTTCGCTGTTGCTGCTCGATGAGCCCACCACCGGCCTCGATCCCGGCGCCCGCCGCGATCTTTGGCAGTATTTGCGAATCCTGCGCGATGAAGAACACGTTACCGTGATTGTCACCACCCACTTGATGGAGGAAGCCGACCGTTGCGACCGGCTCGCTATCCTCAATGAAGGCAAGCTGGTGGCCTTGGGCACGCCGATGGAGTTGAAACAGGAAATTGGCGGCGACGTGATTCTGCTTGATACGCCGCACCCGGACGCCGTGGCCATGGGCATTCGCGAACGCTTTCACGTGGAGGCCCAGGTGCTCGAAGGACAGGTCCGGCTGGAGCGGAAAAGCGGACATCGCTTTATGACCGACGTTGTGGAGAGCTTTCCGGGCGAGATCGAAGCCATTTCCGTAAGCAAGCCGTCGCTGGAGGATGTGTTCATCCGCCGCACCGGACACAAATTCTGGATTGAAGGGCAAACAAAAGAGTAGCGCGCCCCGCAAGCGGTTTTGAGTATGGCGCTACAAACAACCTTTATGATGATTGCGCTCTCAGTTGTACTAGGAATCTTTCCCCTGCTCGGCATCGGCTGGATCGCCGAAAACGGCAACTTCTCCACGGTGGATGGGCTGTTCACCACCCTCATTTTGCTGACACTTTCCGGGATTCTCTTCCTGAATGCTTTCCTAGACCTCCGCAAGCGCCTGCGCAAGAAAGAGGCGCCGGCGCAGGTGAAACAAGCAGATTAAATGGCTACCCAGACCACAACCCTCGCCGCGCCCGCCCTGCCGATTTCCACCGGCGTGAGCCTGCCCTCGTTCACGCTGTGGTGGCGGGAAGTGGTGCGCTTTTACCGCCAACGCAGCCGCGTGGTCGGAGTCATCGCTTCGCCCCTGCTGTTCTGGCTGGTCATCGGTTCCGGCTTCGGCTCTTCTTTCCGTTCCGGCAATGCCTCCGGCCAGCATTACCTGGAATATTTCTATCCCGGCGCGCTCATCATGATCGTGCTGTTCACTTCGATTTTCACCATGATGTCGGTGATCGAAGACCGCAAGGAAGGATTTCTGCTCTCCGTGCTGGTCGCGCCGGTGCCCCGCTCGGCCATCGTGCTGGGCAAAGTGCTGGGCGGCACCACACTCTCCACCATCCAGGGCCTGATTTTTCTCATCTTCGCGCCGTTGTTGGGCATTCACCTGGACGTAGTTCAGCTTCTGCTGATTGTGCTGGTGATTTTTCTGGTCTCGTTTTCCCTCACCGCGCTGGGCTTCGCCATCGCCTGGCCCATGGATTCGAGCCAAGCCTTCCATGCCATCATCAATCTGTTTCTCATTCCGTTGTGGCTGCTTTCGGGCGCGCTGTTTCCGCTTTCGGGCGCGTCGGGTTGGCTGAAAGTGCTCATGGAGATCAATCCCCTGACCTACGGCGTGGAGGCCTTGCGCGACTTGCTTTATCCCGCCAGCACCCCGGTCTTCTCACTGCCCGAGTCAATGGCCACGCTGCTGCTGTTCACCCTGTTCATGTTTGGGCTGTGCTTTGTCATCGTCAATCGCCGCAGCACCAAGCCCGGCGCATGATCGCTTTCGACATTGTCATTCCGAGCGCAGCGAGGAATCTGCTTCTCTTCCTCACTCCCGCCGAACTCGGCAAGTACGCCGTCTTCCCCACGATCAACGCCAGCCTGAACGGCGCCAGCGCCATTCTGCTGTACATTGGCCACGGCTATATCAAACGCGGACGCATGGCCGCGCACCGCGCCTTCATGATCGCCGCCGTCGCCACTTCCAGCCTCTTTTTAGCTTGCTACCTTTACTTCCACTTCGAGGTGGGCAACGTGCTCTTTCAGGGGCGGGGTTGGTCCGCCCGCTGTATTTCGCCATTCTGATTTCCCACGTTGTGCTGGCCATGGTGATTGTGCCGCTGGTGATCATCACGCTCGTCCGGGCCCTGCGCGAGCGCTTCGATCGCCATCGCGCCATCGCCCGCTGGACCTATCCTCTATGGATGTACGTTTCCATCACCGGCGTGATCGTGTACTTCATGCTTTATCATTGGTTCGCATAGATTTCAGGACAAGGCGCCACGGATTTCGACGGATCAACACGGGTCTCAACTCTCCGCTTTCTTGTTTTTGCCGATTTCCTGGTCTATCCGTGGAATCCGCGTTCATCCGTGGCGAATTCCTCTCAAGGGTGAGATGGGGCGATGGCCATCGTAAGACTCAAAATCGACGTCTCCGGCACCATCGGCGACGCAGCCTGGCGCCAGATCAAGCAGTACGATGAAATCCAGGGCGCCGACTTCGGCCCGCAATTTGGCAGCGGCGGCCGCTGTAACCACGCGCCGAACCAGCCCCACAACAAAGGCGAGTGGATCGGCGCTGAAATCCGCCTCCAGACGCCGCTTCTCGCCCAATACGCCGTCTCCCACTACCTGGAGCAGGAGCGGGTTATCGACGCCGACGTCGTCGACTAGCCCGAAATCCGCCGCCCGCCTAGTTTTTCCGCGCTTGTAACAGTCCTTTAACCCGCCAGTGCTACGGTGTTGAACGCACATGGGCGTGCACACTTAAAAAACTCCATGGAGGAGAGAAATGATGTGGAAAAGTTCCAGAGGCCATGCCGCTTCTATGCTGGCGAAAACCACGGCAGCAGTCCTATTCATTCTGGTTACGGGCAGCATTGCAGCCTCGGCGCAGGATTTTGATCACTTCAGCCTCGCCCGCCACTTTTATCCTGGCAATCTGGTAGTGAGCCGCAGCGTTTATGACAATAAAGCCAGCAACGTAGCGGTAGGCGACATTCTTCCGCCCAACTGCGCCAGCACCACCGGAGGATGTTCCGCCTCCACCGGCGCGCCCAACGATGGCACCTATCCCTTGGTTTGGAACAATGACAACTACGACGGCAGCTTCGGCATCACTTCGAAAATCTTCCTCGACCAGATCACGCCCTTCGGCTGGTGGATCAATACGCTCGAGGTTCCCAATAGCTCGCAACGCTCGATCACCAGCAACAGCGATCAGCTAGTCACCAGCTTCAGCTCCAAATCCGAACTGGCGCTGAATCTTTCCACCAGCGGCCGCTACCTGACCTTTATGGGCTACGTCGCCCCCATCGATCAGCTCGACGTCTCGAATTCCAACACACCGGCGGCGATTGATCCCACCGACCCCGTGGGAGAGAATTTCCTGCGCGCTGTGGCGCAAGTCGATGCCAACGGCCACTTCCACTTCACCGAAACCAACGCCTATAGCGGGAACAACGGCCGCGCTGCCGTCCTCAACGACAGCAACGGCGATAACTTCGTCTACACCGCCGGCAACGCCGGCAACGGCAGCAATCCTCAACCCAATGGCATTCTTCTCGGAGCCGGCACACAGATCATCACGCCTTCCGTTGAGCCGGAAATCGCGCAAAGCCCCGGCACGCCCATGCCGGTGGGCAGTTTTTCTGTCACCCAAGTTGGCGCCAAAGCCGACAAGCTGGGCAAGGACGACAACTTCCGCGGCCTCACCATCTTCAATAACGTCGTCTACTTGACCAAAGGCAGCGGCGGCAACGGCATCAACACCGTCTATTTCATCGACACCACCGGCGCCGCTTGCCCGAACGGCATTGGATTGCCTTCACCCTCGGCGACGCTGCCCAGCGCGGCGCTGACCTATGATCTGAGCACGCTGCAGAAAAATGGCCTGCCCAACAACATGTGCGTGCTCGCCGGCTTCCCCGCAGTCTCGAACAAGACCACACCGGCAACCACGTTTCCCTTCGGCATCTGGTTCGCCAATGCCAAC
The DNA here is from genome assembly GCA_963770915.1 of uncultured Acidobacteriaceae bacterium. Classification (GTDB taxonomy): domain Bacteria; phylum Acidobacteriota; class Terriglobia; order Terriglobales; family Acidobacteriaceae; genus PALSA-270. The sequence goes on from CAVYRG010000002.1 coordinate 211,351, forward strand.
ACGCTCTACCTCGCCGATGAAGGCGACGGCGACAACAGTGATTCCACTCTCTACACCCACGCCGCCGCCCAAACCGGCGCGGGATTGCAGAAGTGGGTGTTCGACGCAACTTCGCAGACCTGGAAGCTGGCTTACACGCTGCAGGCTGGCTTGAACCTCGGCGTACCCTACAACGTGTGGGGCTATCCGAGCGGCAACAACCCCGGAACCAACCTGCCGTGGGCGCCCGCCACCGACGGCCTGCGCAACATCACCGGCCGCGTGGATAGCTTTGGGCTCGTGAGCATTTGGGGCATCACCTCGACGGTGAGCGGGAACGGCGACGAGGGCGCCGATCCCAATCGGCTGGTCGTCGTTACGGATGTGCTGAAGAACGCCGATCCGACTTTCGCCGCGCACGAGCGCTTTTTCACGCTCCGCACCGCGGGCTCCGGCGAAGTGCTGCGCGGGGTGGCCTTTACCCCCGGAACCGACACCGACGACGGCTTCTTCTGGTAGTGGGACTAGTTGGTAGAGCGAAACGGCGGGCAAGTCATTGCCCGCCGTTTTATTTTTTTTGTCATGCTGAACGAAGAATGGGCCTTGCGCCAGCGAGGCCCATTCGCAGTCGAAGCCCCTACCTGAACCACACTGCCGAACGTAAGGATCCCTCGCGATAAAGCCGCCAGGCATGACATTCGGCGAGCCGCTCGCACAGCAACTCGTCGCAATATCTACAAGTACCCCGCACCCAATGGCATAATCTCTTCTGTTGTGTCGACAACTCAAATCCCAGCCCAAAACGCGCTGCGGCAGGTTCATCGCGTTCAAGCTGTCACGATTGCGTGGATGAGCGTCGAGGCCGCCCTATCGCTCTACGCGGCGTGGGCGGCGCGCAGCCCTGCTCTGGCTGCCTTTGGCGGTGACAGCGCGATTGAATTGTTGTCGGCCGTGGTCGTGCTGTGGAGCTTTCGCGCCTATCAATCGGAGCACGCCAAGCGCCGGGCTGCGCGTATTTCGGGCGCTTTGCTGCTCGCGCTAGCGGCATACGTGGTCTTGGCTTCGGCGTCGTCGCTGCTCGGGTACAGCGAACCGAAACCCAGCTATCTGGGGATGGCGGTCCTGGCGGCGGCAACGCTGATCATGCCGCTGCTTGCCCGAGAGAAACGCCGCTTGTCCGCTCTGACCGGAAGCGCCGCTCTGCGCGCCGATGCCGCCGAGTCCGCCCTGTGTGCCTACCTCTCCATCATCGCTCTCGCGGGTATTGCGGTCCATGCCATTTGGCACATCGCATGGGCCGATCCGGTCGCGGCCCTGGCAATCACGCCATTCATCGTTTTCGAAGCTCGCGAAGCCATGCGCGGCAAAGCTTGCTGCTGTTGTTAGTGGAATGAATCACGGCGGGTGCCCCATCCTTTTCGCATTATTTGCGAAAAGGGTGGGTACCGCCCGTGGGACGCTTTCCCATAGCCCGCATTTTTTTCTGCGCCCTCCATGCCCTCTGTGGTCAAATATCCCCGCATGTCTGCGAACCCGGTTCCGATCCCAGCGCCCGCCAAGACCAAGCCCCACATGACCACCCGCAACCGCATTCTCTTTCTGGCCACCGCCTGGCTCATTCTGCTGATGCCGGTGTGGTTCTGGTGGTACACGTGGTTTGGGCGGCCGCTCTCCAATCAAACTTTGCAGGAATATCTGCATGACGACCACCGCCCGCGGCACATCCAGCAGGCGCTGGTGCAGATGGGCGAGCGCATGAGCCGCCGCGATCCCGCCGTCGCGCAGTGGTATCCCGACGCCATGCGGCTGGCGACTTATCCCGAGGAGCAGGTTCGCAACACCGACGCCTGGCTGATGGGACAAGACACCTCCGTCGCGGGATTTCACCAGACGCTGCTGAAAATGCTCAGCGATCCTTCGCTCATGGTGCGCGGCAACGCGGCTTTGTCGCTCGTGCGCTTTGGCGACGCCACGGGGCGGCCGCAGATAGTGGCGTTGCTGCAGCCGGCGAAGATCCTCGCGCCCGAGGCTGGCAAAATCTCCGATGCCAGCTCGCCCGGCACCAGCATTCGCCAGGGAGGGATCGTGGCCACGCTTGCCGTCAGCGCGGGCCACATTCTGGACTTGCGCGCGCCGATCAGCGGCCGCCTGGGTAAGCTGGCAGCGAACGCGGGCCAGCCGGTCGGCGCAGGAGACCTGGTCGCAGTGATTGATCCCGGGACGGATCAGGCATGGGAGGCCCTGCGCGGGCTCTATCTCGTTGGTCAACTTGAGGATATACCCGCTGTTCAACCCTACGAGCGCGACCTGCCCGATATCTCGGACCAGGTGCGGCAACAGGCGGCGCAGACCGAGCAGGCCATCCGCCAGCGGGCGAAGTGAACCGCCTAAGTTCCTGAAAACACTGCCTGGCGCCGCCGTAAAGTATTGGCAAATCACGACTATATCTTGTAGCTAATAATCGCTTATAGGCCTTGCGCGGGGTTCGAGGCTCCGAAGATCATCTGCATCCCAGCGATCGCTCTACGGGCCTCCCAGGGGCCCTAGCGACGGTTTTAGGAGCGGGCCTGGCGGCCGTGGATCTTCTCCCACCTATGTACGTGCACCTTTGTATGTATGGATACGTACTGAACTGGATCTACGATTGCGCCCCAGGGTCCGACTAGCCATTCTCATTCCCGGCTCACAACCAAGATCATGAACGTGTCTGGCTTCATTGCCGGGCGAGTCCCCGGCGCCGCTTCTTCGAATTCGGCTGTCGGCAAGAAAATCGTGTGGCTCGAGGTGTCGATCCCCATCGTCCGCGCGCCCCGGCGGGTGTCCACGGTCTGCACGACTTCAAAATTGCCCGGGGAAGTCTCCGCCACAACACTTAGCCTTCCATCGCCGGTACTCGCAAACGCCTGCCCCTGATCGAATTTCGTTGCGTCCACGCCGGCGCCGATCGGCAGGTTGGCCAAGATTCTGCCGTCTTCGGTACTCATCACGATCAGCTTCTGCGGCCTACGGCAACCGATAAAGAGCCGGTGATTTTTTTCATCGATGGCCATCCCGACTGGCATCCCTCCGGGGGAAGTCGGCCAATGCGCCGTCACTTTACGTGTACGCAGATCAACCACCGCAACCTGATCCCGGTCTACCAAGTTTATGTAAGCCTTCCCCGTGCTGTCTGAGGCAAGAAATTCCGGCTTGCCGCCAAGCGCAATGGGCGGGTCGATCTTGCCGTGCTGCGGATCGAGATCGGGCTTGAGCGTCATCAGAACGCCTTCGTCGCCGGACACAGCGAGCACCAAGCCCGTTGCCTCATCGAAAATGATGCCGTCCGTATCCGGCAGCGTGGTAATCGTTCCCAGAACCGCGTTTGTCTTCAGATCGAAAACAACGATGGCGCCGTCCCCGCCGCCATCGGAGACAAAACCGCGTCCAGCCTCATGCGCGATGGCGACGCCGTGTGCCCGCCTCTGTCCAGGGATGTCGGCCACCACCTTACCGCTGGTAGGATCGATCACTTGTGTATGGGTGCTTCGCGGCACATAAAGCAGGTGGGTTTGGGGATCGACCGTCAGGTAGTCCCAGCCGCCCGGTCCCCCGATGGAAATTGTTTGCTTCACCTTCCAGCCTGCCTGCCCGAACGCCGGAAGAACCATGAGCCATGCCGCTGCGGTCAGTGCCACCCTTCGTACATGTGCGCGCATAATGAATCTCCAATGGATTAGGATCACTTGTTTTGGTTTGAGTCCGAACCGCAGCCTGCGACTGTCTGATACTACCCAGCAAATACATTGCAGCGAGTTGTGCGGCTCCTCGGTTCGGCGGCGTCTATTCAGGATGAGCGAGCGGTTTGCCGTCGGGTCCAACTTGGATTTCCCACCGCCTTCCACTGTTTCGCACTTGGGCCTCATAGGCCACAAGCTTTCCTCCTTGGGTCAGAGACTCGATTTTTACGATTGTGCCCGCAGCGGCTCTGGCGCGGAGGCCCTGCTGAACGCTCGCAGGCAAGTCCTTCATCTCGACTTGCTCTTCGACTTCTAGAACTTTGCCGTCGGGCGCGATGGTCACGTCACGAGAGTGTCCGCTAACCGACATCGCCACTTCATATTCCTTCTGTCCGTTCTCAACTTCAGTGGAATAGCCGCGCACGGTGGCTCCCTTGCTTTCCTGATCGGCGGTCTTTTGCACGGCGGAGGGAAGTTCCGATTTGTTCAGCTTTTTTTCTTGCGCGGCAATTGGCATGACAATCGCCGCGATCATCAGACCGGCGAGAAAGCGGGGCAAGTTCGCAGGCTTCATAGAGTGCCTCCGGATACGAAAGCGTACGCTCGCGTTCCTGAAGCTAAGCTGAATTGTTGAACTATTTCTTCGCGCCCAATCGAAAGGATTTCTACTGCAGGACTTCGCGCGATTGAAGTAATACAGGCATGGGCCAGCCTGGGATGCTTTTTACCCGAGAGCTGGGTGCTGCCCCTAGATCGGCATCACGCCGACTTCTTTTTCCACTTCCACGGTGTCGACCATGGCGATGGCATCCCAGGGGCAGCCGTCGAGGAAGCAGCCGTCGGGGCCTTTGCTGACGCACTTCTTGCAGCCGATGCAGAGGATGGGGTCCACCTGAATGCGGCCAAAGGGCGGATGGTCTTCGTCCGGCACCCAGAACATGCAGTCTTCCACCGGACAATATTCCACACAGGCGGGCGAGCCAGCGCAACCGGTGCAGCACTCGGTAATCACCGCCAGCTCTTTCGGCTTTTTCTTGCGCGGGGTGGTTAGGCCCTTGGACTTAGGCTCAAACTTCAGCTCGTCCGGCACCAGGCCGGGGTTCATCGAGGCCGCTTCCGACATAGGCGAGATTATAGCCCAGCTTTTTGCCGCACGCACTTGCGTTTTCACCCTGTGGATTGTGCCGTAAGTCACTGGGCCGCCGAACGTTAAAGTTCGCGCGCTGGCCCGCCGATGTGCAGGCTATGGTGGGTGCGATGGCCGAAAGCAAGCCTGAGGTTCGGCGCTGGCCGCGCTTCCAGATCGACGTTCCCATCCGGGTGATCGTTCATAAGGAAGACAAAGTGAAGATTCTGGACGGGCGGGGCAGCGCCCTCAACGACGGCGGCATGGCCCTCTACGCCGGGGCGGAGTTCAAGCTGGGAGAAGAGATCGCCGTGGAATTCACGCCCGCCTACTCTTCGCCGATTCGCGTGGAGGCCAAGGTCCGCAACCGCAGCGGCTACAACTACGGCTTGGAATTCCTCACCGAAACCAGCGAACAGCAAGAGCAAGCCGCCAGACTGCGCAGTCATCTGGCCACGCTGACCGCCGGAGGCCGCTAAGCTTGGTGTGGGGCGGACACTCCTGTCCGCCGCTGTTGAATTTGCTCTTCCCGGTTCATTCCCCATGCGGAGAGCAGCGGACAAGAGTGTCCGCTCCACACGCTTTCTGATATATTTGGCTTCCAGCCCCTTGGAAATCCTGATGGTGGAGATTCAGGTCCCAGGTTCGCAGTCATTTTCCGGCCCGCGGTTGAAATCCAAATTTCCAAGCGAAGGCGGAAGGAGCTCCCATGGCAGGCAAAAGCGTTAATAAAGTCATTCTCATCGGCAATCTTGGCAAGGACCCGGAAGTCAAATACACGCAGGGCGGCATGCCGGTGGCTAAGTTTTCCCTGGCCACCAACGAGCGCTACAAAGACAAAGAAGGCCAGTGGCAGGACCGCACCGAGTGGCACAACATCGTCGCCTTCCAGCGCACCGCGGAAATTGTGGGCGAGTATCTGAAAAAGGGCGGCAAGGTTTACATCGAAGGCAGCCTGCGCACCAGCTCGTGGGACGACAAGGAGACCGGCCAGAAGAAATACAAAACCGAGATCATCGCCAACGATCTGGTGCTGCTCAGCGGACGCGGCGAAGGCGAGGGCGGCGGAGCGAGGAGCGCCGGCGGCGGCAATCACTTCGACCAGCGCGCGTCGGAACCCGAGCCGGCAGCGGCGGCAGCTTCGCCGATTAGCGATGAGGATATTCCGTTCTAGTTTTACGGCCTACGTTTTCGTTGCCCCAGGTTAGCGCCCGAAACCGGGGCGCGAACCTGGGGCACCAGGCTGACCAGGTTAAGGCCCGCACCCTGGGGCGCGGGCCTAGGTCACGTTCCGAGAGCTTAAGCAAATAAGCAATCACTCGCGCAGTTACAATGTTCGCCTTTTCGTCAATTCTCAGCGCCGTCAAGCCAAGTGAGCGGAAGTAATCAGTACCTCATCCTCGGGGCCATGTTCTCTCTCGGCGCCCACGTCTCCCCAGTGACCGCCAGGCAGGTTAAGGAACTCCTGCAGCTCCACCTTGGGGGTAAAGTGCCGACCAACGTGAATTCAAGCTTACGGGCCTACGGCGCCTACGTCGAGCCGGCGGAGAAAGGGCCGCCTTTGCGTTGGCGGCTCACCCCGCAAGGCCTCCGGGAGCTCCGTGCGGCGAGCGGCCTGGAGCTGGCAACGAGAGCCAGCGCGGAGGATTTTGAAACGGATGTTGGCATCGTCTGCGCGTTGGAGCAGCCCGAGTTTGAGGCTCTGATGAATGCCATGGGCGGGCCCGGCAACTGGAAGGTGGTAGGCAGCACGCGATTTCCTCACGTTTATCGAGAAACATCTCTTACGACAAATAGCGGGAGGAATCTGCGCATCGTGGGCACTACATCAACGTCGATGGGCCTTACCGCTGCGGCGATAGTTACCACGCACCTGATACTCCAATTTAAGCCCCGGCTAGTTTTGATGCCAGGAATCGCTGCGGGCACGCGCGGGGGCGATCGACAGTTCGGTGATGTGCTCGTTGCCGACCCCAGTGTCGACTACAACTCCGGGAAAGTTTCGTTTGCCGGTGGAATCAGGGAGTTTCTGCCCGATCCATATCCGATCGGCTTGAATCCCCGTTTGCGAAGCGTTCTCCACAAGTATCGCGGCGACCATCCTGCCTTCGCGAACATCCGGAGCCGTTGGCGCGGGTTGTTGCCCCCGGGTTCCAATCGAGTCCACATTGGGCCCGTAGGCGCAGCCGACCAGGTAATCGACGATGAGTCGCGTATTCTTGAGATACAGCGTAACTGGCGCAAACTCATCGGCGTAGAAATGGAGACCTACGGAGTTTACCGAGCTTGTTACGAGTCGCCCGACCCTAAACCGCGCTTCTGTTCTTTCAAGGCGGTGTGTGATTTCGCGGCAGTCAAATCCGACTCGTGGCAGCAATATGCAGCCTTCGTGGCGGCCGAGTTTACAGCCGAGTTTCTGAAAAGCGAATGGGATGCCCTTTGGCCTAACATCACAAATTGAAGGAGTCGTATATGGAAGCGAGCACCCAAGCCGGTTTGGACCCAGAGATAGTCGCAATCGGCGTTGTTTATGACGCATTAAAGGATCTCGATCCTTCAGCGAGGGCAAGAGTTCTTAACTATGTGGCGAAGAAGCTAGGTGCTGCATCTGCGCTGAACGAGGAGGAGCCGCTACGCGGACGCGAGGACCAAGCGCAAGCGCCGTCGTTGCCGCCGCCTGCTGCTGGGCCTGAGCAGGACGACGCGGAGGGCGTTAGCCCGGTGGCGCTTAAGTGGATGAGAAGGAGCGGTCTAACGTCAACAGGCCTCTCCCTACTATTCAGCCTTGGTGTGGATGAGATCGACCTTGTAGCGAACAAAGTACCCGGCGAAAACAGGAAGGATCGTATGCGCAGCGTCCTACTTCGAAGGGGATGGCGGCGTACTTGGGCTCGGGGGTGGCGCGTATAACTCACGAGCAGCTGAAGGAGGCGTGCGTACACTATGACGCTTACGACTCGGCTAATTTCGCGGCACACCTCAAAAAAAGTTTCGCAGCCGAGGCAACAGGTACTAAGAGCGCCGGGTACACACTGACGGCGAGGGGCATAACGAACGCGACGGAGATCATCAAGTCTTTAGTGAGTTCTACCTAGCCCGGCACCCAAGTTCGCGCCCGGGTTTTGGGCGCTAGCGTGAGCATGGCACATTTACTATGCGCAAAGCGAATAGGAACGGGAAAGCGAGTCGGCGACCGGCCGTCACTCAGCGGCAAGAGAGAGAGTTGGCAAATCTTGCGGCGCTGCCCGACAATCGAATCGACACTTCGGACATCCAGGAACTGCCGCCGGGCGCGTGGAAGAATGCGGTTCGTGGCAGGTTCTATCGTCCGCATGGCTCCCACGCTAGCCGCATAAACCAAGAACGCGGCTAGGATGGGGCGCCCTTCACCGTGGTAGTGCGGGCGAAAAGCAGATTCCTCGCCGATGGCTCGGAATGACACTGGTTGGTTTATGCCCGGAAAAACTGCGCGAACCCTTCCCTCTCCTCCGCAGCCGGCTCCCCGGCATTGGGCTAAATTCGTGGGTTCTGGCATAATTTCTCCCGGTTTCTGGAGAGTTCATTGGTTATTCGAGCGTTCATCAGCTGTCGATTTCCTGTCGATCCGGTCGTCACCAACATCTGCGAAATGCTGCAGCCCGACATCGTCCCCTACGTTTCGAACGATGTGAAGTTGGGCAGCCTGCCGGCGCGATTGCGGGAAAAAATCGCCGCCTCCGATTGCCTGGTGGCAATCCTCACCGAAAAAGGCAGTTCTGCTTTCGTGCAAAACGAAGTGGGCATTGCCTATGCGCTCAACAAGCCCGTCTTCGCGATTTATGAAGACAACGTGGATGTGGGGGGAATTCAGCCTTACCTGAGCACGTTCATCCGCTACAAGCAGGGCGCGGAAGCGAGAATCGCGCACGACATTCTCGGCCTCAAGAGCGCCGCCCTGACCGAGATCGCGGCGCGCGAGGTTGCGGGAGCGCCGGAAGAGATTCTCGAAAATCTGAACAAGAACGGCGTGCTCAATATTTACCCTGATCGCGCGACGGCGTTCCGAAGGTTCGCGCCGGTGTGGCAACGGGAGAAGGAAATTCGCATCGTCGCTTCTTCCATGGAGGGGTTCAAACGCGGGATCGGGATTGAAGCGCGGGAGCTTATTTTGCCCAAGCTGCAAAATGACCCCGCGGCCAGCATCCACATTCTGCTGACGCACGTGACTTTTTGTAAGTATCGCGAATCGCAGGAGCGCGAGTTGAATGGCTACATTTGTGCCCAGATCAAGGCCACGGTGGAGATGCTGGCGGAGGTCAAAGAGCTAAGCAAGGCGGGGGAAAGGCTCAAGTGGAAATTCTTCAAAGGGGCGCCGACCTGTTTCAGCATCATGGCTGGCAGCATGATGCTGTTGAATCCTTACCTTTACATGCAGCCGGCGTACTTCAATTTCACCATGCTGGTGCGCGACACGCACTCGTCCTTTGACATTTACAACCACTATCGGAAGAACCATTTTCAGGGGGCTTGGGAGCATCCGGAGTTGAGCACGGAGGACTCCGGACTTCAAACGGTAGGCGCCGAGGACTCGCGCGCCAGGGGCTGAGATGCGAAACTCGTCTTTCCCCCTGCGGGGCTTGTCTCATTCCCACTCATACCCAGGGGCTTACGCCGCTGGGCTGCGTTCTTGCGCCGCTTCGCGGCTGTGACTGAGATGCAGGCTAATTCTCTTCCCTCAACCCGGACTTGGTTTCGTTCCCCAAGATCTTGGCAACGTTGGTCAGATCGCGGGCCAGCGACGAACGCCAGCGGACCACGGTCTGGCCGGCCTGCTCGTCGAGCGAATGCTCGAACGACTGCATGGTGCGCGTGGCCTGCGCGTTGAGCAGCTCGGTGACCGAAGTCTCGATTCCCGTCTCCATCGTCTTCAGGCGGCCGCCAGCTGCTTCGATCTGGTTGGCGAGTTCGCGCGCCGCGCTGCTTTGCAGGTCGCTGAGGATTGTTTCGGCATGATCCTGCAACTCGGTGCGGGCCTCGGTGATGATTTCAATCGAAAGCTGCGACAGATGATCGTCGAGTTCCGACTCCAGACGCTGGGCTGAATTGGCCAACGCCTGCACGCGAAGGCCAAGGTCGGCAACGTGCGACTGCATCGCCGCCGATTCGGCCTCAATCGCGGCGCGCACCTGCTCGACTTCGCGCAGGCGGCGTTCGTTTTCCGCATCGAACTTCTGTTGCAGCGAACGGAACAATTCCTCGGTGCGCTCTTCCACGCGCGTGCTCGCCTGCAGCGTCTGCTGCTGATAGGCCTCGAGCCCGGCTTGCAGTTGCTGGCGCACGCCATCGTCAATTTCATCCGACAGGCGCTGGGCGCGAACCACAACCAACTGCAGCTCCTCTTTCAGGTGCTGGCGAAATTCATGCTTGGCGGTGGTCAGGCTCTGCCCGATGGTGGACTTCGCGGTTTCGAGCACGCGCTCGCTCTGCTCGGTGGCCTGCTTCAGCGCCAGCGCGGCCAGGTCCTTGCGCAGCCGCTGCCACAGTTGTTCTTCGAGTTCCGGGGGAATCTGGCTGAGCGAAACCTCAAAGCTGCTGCGCTTGGCCTCGGGACGGTTGAGCCGCTCGCGCAGTTGAATGACTTCTTCGTGCAGGGGGCGATAAATTTCTCCCAGCAGGGCTCGCACGCGGTCTTCCGAAACCGGCTCGTGCCCCTTCCGCGCCTTGGCGGAGCCATTGCCGTGCGCCGCTGCTCCGTTGCCGGGGACATGGGCAATCCGCATCCAGTCTTCCGGACACGGTTTCACTCCCCAGAAATTCTCCGGCTCATCCAGGCACGCGGCCACCAACCAACTGTGACGGTCCTTGCCGAGCGGATAGCAATCCACGATGTGCGCCGCGACCTGCCGGCCTTCGGAATTCTGAAAGTGAACGGAAATGCCGGTGGCCAGCTCCACCGGCGAGCGCACGGCGCAGCCGTGAGCGTTGACCACCAAGGTCTCGCAGTCGGTGGAGACCTGAGGGTTTGGCTCCAGGCTAGTGACATGAAGGGGGAGGGACAACGGCACCCGTGAGCTGCGCCGCATCGTCTTGGGTACAGTGGAAGTAGTCATGCGGAGGCCTTTTGGCGGCGAGTGAGCCGCGATGCCCGAATTGGGCGAAATCGGCGCCGGTTCCAAATTGGTCCGGCACTAAGCATAGGGTAGCCCTAATTGGATGGATTTACGCGACCCAGCAGTGCGCTTGCGGACAGGCGAATGGGCAAGGCCGGAAGTTTTCAACGGCACGAGTTCGACGCGCCAAGCGGGCAAGGGCGGCATACGCCAAAAGTTGTATCTGGTCAGGCATTTGGAAACTTTTATCGGGTAATGAGACTGGTGACTGGCCTATCGCGTGGGCGCCGTGAACTGGTTCGCGGAAGCGACGGGCTCAGGATGTTGTAACCTAAACCCGCATTCCTACCGAATGCCTCAGGATTTTCTGTTCCCAAGGAGCCACGACGTGCCCACCGCATCTTCCGCAACACGAGCCAAGGCCAGCCTCTTCGAGCGATTCCTGCAGTGGTGCTGCCGACATGAGTTCTCCTGGCCCCACGCTGGAGCTCACGGCAAGGACTACCAGACCTGCCTTATCTGCGGAGCGGTCTACGAATTCGACTGCAACACCATGACCCGAAAGGGATGGCAGCTTAGGCCGCCGGCGCAGTAAGAGGTGGCTGGCCGATCTTTTGGTTTTGATCCTTCTCGCCTTAGTCTAACTGAGGTTGCCCCACTCTTTGCGGGGTTCAAAGAGTGGGAATCGATGCCGCACGCTCCGCGCCGGTTGCTGCTTCGCGCCGGGTCTGCAGGTTGGGCGACTATGTTCCTCGGTCACAGACTCCTTGCTTATTCTCGCCTCAGGCTGCGGCCATCCATCACCATCCGGTGGCGCGAGGGTTGGTGTTGGAGCCGGAGCAATGGAAGTGGAGCAGAGATCGTTGGGACGCTTGCGGCGAGGGAGGGCCGGTGTTGGGAAACGATGCGCGGCGGGCAGAGATGAAACACGTCGAGCGGCAAGGCTTCGCGGGATCGGCGGCATCGCTCCCCACTCTTTGAAAACCGCAAAGAGTGGGGCAACCTCAGTTAGACTAAGCCGAGAAGGATCAAGACCAAAGAGTGGGCCAGCCGCCCGGTGGCCCAATCAAGCCCGGTTTTGGCTTGAGTGGGGCTGTTCTGGCGGGGTAAGCTGACGGCGTGCCTTGGGGACTGAAGCGCTTCCAGCAATCCGGTCAGACGCACTTCGTGACTTTCTGTTGCTATCGCCGTTGTCCGCTATTCACCGACGCCGCAAGCAAGCGGGTTTTCGAGACCGGTCTGGAGCGCGTCCGCCGCAGTTTCGGACTTTGCGTCTATGGCTGGTGGTCATGCCCGAGCACGTGCATCTGCTGATCAGCGAACCTCCGCGAGAGAGCCTAGCCGAGGCGCTGAAGTCCTTGAAGCAAGGGGTGTCGCGGCGATTGATTGGCGAAGCGGAACACTTTTGGCAGAAGCGCTACTACGATTTCAACATTCGGAATCATGAGCAGTTCGTGGAAAAGCTTCGCTATATCCATCGCAATCCTGTAAAGCGAGAGTTGTGTGAGCGCGCGGAAGACTGGGAGTGGAGCAGTTTTCTGCAGTACGCAACCGGCTGTGACGGGCGGGTGGAGATTGAATGCGAGTGGGCTGCGAGGAGACGGGAACGAGCAGAGGGAAAGCTCTGTCCAGCCGTGGAACTGCCCCACTCAAGCCAAAAGAGGGCTTGAGTGGGCCACCGGCCAATCCGCAGACCTGGAACCGCTATGCGTATGTCGGCAACAACCCGCTCGCCCTAGTTGACTTCTTGGGAGAAGACTATGGGTACATCGACAACACCGTCTATGGGTGGGAAAACCTGTTGGCGGATGGAGGGGGAGACGGAGCGGACCCGGGGTGGGACCCCGTGGAGACGATCAAGGTCGTGGTCAATGGTAACGACCCAGCACAGGATACGACTACGACAACATACAACCCGCCTGACGACGTTGTTGAGATGCCGGATTACACGAACCCCAGTCCTAACTCCACCTCAGATAGTGGCGGGGGCGGCGGGAGTGGGGCATCTGCCGCAAACGTCGGAGTCATACGCAGAATGACCTTCCTTGAATGCACATCTGCAAGAGCGGAAGATAAGAGTTTGGCTACCCAGGCAAACATATCGGATAAGACTGTGCTTGGGAAGTTAGCCAACATGGCCCTGGGCAATACGTTCAGCGGCATGTATGAATTCGCGCAGACGGTCAGGACGGCGACCAATGCGGCCCCGGTGTATATGGGGCTGGTTCTAAACGGTGTGCGTCAGGGCCTTCCTGGGGGTGGGAAGATTGGCCAAGGAGTACTGGGTACCGCTCAGGATGCTCTTGTGAAGGCTGCCGCCCAGAACCTGGGCAAGGAAGGAGCGCAGCTTGCTGCAGAGACCGTGGGTGACATTAAGATCGGCTACGATCTAGCGACTTTCGTATACTCGGGCGTTCAGTGTATTTTCTGAGATGCATACCGACGTTTCAAAACTCGCAGTCGGTTTGGGGTTCGTCCTCGGATTCCCGATTGTGGGATATGCAACCGGGGTGATTTGGAACAGGATGGTCGGTCGTTCATTCCCAAAGCTAGATAGGGCTTGGGCGACGTTTTGCCTTCTGATGCCGATCATCGGACTCGGCATGATTGTGAAGGTCGGCTTCGAAACCGTCCGGGCTGTGTGGCAGGAATCGCCTATACTCGCGTCGTTGGTGTATTTGTTTTTTGCCGGCGTCGTGCCAGCCGCCCTGATTTACGTCATCATTCGTCTTTGGCGACCCCGCCAGGACGATCGAGTTGACGACTGAGGCTCGCCGGGTGCCCCGAGTCTCGCGGTTTTCGAGACACGGGTGTGGAACGTGGCACGACACTTTATTTTCACACCGTCTTGTCTCGGGCAGTCATCTGTAAGACCGAAAGGTCATTGATCCGTTCCCGGGGGGCTGGCCCACCCTTTGGTCTTGATTTTTCTCGACCCGACTCTAAAGAGGGTGCCCCACCCTCTGCGGTTTTCAGAGGGTGGGAACCCATGCCGCCTGCGTCGCGCGGGATTTCTGTTCATTGGCCCCGCACTGGACGCGCCAAGGTAAAGTCAAAACCTCAGGAGGTTGAGAGTTGTCTCTCCCACCCTCTGAAAGTCGCAGAGGGTGGGGCAGCCTCAGTTAAGCTTAGAATCGAGAAAGATCAAAACCAAGGGTGGGCCAGCCCCCTAACATGTATACGCATATCGAGACACTCGCGATCAGTTTGGGCATGGCCTTCGGGTTTCCTATCGTCGCATATGCGACTGGGATGCTTTGGAACAGGATGGTTGGTCGTTCATTCCCCAGGCTTGATAGAGCTTGGGCAACGTTTTGCCTTCTGATGCCGGTCATTGGACTCGGTATGATAGTGAACTTAGACCTCGACATTGTCCGAGCCGTGTGGAGGGAATCACCTATACTCGCGTCGTTAGCGTATTTATTTTTTGCCGGGGTGGCGCCAGCGGCCCTGATTTACTTCATCATCCGTCTTTGGCGACCCCGCCACAATGGTCGACTTGATGCGTGAGACGGCCTCGAAACTGGATCACGTCGTTGCGGGGCATCACCCCCACCACTGACGCCGATGGCCGCACCACCTACGACGGCACCCACACCTATGGCTGGGACGTCGAGAGTAGGATGATCAGCCATGGACACCACCACCTGACCTACGACGCCATGGGCCGCATGGTGGAAAAAACGTCAGCGGGACGTACACGCAGATTGTCTACGGTCCGGGCGGCGGCAAATTCGCGGTGATGAGCGGGCAGACGCTGCAGAAAGCATTCATCCCTCTGCCCACGGGCGCGACTGCCGTGTACACGTCGGCGGGGCTGGCTTACTATCGCCACTCCGATCACCTGGGCAGCTCGCGGCTGGCGACCACACAACGCAGCCGGATATGTACTCCTCGACGGCCTACGCGCCCTTCGGTGAGCCGTACGACGAGGCGGGCACGACCGACCGGTCTTTCACCGGGAAGGATGAAGACACCACCTCCGGCATGTACGACTTCCTGGAGCGGCGCTACAATCCTACCGCGGGGCGCTGGCTGTCTCCCGACCCGGCGGGGCTGGGGGCCGTCGACCCGACCAATCCGCAGACCTGGAACCGCTATGCGTATGTCATGAACAACCCGCTGGCGCTGATTGATCTGATCGGCGAGGAGTGCTATGCGGGCGATGGTAACGGCGGCTGCTACAACAACGGCAGCGGCGGCGGCGGCGGTTTGGCGTTTTCGGGCTTGTGGGGCGACCCGCTCGCGGTCAACAGCTTCCAGGCGACACAAACGACTCAGGTTGTTGGCTGGCAGATTGTCGGAATAAATGGAGGGACCGTGGTGATCGGTGGGTGCCCGTCCGACGCTGCTGACTGTAGCATCGACGAAATTCCTATCTATTCGATTGTGTCCTCCGATCCCTACCTTGGCGCCGCCAATAACTTCGACTTTGAGTATCCCCTCCTCGGCGCCCCCCCTAATATGAGCGGAGGCGGGGCCGCAAACAACGGGAATCCTCAAACCCCTCAGCCAACGCAACCGCAAAAGCAGCAACCGCAACCGCAGAAGCGTTCAACGCTTGAAACGGTTTGTGGGAACTGGAATTTGATAAACGGCTCTTGGGCTTCGATCAACTTTGGGCTCTGGTTAGCCAGTGTGACACCTGCCGCCCCGGCGGCTGCTCCAACTGCAACGGTATCAAGCACATTGAATGCCATCTCTGGACTTGGACAGTTTGCCGTTTGCCCGTAGCGGCCCGAGTGACTTGACCTGTTCGTACTTACGGGCTTGCGGCACCTTTTATTCAAGTTCCGAAGCTCTTTTCAGAAGCGGTAACAGCTGGTTTCATGGCCCGAACGTAGGGACGAGGGATACTAGAATGGCAAGCACAGATTTCGGTCGAAACTATTTTTCGAAACCACCACAGAAATCCTTCTACTTTTGGTCAAACACGATTTGGCTGCTGGTCGTCCTCAGCATGGCTCTGCTTTTCGGAAAACACTTTTACGGTCGGATGAGTCCCGGCGGGCTGTGGTGGCTATGCTTGTCTGTTGCAGCCCCTATTATCTTATGGATTCGAGCTTGGCAATCCCATACCAAGCTGAGTGAGATGAGCCTCAAGGATCGCGGTTCTGACTTGGAAGGTCAGGCGCGCCTTGATACGGCCCTCACTGAAGCTGCTTACCTTGAGAACACGGGTCTCGGCATAGCCTTGTTTGTCCTCACAACGGCGCTCATCGGTTTCTCGAAGGTTCTAGGAAAATGAACTGCGGCAGTTAAGGCGTCCGGAATAACGGATTGCGGCCCAGTCCCGACTGGCCGGGTGCCGATTCCGTTCCCGATTCCGGGTTTCCAGCCCGCCGATCCTGACCCGGCGGTGTTGGCGTTTCGTGGGTTGCCGTGCGGCCGGTGGCCCATTCAAGCCCGGTTTTGGCTTGAGTGGGGCGGTGGCCCAAGCTAAGCTGACTTCGTACCTTGGGGCTCATCATGAGCGGGCAGACGCTGCAGAAGGCATTCATCCCGCTGCCCACGGGCGCGACTGCCGTGTACACGTCGGCGGGCCTGGCTTACTATCGCCACTCCGACCACTTGGGCAGCTCGCGGCTGGCGACCACGCCCAGCCGGACGCTGTATTCCTCCACCGCCTACGCCCCCTTTTCGGCGAGCCCTATGCCGAGGCGGGCACCACCGACCGCTCCTTCACCGGGAAGGATGAAGACACCACTTCCGGCATGTACGACTTCCTGGAGCGGCGCTACAATCCTACCGCCGGGCGCTGGCTGTCTCCTGACCCGGCGGGGCTCGGAGCGGTCGACCCGACCAATCCGCAGACCTGGAACCGCTATTCGTACGTCATGAACAACCCGCTTGCGTTGATCGATCTGATCGGCGAGGAGTGCTACGCGGGCGATGGTAACGGCGGCTGCTACAACAACGGCAGCGGGGGCGGCGGTGGTTTAGCGTTTTCGGGCCTGTGGGGCGACCCGTTCGCAGTGATGCAGATCCCGCAAGGGCAGATCCCGCTCTGGGGCTGGGTACCAAACACGCCGAACTCCGGAGTTCACGCGCCTTCTAATCCTCTAGCAGACTCGATCACTGTTACCGCGTATTGGGGGCAGATTGGGTCGCTGCCTCTTTTCGACGGGACTATGGCGTTGTGCGCGTTATTCTGTGGATCGAATGGCAATGTTGTGTTCAACGGGGTCTATCCTAGTCAACCGCCGACTGATTCGGTTGGCCCTGCGCCAAAACCTCCTGTCATCACCCCCGAACAGGCAAAGGCCTTGTGTAACGTGGCGGTGCAACTGAGGTACAACGGCTATACGCCTATAAATATTCCCTCTGGCGATCCTAACTATAGTGTTGACCAGGGCACAAAGGTGGCGGTCGGTCCTCGATCAGTAAATCCAAGGGGCGCCACAGCTGGAGACGCGGCTCAAGCCGCCGCAGCCGCTGTGAGTATAGTCGTAGGAAAGACCGCAGACATGAATACGTGCATGGGCTTCTACCGCAACAATTGAAGCAGCGACGCAACAGTGTGGACTCGAGCCAATCAGGATTGAAGACAATTCGCATCAGAATGCTGAACACGTGCTCGTCTACGCTTGCCCATGGACGTAGGGCCGCAAGCATTAGGGTGGCATGGTACGGCTTTCACCTTGCAGCAGTTTACGTTTCGGCGAGGCTTTTCACGCCATGGATAGCGGGAAGGATCTACGCGTGGACCTTTCCATCTGTGTCATCTGGCAGTCAGAGCGACCTCGGTTTTCTGCTTTGTCATATTTTTGTCCTTAGCTTTGTTCCAGCACTCATCGCCGGACTAGTGAATGCCGGGTTTGACTGTGAAACGGCAATGTTAGTATGGGTCATCCCGTCTTCCATCCTGGCCTATCAATGTCTGATTCTTCCGGTAGGAGTGATGCAGAGTCACATCACCGTGGTCTATCACGAGTATTTCGCTGGCGGCTTTGTAGTTCCGCGGTATCGGAACTATGGAGAGCTGTTTGCCGTAGTAGGTGCAAACCCAGATATTTTGCGGGGGATTCAGCAACTCCGCTTCACCGCGCCCTTTTACGCGGCAGTTGCGTACAGCATATCCGGTGTGTCGCGCAAACTTGCTGCACTTTTTCGGAGGTGCGTCACCGATGGCCCTGATGAATGAATTGGCGTCGATTCCCTTGAAACTCCCAGGCCCGACGACCGATGTCATGCAAGGATGCTTCAAATGAAATCTGCTCGGAACAAATGGGAACGCGACATTGTTACCCGCCAACGGAATGTCGTGTTCCCGGACACCGTGGCTAACGAGGCGAGGTTCTGGCGAAACCTGATCCAGGGAAGGCGGAGACTGTCGCCCGGTCAGGTCGTCGGTATTGCCCTCATCGCGGTGGCCGTGGTCATTGCCTTATACGAGCAGATTGCGATGCAAGTTCAGGCTTCCGATGTTCACGGAACGCTATGGCAGCGCATTGTCGGGACTTTTGGGTCTTGGATCGTTGTTCTTGCGCTAGGGATTGGGGCGTTATTGGTCGGGCAGTTTGTCAGCAACCGTAGAGCTAGGAAAGCGGCGAGGAGGCCCCCCGGATAGCGAAGGAAGACTGGTACGCTCTCGGCCGCATGGTGGAAAAGAACGTGGGCGGGACGTACACTCAGATCGTGTACGGCCCCCGGCCGGTGGCCCATTCAAGCCCGGTTTTGGCTTGAGTGGGGCGGTGGCCCAAGCTAAGCTGACTTCGTACCTTGGGGCTCATCATGAGCGGGCAGACGCTGCAGAAAGCCTTCATCCCGCTGCCCACGGGTGCGACCGCCGTGTACACCTCGGCGGGGCTGGCTTACTATCGCCACTCCGACCACCTGGGCAGCTCGCGGCTGGCGACCACGCCCAGCCGGACGCTGTATTCCTCCACCGCCTACGCGCCCTTCGGCGAGCCCTATGCCGAGGCGGGCTCGACCGACCGCTCCTTCACCGGGAAGGATGAAGACACCACTTCCGGCATGTACGACTTCCTGGAGCGGCGCTACAATCCTACCGCGGGGCGCTGGCTGTCTCCCGACCCGGCGGGGCTCGGGGCGGTCGACCCGACCAATCCGCAGACGTGGAACCGCTACGCGTATGTCATGAACAACCCGCTCGGACTAGTCGATCCGATCGGCGAGGAGTGCTACGCGTTCCTGGGGGATGGGTCATGCCTAAATGGCTACGGCGGGGGCGGGGGAGGAAACTTGGCTTTGCTAGGCGGATTTGCCGACCCGTTCCAGGTCATGCAGGTTCCGGTAGTGATCGGCCAATTGGTAGCGGCCCCCGGAACTACTTTTACAAACATCTACGGTACCACCTACACAGTCAGCGATAACAACCAGTGGCTTGGCCCGAACGGGGAGGTAGTCTATGACCTAGGGGAGCCGGTTTTGCCGGACCTTACCCCCGTACCGATCTACGGTATGCTTTCGTGGGCAGTCTTCGCCGACTCCGGGGGCAGCGGGGGCGGACCCTGCGGTGCCGACTGCACTGCTGTCGCTAACTCAATGAAGAAGGGGGCGATGGCTATCCTGCAGTGCGCCGGACAGGCGCTAAAGGATAATGGAATTTCGCTTGCGGTCGACGCGGCCGGCTTCATTCCGGGCGAAGGTGCCGGCAAGGCTCTGTTCGATATTGGTCTAGGCATCGTGGGCACAGTTGACAGCGCAATGAAAAGAGACGCAAGTGGCGCCTTCATGGGCATCGGCGGTATCCACCTAGCGGCGCTAGAGCCGTTGGCAAAAGACGCAGGCTGGGGCATCGCCAAAGCCTTGCCAGGGCTCGGAACTGCCCTTAACGTGTTCGCAACTGGGAAGGATCTGTATGGCGCATACAAAGACTACCAGTCATGTGTGAATTAGGGCTGATCGGAGCCAAAAGGAAAGTCGCGTGATGCAGGAAATCTATCCCATAACGCGAAAGTGGGGGCTATTGTCGGGCGTCTGTACACTGCCGTTATTCATTTCTTTTGTGTACTTCGGAAACGCCGAAAGGGCGAGTACCGCGTGGTTTAGTGGCATAGTCACCTTTGTAGTTGTCAGGATGTTTTGGGGCCTGAGAAGACGCGTTTGGTTCTGGGCAACCATCGTGGTCATTGTCGCTTATCATGTACTGCTAATTGCGCTTCTCCCATGGCCGTTCAGGGGGCTTTCCTACGTTCAACTCCTGCCGCTAGGACTCCTCGATCTCGCCGTTGCCTATGGGATTATCCGCTTGGCAGAGAAGGTGATCGATGGCCTCCGCAAACCCGACGCTACAGCGGTGTGACGGAAAGCTGATTGGCGGGTGAGGCGGGTGTTCCGCCGGACGCTGTATTCCTCCACCGCCTACGCGCCCTTCGGCGAGCCGTACGCCGAGGCGGGCACGACCGACCGCTCCTTCACCGGGAAGGATGAAGACACCACCTCCGGCATGTACGACTTCCTGGAGCGGCGCTACAATCCTACCGCGGGACGCTGGCTGTCTCCCGACCCGGCGGGGCTGGGGGATCGATCCAAACAAGTTTAATGCATTTCCGAACATCGCAGTCAAGACCCGATATGGAATCAGCCATGCTTATGGTGCGTATCAATTCCTTCCTGGGACTTGGGCTAGGTTTGGCGGCGGGTCCGACGTCTCTCCCAGCGCACAAGATGACGTTGCGGAAAACATGCTCAACTACTACGACGCGGTACAGCCGGCCATGCAGGGCAACTTACAACAGGCATTCTGGAACATGTACCAATGGGCCAGTATGCCGGATTCCCCTTACCGGCAGCGGGAGCTGAGTATGCAGCAAGCTACGAACATTTTCTACAACGCGATGAGTTACTTGCCGGAGTGTCTATGATAGGAGAACAGGACACCGCGAAGGGCGGCATGGATGCGCGAAGGTGGGGCATCTGGTTAGCGTTTCTCGTGCTTTCGCTCGAAGCTTCGATTGCTTCAGGAGCTGCATACCTCGAACAGATCGAGTTTAATGCAGATTCCCCCGAGCGCGTAACGCGACCGGTGCCCGTGCCTGAGCCCGCTGCGCAGATTCTCGCACGTGACGATGTCGTTGCCGCCTGCCTGAAGGACAATCCGATTTCCCACGGCAGATCGTTGGCTTCTTGGTTCGTTGCTTCGGAAATCCACTTGAACGGTCCGGAGGAGGCCGACATCGTGGTTTTGCCTGTTGCCCAAGGAGAACCATTTCTGTGTTTTCACAGCGCGGAAGGCATTGGCTGGTTCTGGATTTTTCGCCGGACTGGAGGGCGATACGAACTCGTACTAAAGACTCCCGGGCTCAGCTTGTCGATTCTTGATACCAGACACAATGGGTACCGGGACATTCGAAGCGGTGGCCAGGTCGGGACTTTCGGCACAGCAACTATTTTTAGATTCGAAGATGGGCGCTACCGGGAGTATCGAAAGAAAACCACGGAGGTGCGCTAGAGGATAAGAACAATCATGGCGAAACGTCGGCACCGATTGGCATCGTTTGCGTTAGTCTGCGTGTTTAGTGTGGGGCTTGCAGCGGCTCAAGAAGTAACTAGCGGGAATACGGCACCCAAAGATTCGGATGAAACGAAGCCTCTCACCTTCAGCCTTACCCTCATGGGTGAAATCGAAGATACGGCGGCAACGAAGGCAGGTTTCCACACTTCTTATTTTCGTACCGCTCATCTAGGTTTCAGTGAGTTTAAAGCGTCCGACGGGGAGAAAGTCGTCATTCACCACGGTTATTTTGAAACCGCGGATGAAGCGAGACGGTTTTTCGACTGGACCTTAGAAAAGAGGGCGGCTCACGTCGTCAGGCAAGGGGACAAAGTAGATCGACACGGGAAGACTGTTGGGCAAAGAGCCGAGTACTTGCTGAAGTCTGACAGCAAAACGAAAACTTGGGTCGTTATGTGGACTGATGGGGTGAGTTTTAGTTTGGTTACCGCGCCGACTCTAGAATGCGCGCTGGAACTTGAGAAGGCAGCTCTAGAGCCCGGGAAACAGTAACCTTTGGGAGCCGTGTGCCCCTCGGCGGCTGATGCGCTCAGGCCGGGTGTTGGCTTGAATGGGGACCGTTGATCGGCTGTGCCCGGTACCACCTGGGGGGGGCTGGCCCACCCTTTGGTTTTGATTTTTCTCGACCCGACTCTAAAGAGGGTGCCCCACCCTGTGCGGTTTGAGGTTGTTACGAAACTCGGTGCTCACCTTCAGCAGTGAAGTGAACCCCACGAGTCATAGCCGCGGAGTGGCGCAAGAATGCAGCCCAGGGCGTAAGCCCTGGGTATAAGTGGGAAATGAGACAGCCCCGCAGGGGGAGGAGTTTCGTAACAGCCTCACCCCGCAAAGAGTCGGGCAACCTCAGTTAAACTGAAGCCGAGAAAAGATCAAAGCCAAGGGTGGGCCAGCCGCCAACTGAGTATACTGGCGCTACGACTATCTATCATTTTAGGCCGAGGGTTTGTATGCTTTGTTTTTTGTCCCACGGATTTTCTTCTGGGTGGTCGCGATAGAACTGTGCTTCCTGCTTCGCCCTTTGGTCATATTCCTCTTGCCGGAGCCTCTTGATCCTCTCGACGGCGTCCATTGTAGCCGCGTAGTTGGCTTCCGAGAGGCCAGCCACAAGGTCGGGAAAGCGCCGATTGAGTAGCTGCCCGATCTCCGTCAGCGGCAGATACGTATGGAGATACGGGACGTCTGCCAAAGAGTTAATCGGTCGTTTGGCATCGATTGCAACCAAAACATTGCCTATCGTCTCCCACCGACTTAAGGAATGCAGAGCAGAAACCTTCATGTAAAATCCATCTCGAAAAGAAACAGCCTTGAATCGCAACGGCCCCGCTTCGAGCGTGGCGATTACAGTTCCTTGCCCTGGCCGATAGGGTTCATTCGAAACGAATCTTGCGCCATAGTCATCGAAGAGAGAGCTCAAGTTTTGAACAAGAGACGCTTGTAGCCGCTGCTCCTCGGCACGTTGCCTCCGTTCGGCCCATCCTCGAAAAAATATCAAATCTCCTCCTACGGGTGCCATCGCGGCGGTACGCCGCTGAAGACAGTTTATCCGATTCTACCCGGGGGTTGGGTCCGGTGTTGGTGAATGAGGCGCGGCGAGCGGAGATGAAGCACGTCGAGCGACAAGGCCTCGCCCGGTGGGCGGCATCGCTCCCCACTCTTTGAAAACCGCAAAGAGTGGGGCAACTTCAGTTAAACTAAGAACGAGAAGGATCAAAAACCAAAGGGTGGGCCAGCCGCCCACATCGTTCCAGCCCCAGCAAAACCACGCGTACCATTCTGGGCGAGGCGAAAGAACAAGCTTGGTGAGGAATGCTACAATCCGCCAAAGCCATGGCCCACGACGCCTTCATCAGCTATTCCTCTAAGGATAAGACGATCGCGGATGCGGTTTGCGCACGCCTGGAAGCGCGCGGCATTCGCTGCTGGATCGCGCCGCGCGACGTGCAGCCAGGCGCGCCGTACGGCGAAGAGATCATCGACGCCATCAACAGCGCTCGGGCCATGGTGCTGGTGCTTTCCGCCAACGCCAACGCTTCGCCGCACATTCCCAAAGAAGTGGAACGGGCCGTCAGCAACGGCGTGCCGGTGATCCCGCTGCGGGTGGAAAATGTGATGCCGGCGAAGTCGCTCGACTACTTCATCAGCTCGGTGCACTGGCTGGATGCGATTACGCCGCCGCTTGAATCGCACCTGGAGAGCCTGGCGACGACGATTCTGACGCTGCTGCCGAAGGGCGCGCAGAAGGCTCCGCCGAGCATTCCGGTCCAGCCTGCGCCATCCGCGCCGGCTCCAAGGCCTGCGCCTACTTCTCCGTCGCCGGCCAAGCCGCAATGGCTTTGGCCGGCGGTGGCCGGGAGCGTGATCGTGCTTGCTGTAGGTGGATGGTTCTGGTTTGGCAGGCCGAATCCGCAGCCGAACAACGTGCCCATCGTGAACGCTAACGATGGCCTCCCGCCGAGTTCAGTGAATCCGGGAGAAACGCCGCCGCCAGCCATGGGCGTGCCCTCGAAGGCGGATCCGCTGGTTGGCTGCTGGCACTGGATGAACAATGCGACGGTAGTCGTCAGCGCGAACGGGACCATGACGGCCGGCCCCTTCACTGCGCACTGGCGGGCCGGGCCGGGCCGGATGTACAGCTTCAGATGGCCTGCGGCGGTGGACTCGGTGACGCTTTCAACCGATCACAACACCCTTTCCGGCAGCAATCAATACGGGGTCCCCATGAGCGCCACGCGGACTGCTCCCGGTCCTGGCATGGCCGGTATTTGGCACTGGTACAACGGAGCGGAGGTGAACATCCTGCAAAACGGGGACGTGGTGGCCGTGCCCTTTTCCGCCCACTGGGCGCAGACCGGCGTGAATATGTACTCGATCACCTGGCCTGACCCGATTGACACAGTGAGCATGACCGCCGACCATCAGGAAGTAAGAGGCGCCAATCAGTATGGGTTTCCTGTGAGCGGAACCAAGATGGCGGCTTGCGGGGGATGAAGGCCTCTTCCTCCGCCTTCAACTGATCACCCTCCTGTGTGATTTCAATCACGGCGTCTTCTGCTTTGGAATGAGTAGCCTTAATGCAGTTCTGGTCTGACTACTGTTCCATGGAGCCGGAAGAGATGCAGATCTCGCAGCCAACGCCGGGGATGGGTCGTGTGGTCCACAACTTCTCTAAGAATCCCATGCTGGTGTACTGGGAAATGACCCAGGCCTGCGGCCTGGCTTGCCGGCACTGCCGGGCCGAAGCGATGGCCATGCCGCATCCGTTGGAGCTGACCACAGCCGAAAGCCAGGCGTTCTTACGGCAGGTCGTCGAGTTTGGCGCGCCCCTCCCCCACTTGATTTTGACCGGGGGCGACCCTCTGAGCCGCAAGGACATTTACTCGCTGATTGACCTTGGTCGTGAACTCGGGCTGCAGGTTTCCATTACGCCCAGCGCGACGCCGGAATTGACCGACGAAGCGCTGGAGCGGCTGAAGCAGCACGGGATTGCGAACCTTGGCCTGAGCCTGGATGGTTCCTGCGCAGAGAAGCACGACGGGATTCGGGGGATTGCGGGGACGTTCGAGCGCACGGTGGCGGCCGCACGCTGCGCCGGCCGGCTGGACCTGCCGATTCAGGTAAACACGCTGGTGGCGGAGGAGACGGCTGACGATCTGCCGGCCATCTATGAGCTGTTGCGCAGCAGCTTTCCAGTCATGCGCTGGAGTTTATTCTTCTTGATATCGGTGGGACGAGGTAAAGCGTTACATGAAGTCTCGCCCGAGGAAGGCGAGCGCATCATGAACTGGGTTCTGGAACTCGCGCCGGAAGCGCCCTTCGCGGTGAAAACCACGGAAGCACCGTCGTACCGCCGCTTGGCGGTTAGTAAAATGCGCGCGGGTGGCATTTCCTATGCCGAGATGAAGGATACGGCGGTCTATCAAGGCTTTCAGATTCGCGACGGGCACGGCATCGTGTTCGTTTCGAACCAGGGAGAAATCTACCCTTCCGGTTTTTTGCCGCTGCATTGCGGAAACGTGCGGAAGGATTCGCTGGTGGAAGTGTACCGCAACTCCGAGACGTTCCGGGCGCTGCATACGCCGGGAGAGTTTCACGGCAAATGCGGAGTGTGCGAATACAGCCACATCTGCGGCGGATCCCGCGCCCGCGCCTTCGCCCACACCGGCGACGTGCTGGGGACAGATCCCTTCTGCCCCTACGAACCGGTGGCGGTGTCGCACCCGCTGGGGTAGGATTCTCTCTCAAGAAATACGCTTGGAGTCCTCTAGGTGCGAGCGACCGCAGCAACCAGCACGGCATACTGTAGCGCGTCGCCGTTTTCGCACGAACACCTCTTCACTGCACATCGAGCTGAAAGGGAACTGTGTGGGTGAACGTCCCGTTCGTGGCTGTAACGTTTACGGTGTAATTTCCCGTTGGAGTCCCGGGGTCAGTGGGGCCACCCCCTCCACCAGAACCACCTCCGCCACAGCTCGGCAAGGTTAACACGGCTACCAACAAAAACAGCGAAAGCAACGCGGTTCTACCTCGCTTCCGTGCCGATCCTCCGATGATGAAGATTCCCGCCAGCCCGATTGCGAGGCCCGTTTGCCACTCCGGGAGATGAGCTTTTCCGGAAAGCCGCTTGGCCAAACCGTGAGGAGCTGTGGTTGAGATGATGACTTGGGTCGAACCATTTCCTGCGACAGAGTTGGGAGAAAAGCTGCACACGCTTTCCGCCGGTAGGCCGGTGCACGACGCGCGGTCGAAGTTGAGCAGCTCATTGACGCCGCCAACGCCAGTGATAGTCAGCGTAGTCTGTGCCGTCGTCCCACGGCTCACGACTTCGACAGTTGGATTTACAGCCAAAACAAAATCAGGCTGGCTCACAGACACAGAAATTGTTCCGCTCGAGGAGGAAAAGTAGTTTGAATCGCCGCTGTACTGGGCTTGGATGCCCTCGGGAAATATTGGCGCGAATGTGAAGGTCGCCTGCAAAGTGGGAAAACCATTCTGATCGGTGCCCTGGGAATACGCAACGGCGCCTGGAATTGCGCCGAGGGTGCCCAAGAAGCTAACAGTCCCACTGAGGGCGGGGCCTGTTTCATGCGCGTCAAGGGTCGCCGTGACGGTTACCGGATTGCCCGCCACAACGCTAGAGGGGTTCACTGAAATGGATGTGCTCGGCGCCGGATAGCGGAACTGCAGGTTGGCCACAGGGGATGAAGACGGCATATAGTTTTGATCTCCACTGTAGGTCGCAGTGATGGCATAGTCCCCTGGCGGAAAAGAAACCGGAAGAGAGGCTTCCAAAAAAGCGCCGTTCGGAATGTATCGGATATTGCCCGGCAGAGGCGACCCGTTTGCAAAGAACGCGACGGTTCCTGTTGGTGACACGCCCGAGCTGTGACTCTGGACGGTCGTAGATATCGAGCTAGGGACATCGACAACGGTATTTGCCGCGATCGGGGCAGTCATAGTTGTGCTTGATGGAGTAATACTGATAGTCGTAGTTGGGGCCATGGCATTGAAACTGCTATCCCCGGAATAGCTGACTTGAACCGCATTGGAGCCGCCCGGAAGTTGGACGACCAGGTCCTCGGTGTAGCCAAGCTCATTCAGCAAAAATGTGCCGGCGTCGACTGGGCTGCCGTTGTCCGTTAGGTTCACCGAGCCCGTCGGGCATCCCTCTTGCCCGAGCGTATTTGAGGAGCAGGTTGTGCCGGTAACGCCAACGCGAAGGATATAAGGACTTCCGTAAACCGCACTGGTCCCGCCGGTGCTCGTCACTCTCCCGTTGGCGTCAAACGTCACAAGGCCGATGTTGATGTTGGGGGTTTCCTTGTTGACGGTGACTGGAACGGAATTCGTTGAGTTGCTGCCTGCATAGTTTCCATCGCCCGGGTAATGGGCAGTCACGTTGTAGGTTCCGCCGGGCAGCAGGCTTGTCGTCCAGACGGCGTTGCCGTTGGCGTCGAGGGTGTGGCTGTCGAAGTCGGTCACGCTGCCGGTCGGTCCTCCCACCAAAGCCACGGTACCAGCGGGCGCGCCGGTGCCCGATTGCGGCGCGACTCCTACCGTCACGCTGACCGGCTGGCCGTGAGTGATGGTAGTAGGCGTGAGGCTGCTCAGGGTTGTGACCGATGGCGCGAGCGTGACGGAATTCCACTTGGTTACCAGATTGAAAGCGTCAACAGAGCCGAGTCCGGTGGCAAGATCGTAACCGGTTGTCGCGGCGTAGCCGCTGAGGACGCCGTACTGGAGTCCCGGCGTTGAGGTGGTGCAGTTCGGCGAACCCGTCGCGCACGGCATGGCGATGGTTCCGCTGGTCACGTCGTGAAAGGCGCTGGGCTGTTGGGTGGCCAACTTGTAGAGGACGTAATTTGCATTGCCTTGGCGCGCTCCCGTCTGCTGGTTGACCAGAGCCATGATTCCGGCAAAGGCCGGGGCGGAGGCGGAGGTTCCACCGACTCCCAGGAAGTCCGCAGTGGAAGCGTTCGGGTTGCAGGCTCCTCCGGATTGATCGAGTTCGCAGATCAGGTAGAAGCTGCCCGAGGGAGAGCCACCCGCGGCAAACAGCGAAATATCCGGAACATCGCGCCTACTGTCATGTGGCGTGAGCGCCGATTGCCAGGACGGTTTGGGGTATGCGGAGATACAACTAGACAGCGTGCTGCCGTTCGAAGTGATGCAAACGCTCTTGCCACCGGAACCGCCGCTGGGGACGACGAAGTTAATCAGCCGGGGATTGTTGCAGTTGGTTTCGGGGTTGGTGCTGAATCCAAGCAGGCTGCCGAACACGCCATTCGTGCATGAATCATTCCAAGTCGTTTCCGGGATGTAGCTCTTGGCTGAAGCCTCGGTGGTGGAAGAGTTGGTCGGGTTCCAGTAGGTCGAAAAGCTTGTCAGATCGTTGAAGTCGGTCCCTCCGACCGCGACGTTGTAGGGAGTGGAAGAATAGCCACTGACTTGCAGACCATTCGTGGCTGGAAAGGGCGCCGCAGCCGTTTGCCGGTCGCAAACTGCGGAGCCGCTGTCGCCAGTAGCGATCATGACGGTAATGCCTTGGGCGGCGGCCTGTTGCCACAGCTGATTGAAAAACTGATTTCCGGCCGTGCCCATGAAGAGTTCGCATTGGCCATAGCTCTCGCTCATCACCGGAGCCAAATTGTTGTCGATGATGTGGAGCGCTGCGAGGTGAATGCCTTGGGTTGTCTCCGTCGATTGGGCGACAACGAAGTCGATGGTCGCCCCGGGCGCGACGGCGCCGGACCATTCCACGTCGAGGTCCGATTCTGTCTCTTCGCCGTCCTGCAAAATGCCCGGGGCGGGGCCATCATGGATGATTTGCAGATTCGGGGCGGGCAGGCCGAAGAAGTTGCGGAAATTAGTGACGTCTAGCGGATCGATATCAGTCTCGCCGACGATCGCAATCGTTTGTCCCGCTCCGTTAATGGCGGGAGTGGCGTTCCAAAGCGGCGTGAGATTGTAAATGGTCGCAAAATCGTAGGGACCGACTCCGTAACAGGGGCTTCCTTGAACACCGCAAAACCCGCCAGGTGATGGAGCGGTAAAAAGTGGCTGGGCCAGAGGAGTAATGGCACCCGTATCTTTCGCGCGGGAGACGATGCCGAGATTGTGCACCAGCGGCTGGGCCCGGAAGTTGTGCAGGGAGAGTATGCCGCCTACCACCGGCGCCAGCGCGGCCGGAATCTGGGGATCGCTGGCGTTGGCCCAGTGCTGCTCGCCGTTGACTACATACTTGTCGATTTCGGTGTGAAAGGCTTCCTGCACCTGGGCGGCGGTGCCGGAAAACTCAATCACGGTGCGCCCTTTGCTCACTTGCGCGACCTGGAAGCCGTGCAGTTGCAGCCAGGCGGTGATGGTTTGAATGTCCTGGTCGGCGGGGCCGAATTGCAGGCCGAATTCATCCGGGGTGAGCCATTTGTGGTAGTTGGGGGACGCCTTATCTTGTTGGTCGTCGAGCAATTGTTTGAGGGCAGCTTCCTGCTCGGGACCGCGCTGCAGGACGAGCAGCATGCGGTTCATGGGCAGGTCGGCCGGGGCAGCGCCCTGATCGTATTGCGGCAAGGCCAGCGGATGAGTGTTGCCGCGAAGCACGGTAAGCTTTGAATCTTCAACAGCTTGGGTGATGCGCGGCTGGGGCGAGCGGCTCTGCCCGAGCAGGCAAGTAGAAGAAAGAACTAGAGCTAGAAAGCACTGCGAGAACATCCAGCAACGGGGTCGCATATCAGTCTCCGATGAGCGAAAAAACGGAGGCGCTCAACTGCCTCTGGGCAGTGTTTTGCGACGGGGATAGACAAACTACCCCATTTCCCGGCGCTTGGCAAGTAGGTTATTGCGGAGTCTGTTACCGCCCGGCAGATGGGCCAGGGGCGCGCTCTGGCGGCCCAGGGTGTGGCGAAGTTTGACTTTCCCAGGGCGCTCAGCTACCCTCCGCTCGTCTTAAGAACGCTCCTCGTCCTGAGCGTTGGGTGGGTCTTTCCTTTCCAAATCAAATTGAAGATGGCGACCGAGGAGGTCAGCGACCATGAAAAAGCTTATGGGATTGCTGTTAGGGATATTTGTGTTTGCGGGAATCGGGATGGCAGCGGCGCAGGAGATGTCGGGAACTACACCACCGCCAAAAGTGCTGTTCATTTACCGGGAGTTCCTGAAGCCGGGCAAAAGCGGGATGACGCACGAGAAAAGCGAAAGCGCGTTTGTGCAGGCGCTTACCAAAGCTAAGTCGAACTCCCACTACTTTGCCGCCGATTCTCTTTCGGGCCGGCCGCGTTCGTTGTTCTTGTTCGGTTACGACTCCTTCGAGTCGTGGGAGAAAGACTTTATGAGCATGCAGAAGGACCCGGCGCTGGCGGCCGCGCTGGACCGTGCGGCGGTGGCCGACGGAGAGCTGCTGAGCGACATGGACGCTGCCGTGCTGACGTACGATGAAGAGCAAAGCCTGCGCCCGGACGTAGATATCGCCCATATGCGGTACTTCGAGATTTCCACCTACGAGGTCAAACCCGGGCACCGGCAGGATTGGGCGGACCTGGTGAAGCTGGTGAAGGCAGCGTACGACAAAATCCCCACCGCTCACTGGGTCATGTTTGAAGAGGCCTATGGCCCGCTGCCCAGTGCCACCTATCTGGTGATCAGCCCGATTAAGTCCCTGTCGGAAGTGGACCAGGAATTTGCCCAGGACAAAGACTTCGTGGCGGCGATGGGCGAGGACGGCATGAAGAAGCTGCACGATCTGGAAGCGGCGGCGGTCGAATCGAGCGGCAGCGCTCTGTTCATGTTCAATCCCAAAATGAGCTATCCGCAGGAGGAGTGGATCAAGGCAGATCCGGATTTCTGGAAGCCGAAGATGATGAAGCCGATGATGCCGATGAAGAAACCGGCCGAAAAGCCGGCGATGCAGTAGGCTTGGTTGGAACCCAGGTCTCGCAACTGCGGCGAGACCTGGGCCAACCTTGTGTGTCCTTGTACCTTGACTTACTCCGGGGCCCACTCGTAGGGGAACAGCTTGCCGGCTTGTTCAGAGCTCAGGTTGCCGCCTAATTCCTGAACAGCGAGGGAAAGGACGGGGTCGCGGCCGGCCGCGAATGCACTGGCGCTGGGAATAAGAAGCCGGTCCGGAGTGACGCCGACGTGCTCCAGGCTTTTGCCGTCGGCCATGATCAGGTCCGCGTCCGTGATGGAGACTCCGTAAGGCGTCACTACGTCAGCCCCTATCTTTTCGCCGTAATGCCCAGCCTCCATCACCGCCCCGGCGGTGCGATCGCCGAAAACCTGACCGCGCTTTTCCAGTTGAATTACCCGCGCAAACACCTCCGCAGCGGAAGCCGAGTTGCTGTCGACCAGCACGATAATCTTGCCTTGAAAAGGATCGTGAACGCTTTTGGCGACCAGCGGCTTGCGTTCTTTGCGTCCGACCCGGTCGGCGATCTTCACGTCCCTGTCAAAGATTTCGCCGAGCAAACGCTCCAACGTATCCACGCCGCCACCCGGATTTCCGCGCAGGTCAATGACGAGACCCTGATGCTTGCGCGCCTTGCCCATCATCTCGCCGATCTCGATCGGGGTGAAGTCGAAGATCGGGATCTTCAGGATGAACACCTGGTCACTCAACTCCATGTAGCGGGCGCGGTTCAGATGGGCCTGCTCCTGTTCGTCGCGAAGCACATCCCAGATGTCGCTGGCATCGTTCTCGCCGGTCATGTCGGCGATCCGTTTGCCCTGATGAATTGTGGCGGCGACCTCGAGTTGGCGCTGTTTGCCGGCGGGATCCTGCAGAACCAGCTGTAGGCTAGGCTGGGGACGCAGCACGGTGAAGACATAGTGCATTTTCCAGAGATCGTCGCGGGCAGGCGTAAAACCGTTGAGCGAAAGAACTTCATCGCCCGGCTTAAGCCCTTTTTCCTCCGCGTCACTTTTGGGACGAACGCGGGTGACGAAGCAATGCGGACCCACCATTTCGTATTCGAATCCGTAGTTAAGCCGGTAGGGTCGCGGGGGCGGAAGAAAGAAGGTGTGGGAATCATTCAGCGTGTCGACGGCCGCCGCGATATCCGAAAGGGCCATACCCATCGAGGTTGCTCGATCGATATTTCGCTTGGCCTTATCGACGGTGGCGTCCCAGTCCACGCCGTGCAGGTTGGCGTCGTAATAGTGTTTGCGAATGTCCCCTGAGATCGTCTTCAACATATCTTCCACTCTGCCGCGGTCCGTGCCGGAAAACGTTTGCGACCAGGACGTGGCGCCCAGTAACAGAAACAACCCGGCGGATAAACACACTTCCACTACTCTCCTCATGACTCGCTCCTGTCGATTCGAGCGACTGGCCTTCCACCGCGGGGGAATGCAGCGCAGACTAGTGCAAGATTTTACGCGGGGAGTTTACCGCAAAACGTCGATTTCAAATCAAGTTTTTTATGATCTGATGGGTTACCGGAAGTGATCCGCAAGAGTGGGCTTCCTTTGCCAGAGTTATACTCAATTTGGCGATAACTATGGCCATTGGGCCACAGGGGGCATAGGAAAATCGAGAGAACTTATGTGCAGAAATATCAAGAATCTTTTTAACTTCGATCCACCGGTGACGGACGACGAGATACGGGCGTCATCGCTGCAGTTCGTAAGGAAGATCAGCGGCTTCAACAAGCCGTCGAAGGCGAATGAAGCCGCGTTCCTGGCTGCGGTGGAGGAAGTGTCGGCGGTCTCGTCCCGGCTGCTGCATTCGCTCGAGACCAACGCCACGCCGAAGAATCGCGAGGAGGAAGCGGCCAGGGCAAAGGCTCGCGCGGCGGAGAGATTCGGGGCGTGAGTACGCAGGACGCTGAAACCGCATTATTTCGGGTCGGCGGTTCTTAGGCGGGCAGCTTTGCCGCCAACACATCTATCTTGCGGATGTCCGGGGGCTTGGCGAGGAGTTCGGGAGCTTTCGCCATCAAGGCTGCGGCGACCTGGCCAGAGAGATGCGCCTGGCGACCGGAGTCATCGGGAAAAGCGTCGAAGATGCCAAAGTGCGACGGACCCATGCGGAGCGCGAACCAGGCGATGGTTTTTGGTTCCTGCTCGACAATGGCAAGGCCGCTGTGTAAGAACTTCTCGACCTCGGCTTCCTTACCCGGCTTTGCCTCAAGGCTGACGTAAAGAGCCACACTCACCATAGATTTACTCCTTCCGTTGGCTCTTAAGATGCAGAAGGATGGCGGGAGTTTCGGAAAGTGGGGCAATTTTGTTTGACTGGGGCGTAGTGCGCCGGTAAAGTTCCGGCCAGACGACGCGACTTAGACAGGAAAGACCTCCTTGGACGAGATAATCCCGCAATCCGACGCTGCGCCGGGCGCCGAAGCGCAGGCGACTTCCCCGTTTCCGGCACCCCCGACTGTCTTTTCGCAGCCGGCGTTTCGCGATCGCAGCTCGGGGTTGGCGGTGTATGGCGTCATCGAAATCATCCTGGGATGCTTTGCCTTGCTGTTGGTTCCACTGGGGTTGGCGGGAGCGCTCTTTGCGCGGCGAAGCGGCACCGCCCTGCCCGCGGGGAATTCCATCCTGAACGTGCTTACGTACGGGCTCGCGGCGGCGGTGCTGCTTACGCTGGGCATTGGCTCGATTCGGGCGCGACGCTGGGCCTGGGCAATCAATTTAACGGTCTCCTGGATGGGGCTGATTTTCGGTTCGATCGTGACGGTAGGGATGACTGTGCTTCTGCCGAAGAGCTTCATGGCGGCAATCAAGGCAGCCTCGGCCACCAATCCGGACGCACCCGCGTTGCCGACTACGGCGGTGGCAGTCATCCTGACGTTCATCATCGCATTTTGCGCGTTCTTCACGATCGTAGTGCCGATTGCGTTTGTTGTGTTTTTTCGGCGGAAGGATGTGGAGCAGACGGTCAAGCAGCGCGACCCCGTGCAACGCTGGACGGATCGCTGTCCGCTGCCGTTGCTGGCGGTGGTGTTGCTGTTTTTTGCCGGCGCGGCCTATTTGTTTTTGATGAGCTTTACGACGCCAATATTCCCCATGTTCGGGCGCTACCTGATCGGTTGGCGCGGTGGCATCTGCCTATTGGTCACCGCCGTGATTGATGCGATTGTAGCGTTTTCGCTGTTGCGCCTTCGCATGGCCGGATGGTGGGCCGCCGTCGTGCTGGTGGTGCTGCGCTCGCTGGCGGCGATTACGACGTTCCGGCGCGGAAACCTGCTGGCCGCGTACAGCAAGATGGGCTGGTCGCAGGAACAACTGCGGATGATGAACAATAGCACCGTGTTTCACGCCACGATCTATGGCAGCATCGTTTTTGGCGTGGTGTTTCTGGGGTACCTGATTTGGATCCGGCGGTACTTTGTCGCTCCGGTGGGGCCGACTCCCGCAGCAAGCGCTTGACTCGATTGCAAAGAACCCTGGGATTGCGGCACACTGGCTGACAGGAGCAATGCTATGTCTGAACTGGCGAGCAAGACCTGTGTTCCCTGCCGCGGAGATACTCCGCCCATCAAAGGCAGCGATCTGGAACGGATGCTGAAACAAGTGCCGGGATGGAAGGCTGTGGACGAGCACCACATCGTGCGGGAATTTAAATTCCCGGACTTCCGCAAGGCTCTGGATTTTGTCAATCGGGTAGGAGAGCTGGCCGAGCAGCAGGGACATCATCCCGACATTTTTCTGGCCTGGGGCAAGGCTGGCGTAACGCTGTGGACCCACAAGATTGATGGCCTGAGCGAAAGCGACTTCATCATGGCGGCGAAGATTGATTCGCTCGGTAAGGGATGACTGGGAAGCACAACAGATTCCTCGCTCGTTTTCGGCGCTCCGCGCCTACGAACGGCTCGGAATGACAATTGCTTTCCGGCTGGAGGCAGACTACAAGGCTTTTGGCTTGGGGTGGACGTAGCGGTCCATTTCGGCAGTCCATTTGAGGAAGCGCCACAGATTGGCGCGTTCGCGCCAGGAAAATTCCCAGAAAACCAGGAAGCTGATCTGCTGCATTTTGACGCCGCAGTAGGTCTCAATGCGCCAGAGCAAATAGGGGCTGCGCCAGGGCGTGAGGCGGTGCCCGCGGGTAGCGTTCCAGAGGAAGCGCAGCATGTGGCGCATGGCTGGTAACATCATAAACACATGGGGCGTAGAGGTACACAGGGGAATGACGCCCGGCCTGATTGGCACATGCTAGAATCCTGCTCCCGCAAGGAATCCCGACGCTATGTCTGAGGAAAACCGCCGCCAGCAGGCCGAGGACCACTACTATGCAGCGCTTGATCTGATGGCGGAAGGCCATGCGGAGCAGGCGTTGGCGGAGTATGAAAAGTCCGTCGCGGCCGATCCTTCCTTCACCGAGGCCATGCATGGGCTGGCGCGCGTGCTGCAGGATCTGGAACGCTATGACGACGCGATCGCCGTGGCAAAACGCATCGCGGAAATCGATCCGGACGATGTGCTGGCCTACACGAGCCTGTCGGTGCTCTACCAGAAAAAAGGCATGATTCCCGAAGCGGAAGCGGAGGCGAATAAGGCGCGCATTCTAGGGTGGAAGCAGCAGTTGAAGAAAGGCTAGTCGTGCGTCGTTGGTCGTGCGTCGTGCGCAAAACCCTCCGTGGTTGACCCGTGGCCATCGGCATGAGTCGGTGACGGTTGACTTGCTTCTGATAAAGGGCAAACGACCAAGGCCAACAGTTTTTGCGCACGACGCACGACCAACGACGCTCGGCGCCTTCCTACAAATCGTACTTCTTCATCAAATGGCGGAATGAGCGGTAGGAGATGCGCAGCACGTCGGCGGCGCGGGTTTGCACGCCGTTGGAGTGAGCCAGCGCGGACTGCAACAAAGATTTTTCGATCTCGGCAACGTATTTCTCCATGTCGACGCCGTCGGGCAACACCGAGCCGGGCGCGATGCTCAATCCGTTCACGCCGACTCCTGCTGCAGCGGCGCGGGCTTTGGGCCGTTCGGCGGGAATCTCGACATGCAACTCCTGGCCGGTCTCGAGAGCCACGGCGCGCTCGATGGTGTTTTCCAGTTGGCGGACGTTGCCGGGCCACTCGTAGCAGCAAAGGGCATCGAGCGATGCCTGGTTCACACGCTGAATATTGCGGTTCGCCGCAGGCGCGTATTTCTTGAGGAAGTGATGCACTAGGAGGGGCACATCCTCCACCCGCTCGCGCAGCGGCGGCACGCAAACCGGAATCACGTTCAAACGGTAGTAGAGGTCCTCGCGGAAGGTGTTTTCCGCCACTTGCTTGTCGAGGTGACGGTTAGTCGCGGCGATGACGCGCACGTCCACGGCAATCTCGTCCGTTCCTCCGACCGGGCGCACACTGCGCTCCTGCAGCACGCGCAGCAGTTTGACCTGCATGGTCAGGCTCATCTCGCTGATTTCGTCGAGGAAGATGGTTCCTTGATGCGCCACTTCAAAGAGGCCGCGCTTGTTCTGGTTGGCTCCGGTGAAGGCGCCTTTCACGTAGCCGAAAAGCTCGCTTTCGAGCAAGGTCTCGGGAAACGCGCCGCAGTTGACCGAAACAAAAGGCTCGGTGGCGCGGGGCGAGCAAACGTGCACGGCGCGGGCAACGAGTTCCTTGCCGGTGCCGCTTTCGCCGTAGATCAGAATCGTACTTTGCGTCGAGGCCACGGTGCGAATGGTCTGCTTGAGCTTCTCCATCGCCGAGCTTGCGCCCACGATGTTGTCCAGAGAGTTGCGCGTCGCGGCATCGCGCTTGAAAGCAAAGTTCTGGCGGCTGAGGTTGAGCTTTTCCAGAGCGCGATTGATGGCGAGCTTGATTTCATTGACCAAGCCGGGAGACTTGCGAATGTAGTCGGTGGCACCGCCGGCCTTGACGGCTTCGACCGCAGCTTCATAGTCATCCACCGCCGTGATGAGGATGACGGCGGAGTCGGGCGACATTTGGTGGGCGTAGCGCAGGACTTCGATGCCGTCGGTCTGCGGCATTTTGATGTCGGTGACAATCACGTCGTAGAGCGCGCTGTCGAGCTTCTTTTTGGCGGCCTCGCCGGAGTTGACGGTTTCCACCTTGTGGCCGTCGCGGCGCAGGGCGATATCGAGCATTTCGCAGATGGAGCGCTCGTCGTCGACGACAAGGATGTTACCCATGCGCCCGGCCCCCTCGTGCAGCGGCGGCCGCGCCAGCGACGCCTTGCGCGGCAGATTTGCCCGCTACTACGGCCAGAGATCCCGGGACGGCATCTGCGGCGCCCAAGCGGCGCAGCCGCAGGACAAACTCGCTGCCGTGGCCCAGCTTGGAGCGCGCCCACACTTTGCCTTCGTGGGCTTGGACGATCTGGTAGACGATCGCCAGGCCCAGTCCGGTGCCGCCGACGAATTCCGATTGGAAAGGCTCGAAGATTTTTTCGATCAGCTGCTGCCGCATGCCGGGGCCGGTATCGGCAAAGCTCGCTTGCCACTCGTCGTTCTCGGCTTGCAGGGAGACCCGCAGGGTTCCGCCGCCGGCCATGGCGCGTATGGCGTTCTCGCAAAAATTCCAGAACACCTGTTTGAGCTTATCGCCATCGGCAACGACCCAGGCCTGCGGGACGTCAAACTTTCTTTCCACCACGATGCCGGAATTCTCCGCCTTGAGCCGGTGCTGCAGCAGGGTCAGCGTGTCTTCGATCAGCGGCACCAGATCTACGCTGGCAAACTTATATTGCTTGCCGCGGGAATAGTTCAGAAAGTCGGTGATGATGGCGTTGAGGCGTTCCGATTCCCGTGTGACAATGCGCAGCAACTGGCGGTGTTCTTCACTGAGATCGGGGATGCCGCCCAGCATGCTCACCGAGCCGGCAATCGAAGTCAGCGGGTTGCGGATTTCGTGGGCGATGGCGGCAGCCAACCGGCCGACTGCGGCAAGGCGGTCCTGCATGCGCACTTCCCGCTCCAGGCGCCGGATTTCGGTGAGGTCGTCGAAGGTGTAGACGTAGCCGAGCGCGCCGCGCTCCGGCACTTTAAGTTCAGAAACCATCACCCGGAAGGTCCTGCGGAACTCGTTCTGCGCTACAAAGCGCACTTCGGCGTGGGCGGGTTTATTTCCAGCCTCCGGCAGCGGGTCGAGAAAGATCTGTTGAATTCGCTGTCCGACGAGCTCTTGCTCTGGGCGCTCCAGCAACGCTTCCGCGGCCCGGTTAACCAAGGTGATGTGCCCTTCGAGGCCGGTGGTGATGAGCCCCCCGCTGATCGCCTGAATAATGTCTTCGTGCAGAGCTTGCAGGTTTTGCAGGGCGCCGCTGGTGTACTTGAGCCGAACGTCCACCTGGCGCAACTTCGCGGAGAGCAGGCTGGCAAGGTAGGCGACCGCGAGAAACGCGAAAAGATTTACCAGAATGATGGCTTGCAGCGTCACCAGCCCGGGATGAGTGGTTTGATGCGACGGCACTACCGCGAAGTAAGTGAGTTCCAGAATCGTGCCGTAGAGAATGAATGCCAGAGCCGCGCTTAGAAAGGCCCAGGAGCGAGGTAAGAGGATACTGCCCACAATGATGGCTAGGGCATAAAGGAAGTTCAACGAGCTGTCCACGCCGCCGGTCGCATAGACGACCAAGGTGATCATGGCCATGTCGGTAAGCACTTGCAGCAGCGATTGCAAGCGCTGCTCGCGCCAGAACGACAGCAGCGTCAAATAGAAGATGGCGACCGCATACCACCCCAGCATGGTTCCCACAAACAGACGGAGCGGCAAAGCGGAGGGCGTGAGCAGAGAGATGCCCAACTCGATGGCCAACAGAAATGTCAGGATGACAATGCGGACTTTGGCCAACCAGGCCAACCAAAGCCGCTCATCGAACATGGATTGCATGCGTGTGGTCCAAAACCCTGATTGTGCGCGCCCAGCGTAGAGACGCAGCAGGCAGCATCCCTACGCCGGACGGAACGGCTAACCGGCCAGTTTCCCGATCAGCGAGAACAGCGGCATGTAGAGCGAGATGACGATGCCGCCGATCATGACGCCCAACAAGCCGATGATGACCGGCTCCAGCATGGCCAGCATGTCTTTGGTCGCGCTGTCGACTTCTTCTTCGTAGAAGTCGGCGATCTTCTGCAGCATGGAATCCATCGCGCCGGTCGCTTCGCCCACGCCGATCATCTGCGTCACCATGTTGGGAAATACGCCGCTCTCCCGGAGAGGATCGACAATTGTGCGGCCTTCTTCAATGGCTTTGCGCACCCTTATGAGAGCCTCTTCCAACACGGCATTGCCGGAGGTACGGGCGGTGATGCTCAAGCCTTCCAAAATAGGCACGCCCGAGGTAATGAGAGTACCGAGCGTGCGGGTGAAGCGCGCCACGGCGATTTTGCGCAGCAAAATACCCAGGATGGGCAGCTTGAGCAGCATCAGGTCGAAGTAGTAGCGCCCACGGGGGTTTTTGCGGATTTGCTGCACCCCAAAATAAATGCCGACCACGCCAATAATGAAGAACCACCAGAACTGGCCGACGAAACGGCTGAGGCCCATGACGATTCGTGTCGGCAGCGGCAGGTCGACGTTGAGGCCAACAAACAAATTGGAAAAGACGGGGACGACCCACTTGAGCAGCGCGCCCACGATCAGGAATGCCAAGCTGACCACGGAGACGGGATAGATCAAAGCCGACTTGACGGCGGAGCGCAGCTTGACGGCTTTTTCGACGTACACTGCGAGGCGCTGCAAAATGATGTCGAGAATACCGCCGGTTTCGCCGGCCTCGATCATGTTGGTGGTCAGATCATCGAAAATCTTGGGGTATTGCCGCATGGCATTCGCCAGCGTGGCGCCGCCTTCGACGGTCGTCCGGACGCCCGTCAGCGTCTTCTGGAACGCCGGGTTTTCCTGGTTCGCGCCGAGAATCTCCAGGCACTGCACGAGCGGCAAACCAGCGTCGATCATGACGGAGAACTGCCGGAAGAAGATGGCAATGTCCTTCACCTTGACCTTGCCGGAACCGAAGGTGGGCATGACGAACTCTTTGCCCTTTTCCCGAACGGGCCCGGGGGTGATGCGTTCACGGCGCAGCTGCGCAATGAGGGTTTGCTTGTTGGCTGCAGTGCGCTCGCCGCTGACTTTCTGTCCGTCGGCGCTCTTGCCTGAGAATGTAAAGACTGGCATGTAAGTTTCTCCTGTTACACGATATTGCTGCCGTCACGGCCATGTTGCGGCACGTGCCGGATTACTGCTTCGCCGCCTATGATCGAGCGGGGCGGCACCCCATGTCTCTTGCGGCTCAGCGCTTTCCGGGCGCCGCTGCTCCGCGCGCCATCGGCGCCCCAGCCGCGGTGGGACGGTTCAACAAACTGGCGCCGCGGTTAATCATTTCCTGCAACTCATCCGGCGAGCTGGAGCGCGCCATGGCAACTTCCAATGTGATCTGCTTCTGGAAGTACAAAGTCGCCAGGGACTGATTGAAAGTCTGCATGCCGAATTTGTCCTGGCCGGATTGCATGGCGGAATAAATCTGGTGAATCTTGTCTTCGCGGATGAGGTTGCGGATGGCGGCATTGGGCACCATGACTTCCATGCACATGGCGCGGCCCTTGCCATCCACCTTGTGCAGCAGGCTTTGGCAAAGAATGCCTTCCAGCACCAGCGAGAGCTGCGCGCGAATCTGCGGCTGCTGGTGCGAGGGAAACACATCGATGATACGGGTGATCGTCGAGATCGCCGAGTTGGTATGCAGCGTGCCGAACGTCAAGTGACCAGTCTCGGCGATGCGCAGCGCCGATTCAATCGTTTCCAAATCGCGCATTTCGCCGATCAGCACCACGTCCGGGTCTTCACGAAGGGCGGCGCGCAGCGCGTCGGTAAAACTTTTTGTATCGGCGTGGAGTTCGCGCTGGTTGACCAAACAGTTCTTGTTCATGTGCACGAACTCGATCGGATCCTCGATGGTGAGGATGTGTTCGTGGCGCTCAGTGTTGATTTTGTCAATCATGGCTGCAAGCGTAGTAGATTTGCCGGAACCGGTTGGCCCTGTGACCAGCACAAGTCCCCGCGGCTTGTCGCACAGCTTGCTGACCACGGCGGGCAGACCGAGTTGGTGGAACGACTTAATCTCGAAGGGAATCAAACGTAGAACGACGGCTGTGGCGCCACGTTGATTGAAAACGTTGGCGCGGAAACGTGCCAAACCTTTCAAGCCAAAGGAAAAGTCGAGCTCAAAGGTTTCCTCGAAGCGATGCTTCTGCGAGTCCGTCATGACGCTGTACGCCAACTGCTTGGTTTCCGAGGGAGTCAACTGCGGTAAGTCGAGCGGAACCAAGTGCCCATTCACCCGGATTTGCGGCGGCGTATTGGTAGTAATGTGAAGGTCGCTGCCTCCCATCTCGAGCATTCGTTTCAACAGATCACTTAATGTCAACGCCATCTTTAGTCCCCTTCGGT
The DNA here is from genome assembly GCA_963770915.1 of uncultured Acidobacteriaceae bacterium. Lineage (GTDB taxonomy): Bacteria > Acidobacteriota > Terriglobia > Terriglobales > Acidobacteriaceae > PALSA-270. The sequence continues at coordinate 252,589 of CAVYRG010000002.1, forward strand.
CGTCCCGATTTTGTTATTTCGTAATCGCGCAATTTGGTAATTGAAAACCAGGTTGAAATCGCAAATGACTCAATTGCTACATTTCCCAATAACCAAAATGCCCCTCAGTGAATGGTTTCGCGCGCCACTTCTTCCAAAGTGGTCATCCCGGCGCCCACCTTAATCAGCCCACTGCGGCGCAGGGTGATCATGCCGCTCTCAATCGCCTTCTTCTTCATTTCGACTGCCGAAGCGCCCACCAGAACCAGTTCTTTGATTTCGTCATTGACTTCCATTACCTCGTACAAACCGGTGCGGCCTTTGTAACCGGTGTTATGGCAAACCCCGCAGCCGCGGCCTTTGCGGATCTTCACGCTCTTAGCTTCCTCCGGCGTATAGCCTTCCTCAATTAAGGCCTGCACCGGCATATCGACCACTTCCATGCAGTCCTGGCAGATGCGGCGGACCAGGCGCTGCGCACAGATGAGGTGAACGGAAGTGGCAACCATGAAAGGCTCAATGCCCATGTTCATCAGGCGGGTGATGGTTTCCGGAGCGCCGTTAGTGTGCAGCGTGGAAAGCACCAAGTGGCCGGTCAAAGCGGCTTTGATGGCGATTTCCGCGGTTTCGAAGTCGCGAATCTCACCGACCAGAATGATGTTGGGGTCCTGCCGCAAGAAGGCGCGCAGCGCAGTGGCAAAGTTCAAGCCGATCTGCTCCTTCATCTGCACCTGGTTGACGCCCTGCAGCTGGAACTCGACCGGGTCTTCGGCGGTCATGATGTTGGTATCGGGCGTGTTGAGGCGTGAGATGGCGGAATAAAGCGTGTTGGTTTTGCCCGATCCAGTGGGGCCGGTAACCAATACCATGCCGTACGGCTTCAAGATGGCCTTTTCAAACTTGACGAGAGACTCCGACTCGAAACCCAGCTTGGTCATATCCAGGCGCAGGTTTTCTTTGTCCAAAAGCCGCATCACGATTTTTTCGCCCCACAGGGTAGGCAGAGTGCTGACGCGAAAATCGAGCTGCTTCTTGCGGCCGCTGAGTACCATTTTCAGCATGATGCGGCCATCCTGCGGCAATCGCTTTTCGCTGATATCGAGCTTGGCCATGATCTTCATGCGGGAAGTGATGGCATCCTTCAGCTTGAGCGGCGGCGACATGATGCTCTGCAGCACGCCGTCAATGCGGAAACGAACGCGAAATTCCTTCTCGTAGGGCTCGATGTGGATGTCGCTGGCGCCGCGCTTGACCGCATCCGTGAGCACCAGGTTGACCAGCTTGACGATGGGAGCCTCATCGGCCGCCTTCTCCAGATCGGCGAGGCCCATTTCCTCCTGGTCGGATTGCAGTTCGACATCGGCGTCGCCCAGCTCGGTCATCGACTGCATGACCTGCTCAAGATCTTCCTGATGAGAAGTGCCGTACGCTTTGTCGATGCCCTCCAGGATCGAACTCTCCGAAGCCACCACCGGCTCAATGTTGAAGCCGGTCATGAACTTGATATCGTCCATGGCGAAGACGTTGGTGGGATCGACCATGGCAATCGTGAGCGAGGCGCCCACACGGCTTAGAGGAAGAATCTGGTAACGCTTCGCGGTCTCGAAGGGGATCAGCTTGACGACGGAGGCATCAATTTCAAAGTAGGAGAGATTGATTGCGGGAACGCCGTACTGCCGCGATAGGAAGTTGGTGACATCCTCATCCGTCAGGAACCCCAGCTTCACCAGGGCGGAGCCCAGGCGACAGTTGGTTTCCTTTTGGATTTTCGTCGCCTGTTCCAACTGCTCAGGGGTGACTACTTTCTCTTTGACGAGAAGGTCACCCAGCCGTTGAGACATACCTCGATCTCCTATCTAACTTCATCGGCAGAGGGATACCGGTAGCTTCGCCAGTTGGCGCGAATGCCCGCTTGTTTCCAAGGGAGTTGAACTGCCACGTATTCGCGTTGACAGAAATTGTCACAGCAGACGGGTTACTGCAAAAGTAACTTTGGTACCTGTACTGCACCATGCGAAGCACTCCTGCCCGCTGCAACGCGCAGCGCCCGCGCCAGACGTGTATTTTGTGAGAATTAGCTGGACTAAAGACACCGGCGACCATGCACTTAGGTAAGCCGATGAGCCCACGGTATCGCCTCAACCTGCCTTGCAGAACCGCGAAAATCACAGGCTTGATGTGACGAGCGCCCTTTACAGCATCCACCCGCCAGTATTCAGATGACGCGATGCAACCACGATGGAACCATCGATGGCTCGAAGTCTTGGCGGTTCTCCTGGTCACTGGCCTCTGCCCGGCTCAGTCGCTGCGGCAGGAAGCAGACCGTCTCGGCATTCGCATTGGCGCCGCCGCAAACGCCTCTTATTTGGATGAGCCGGACTACGCTACAACTCTCGCCCGTGAGTTCAATATGCTCGAGCCCGAAGACGCGATGAAGTGGGCGGTGCTGCGTCCGGAAGAGAAGACGTTTGACTTCAAAGATGGCGACCGGCTGGTGGCTTTTGCCGCGGCTCATGGCATGAGCGTGCGCGGCCACAACCTGGTTTGGGGGACGCACAATCCCAAATGGCTGACGGAAGCACATGATCCGCCTCAGCAACTACGGAGGCTGTTGCACGAGCACATCCGACAAGTCGTTGGCCACTATCGCGGCAAAGTCTTCGCATGGGATGTCGTGAACGAAGCATTCGACGAAAACGGCAACCTGCGCGATTCGATCTGGTACAACCGTCCCGGGATTGGCCTGGCAGAACAAGGGACGGCGTACATCGAGCAAGCCTTCCGCTGGGCGCACGCCGCCGACCCGAAGGCCCTCCTCTTTTATAACGAAGCAGACGCGGAATTTATGGGAAAGAAATCAGACGCTGTCTATGCCATGGTGCGGGACTTCAAGCGGCGCGGCGTTCCGATTGATGGAGTCGGCCTGCAGATGCACGTGCTCCAACTTCAGATTGACGCGTCTGCGCTGAAGACGAATCTGGCGCGGCTCGCGAAGCTCGGCGTGCAAGTGCAAATTACAGAGCTGGACGTAGCCCTGCCGGTTGATGCCCGCGGCAACCTGCTACACCCAGCCGACCGCGTGCTGCAGGCGGAGATTTATCGACAGGTCGCCACGGTGTGCTTGCAGAATCCCAGATGCACGGCGTTGCAGACCTGGGGGTTCACTGACAGGTATTCCTGGATCGGCTGGTACACCCGCGGGACAAAGGGCGCCGCCCTGCTTTTTGACAGACAATATATTCCCAAGCCTGCCTACGAGTCACTCCGCAAAGTGCTGCAAGCACAGCCCAGGCGCTGACGCAAGATGATCGAGCAGCCTTTCGAAGCGCGCCCGATGCTTTATGGGCAACGCTGCACCATTACCGGTGCAGGCCCTCCGGCATATAATGAAACGGTTCGCTGCGATTATTTCTCGCCCCCAGGGATCGGACTGCAATTCCTATGTCCGCGCGACCAACCCGCCCCACGGAGGAACCCTCCCGCCGCAAGCGCGTGATCTATGCCACCTCGGCGGCTGTGGTGCTGCTGCTGGCAGTGATCGTGTCGCAGGTCTCCTTTGACCTGAATTTTCTTCGGCCCGACAGTAACGAGCAGATTGTGGTCTTTGCCTCGCTCTCGCTGCTCATCTTTCTGCTGTTTGTGCTGCTCACCTTTGTGCTGGTACGCAATCTGCTGAAGCTGTTTGCGGAGCGCCGGCTCGGGGTTTTGGGATCGAAGTTTCGCACCCGTCTGGTAGTGGTCAGCCTTCTGCTTTCCTTTCTTCCTGTGATCGTGATGTTCTGGTTCGCATACGGGCTGATGAACCATTCGCTGGACAAGTGGTTTTCCAGCCCGGTAGAGGAAGTGCAGCGCGACACCGCCGCCATGGCGGCGCAAATTTCCAAGTATGCTGCGGAGAATGCGCACGCGGAAGCAGTATCGCTGGCCAATACCCCGGAAGCACAGTATGCCTTTTCCGGACATAGCTTCTCCTCGGTTGTAAACGCATTCCGCCGCCACGAGCCCACACTGCAGGGCGGTTTTGCCATCGCGATTCTCGATGGAGACGCGGAAGCCAGCTTTGGCGCCCCCGCAGCATGGCCCCTATTGAAGAATTCGTTGCCGGCGCTGACTTTTTCGGATGAAACTCCTACGCACTTCACCTGGGCGCCCACGGAGACCGAATACGTCTTGGGAAGCGTGCAGGCGGGAGAAAATGGCTCCATCCTGGTGGGCATGCCGCTGCCGCGCCAGTTTTCGGAGATGCAACGGCAGCTTGAAGCCAGCCAGCAGCAATACTTTGAGTTGGCCGCGCAACGCAAGCTGGTGCGGCGAACTTACATGGGCTTATTGCTGCTGCTCACCGTGCTGGTGCTATTTGCTACGACTTGGCTCGCCCTGTTTCTTTCCAAGCTGGTGACCAGGCCGGTGGCTGCGCTGGCCGAGGCGACGCAGGAAATTTCTCGCGGAAGACTGGATTACCGCGTAGAAGTGAGCGCAGCGGACGAAATCGGGGACCTGGTGCGGTCGTTCAACCGCATGGCCGAGGAATTGGAATCCAGCCGCCGGCAGCTGGAGGCTTCCAGCCGCGAGCTCAGCACAGCCAACACGACTCTCGAACAGCGCCGCCGCCATATCGAGACGATTCTGGAAAGTATTCCGACCGGCGTGCTCTCCCTCGATGCCGATCGCCGCATCACCCACGTGAACTTGGCCCTCTTACGCATGTTCCGGCCGAAGGGCGGAGAATCGGGGGTCCCCGGAGTGCTGATCGGCGCTTCGCTCAGGGAGATTTTTCCTGAAGAAGTCTTGCAGGATTTCGAGCCGCTGTTGCGCCGCGCCGACCGCATGGGTACCACAACCACGCAGGCGCTCATCGACCTGCCGTGGGACAAGCTCAATGTTGCGGTCACGGTGGCGGCGCTGCGACACGAGAACCAGCGCCTGGGCTACGTGTTGGTGTTCGAAGATCTTTCGGATTTGCTCAAGGCCCAGAAGCAAGCTGCATGGCGCGAGGTGGCGCGGCGGGTGGCTCACGAGATCAAGAATCCGCTCACGCCCATTGCCCTGTCTGCGGAACGCATACGCCGCCACCTGGAGCGGGATATTCCGGCGGGAGCTTCGCCCGAGGTGCTGCAAAACTGCGCAGAAACCATCACGACGTCGGTCGAGACGCTGCGCACGCTGGTGGATGAGTTCTCAACCTTGGCGCGCTTTCCCAGCGCTCAGCCCCGGCCAACGGACATCAACTCCATTGTCGAAACAACGCTGGCCATGTTCAACGGGCGGCTTGAGGATATCCATGTGCGCACATTGTTGGCGCCCGAACTGCCGCACGTGATGGCCGATCCGGAGGCCATCAAACGGGCACTGGCCAATCTGGTAGACAACGCCGCGGAAGCTATGCAAGGGTCGATGGTGAGGGAAATTCAAATCTCCACTACGCTGGTAGGCAGCCGCGATGCGATCGAACTCAGCGTGGCGGATAGCGGCCACGGGGTGACGCAGGAACTCAAAGAGCGCCTGTTTCTTCCCTATTTTTCCACCAAGAAAAGAGGCACCGGATTGGGGCTGGCCATCGTAAGCCGCATTATTGAAGATCATCGCGGGTCCATCCGGGTGGAAGAGAATAAACCGGTCGGGACGCGGTTCGTCATTGAGTTGCCGCTCGCTCCGGAAAGCGTAAGCGCACCTGCCAACCAGCATGCATAACATTCTCATCGTAGATGACCAATCGAGCATCCGGCAGTCGTTGAAAGGCGTGCTGGAGGACGAGGGCTACAAGACCGCCGCCGCCGACACCGCCGAAGCCTGCCTGGAAACCCTGCGCCGGCGTCCTTTTGACGTCGTTTTGCTGGACGTGTGGCTGCCCGGCATGGATGGCCTGGAGGCCCTGCAGAAAATTCGCGAGCTGGAGAATTCTCCGGAAGTCATCATGATCTCCGGCCACGGAACTATTGAGACCGCGGTGCGCGCCACTAAGCTCGGGGCTTACGATTTTCTGGAGAAGCCGCTTTCCATCGACAAGACGCTGATGCTGATCAAGCACGCCATCGACGCCAAGCGCCTGCGGGATGAGAACCGTGACCTGAAGAAACAACTGGTCCCGCGCAGCGTGATCGAAGGCGAAAGCGTGCCCATGAAGGCGTTGCGGCAGCAGATTCAGGTGATGGCGCCAACCAACGGCCGCGTGCTTATTTACGGGGAGTCTGGCACGGGAAAGGAACTTGTGGCCCGCGCCATCCACAGCCAGAGCCTGCGTAAGGATGAAATGTTCGTTGAACTCAATTGCGCCGCGATTCCCGAAGACTTGATCGAAAGCGAATTGTTCGGCCACCGCAAAGGAGCGTTCCCTTCCGCGACCGAAGATAAGGAAGGAAAGTTCCAAAAGGCGCATGGCGGAACGTTGTTTCTGGATGAAGTAGGCGACATGAGCCTCAAGACACAGGCGAAAGTCCTGCGCACGCTCGATGAGCAGAAGTTCTCCCCGGTCGGCAGCGCTGAGACCATGACCGTCGACACGCGCGTAATTGCTTCGACGAATAAGGATCTGGAAGAGGAAATTTCGCGAGGCAATTTCCGCGAGGACCTTTTCTACCGGCTCAACGTGATTCCCTTTTTTGTGCCGCCGTTACGAGAACGTAAGGAAGATATTCCGTTGCTGGCGCGTCATTTTCTGCGGGGGTTTTCCGCCGCGTATGGCCGCCGTCCGCGGGAGTTGACCGACGACGCCGTGGAGACGCTCATGCGCTACTCCTGGCCGGGAAACGTACGCGAACTGCGCAACGTGATCGAGCGCATCGTGATCATGAATCCTTCCACCAGCAAATTTGAACGCAAGCACCTGCCTGCGCTGGTGCATCGCGACGGCGGACGGCGGGCCGGCGCCGAGTTTTCCACGCTTCATGATGCGCGCGACGCCTACGAACGCGACTACATTCTGAAAAAGCTCGACGAAAACCACGGCAACGTGAGCCGCACCGCCGAAGTGCTCGGCCTTGAGCGCAGCCACCTGTACCGCAAGATGAAGACGCTGGGAATCGCGACCAAGGATTGAGCCGCGCTCTAATTCAATATCCCTGTTGCTTATTCACAACGGACAGAAGCGGCCGATGATTGCAATACCGGCGCAGATTCTCCTCGAAAAGAGCGTATTGCCGCTCCCATTGTTTCTCGGTCAGGCCGGCGGTGTGCGGCGTAATCAACAAGTTCTCTAAATCCCAAAGTGGCGAATCCGCAGGCAACGGCTCTTCCACAAAAACATCCAGGGCCGCACCGCCGATTTGGTGGTTGCGCAACGCGTGAGCGAGCGCGGCCTCGTCGACCGATTGCCCACGGCCAACATTAATCAGGCAAGCATCCGGCTTCATCTTGGCAAAGCGGCTGGCATTCATCAACGCCTGGGTTCCGGGGGTGACCGGAACGGCAAGCGCAACATAGTCGGACTGCTCGAGCAATGTATCCAGCTGCTCGGCAGGAAAAACCTCGGCGACGCCCTCGGGAGTTCCCTTCTCCGGATGTTCGCGAACCGCAATCACCCTCATGCCGAGACTGGAAGCGAGGCGAGCCGCGGTGCGTCCGATGCTGCCCAGCCCCACTAAACCCAGCGTCGCGCCGGCGATCTCACGAGGATGAGGGAGCGAGTGCCAGATGGGTTCCTGTCCCCAAACATGTTTTTGCTGAAAGAGAGTGGCGGCGTGAAGTTTTTTGGCCAGGGCAAACACCAGCGCGATGATGTGCTCGCCCACCACCGGACCGTGGACCTCGCTTCCGTTGGTAAGAATGACCTCGCTATGAACAAGTTCTGGGAAGGAAAACTGGTGGACCGCGGCGGCAGGGCAATGGATCCATTTCAACTCTTGCGCGGCCTTGAATTGATCGGGCTTCAGGGAAAGGGTGAAAACGATTTCGGCGTTACCAATGTCAGTCTCAACGGTATCGTAGTTGTCGCTGCGGACAATTTCGAGCTGGGGAAATTCCCCACCCAGCTTTTCCACAAACCACGCCGGCGCGGTCCACATCTCGAAGCGGTGGTGCATCAGGATGAGCAGTTTCATGGTCCCATGATTCTAAATGGATAGCGGAGAAGGCGCGGAGAAGGCGCGGCGTGTCACTTGCTGAACAGACGCAGATCGTGCCCGGTCATTTCTTTCGGCTCATCGAGTCCGAGCATACCCAGCACGGTCGGAGAAATATCGCGCAGCGATCCTCCCGGAGTGAGCTGGAATTGTTTGCTGTCGGCCGAAATCACGATAAACGGAACCGGATTGGTGGTGTGGGCTGTGTGCGGGCCACCGGTCGCGGGATCAATCATCATCTCGGCATTGCCGTGGTCGGCGGTAATGAGCATGGCGCCGCCTTTGGCGCGCACCGCGAGTTCGATGCGGCCCAGGCACGCGTCCACTGTTTCCACAGCCTTGATCGTGGGTTCGAGCTTGCCGGAGTGGCCCACCATATCGGCATTGGCAAAGTTGACGATGATCACGTCGAAGGTGCCGTCTTCGACGGCTTTGACCACAGTGTCGGCGATGCCCGCCGCGGACATTTCCGGTTTTAGATCATAAGTCGCCACCTTCGGCGACTGCACCAGTTGGCGATCTTCTCCCGGGAACGGCTGCTCGACGCCGCCGTTGAAGAAATACGTGACGTGGGCGTACTTTTCGGTTTCGGCCACGCGCAGGTTGCGCAGATTCATCTGGCCCATGATGTTGGCGAGAATGTTGTTCATCGATTCGGGCGGAATCACCACGGGCAGCGTGAACTTCTTGTCGTATTGCGTCATGCAGACGTAATGAAGATTCTTGGGCACGCGGTCACGAAGAATCGTGGCGTCCAGATCTTCCGCCCCCTGCAAGTCGCGGCCGCCTTCCGGATTCAGGTTACTGTTGCGGGCGAGGGCGCGCGTAATCTGGCGAACGCGGTCGGCGCGGAAGTTGAAGCAGATGCAGGAGTCCTCGTCGCGAATCGTGGTGAGCGGCTGATTATCTTTGTCGGTGCAGACGAAGGGCACGATGAATTCGTCAGTAACACCTTTGTTGTAGGACTCTTTCACGCCTTTGACGGGATCGGCGCAGCGCCCGCCTTCGCCCTCGCCGTGGACCATTGTGTTGAACGCTTTCGCGATGCGTTCCCAGCGGCGGTCGCGATCCATGGCGTAGTAGCGGCCGTTGACGCTCGCGATTTTGCCCACGCTATATTCGCGCATTTTCTGCTGCAGCTCCTCCAGATAACCGGCGCCGTTGGTGGGCAGCGTGTCACGGCCGTCCATGAAGGCGTGCACGAACACGCGCTCAACCCCGTTCTGTTTGGCCATCTTGAGCAGAGCGTAAAGATGAGTCTGGTAGGAATGCACGCCGCCGTCGGAACACAGGCCGAACAAATGCAGCCGACGACCCGCGGTCTGCGCGTTCTTCATCGCGGCCAACAGGACGGGATGAGAGAAAAATTCGCCATTCTGGATCATCAGCTCAATGCGGGTGCTGTCCATGCGCACAATGCGGCCAGCGCCGATGTTCAAATGGCCGACTTCGCTGTTGCCCATCTGGCCGTCGGGCAATCCCACAAACTTACCGCTGGTTTGAATCAGCGTGTTGGGATACTCGCGCAGCAGGCGATCGTAGGTCGGCTTGTGCGCCAGCGCGATAGCGTTGGCTTTGGTTTCGGGGCGGTAACCCCAACCGTCGAGGATGATGAGGACGAGTGGCTTGGGACGAGTCATCTGTCAAAAAGCTCCAGTTCCAGTTTTGAACGATCCATACCAAGATATTCGGCTACATCAGAAAGAATCGCGCTGAGGGTCCCGAGGCGAAGGCTGCCATGATCTGGGATGGTTATTTGATGCGCGTCCCCACGTAAGGTGGACCGCAATCGAATATGACTCCCCACCTGGCGCGTAATTTCGCAACCGAAAGGTCTTAGCAGCTTGATGAGTTCGTGACCCGAAAGATCACGCGGCAATCTCAAGCCGAAATCACCTCGTCTTTCACGGTGTGAAGACGAATCACGGGGGGAGCTGTTCCCTCGTCAAAGTGGCAGCGTACAGCCTCGCGGACGTTACGTTTCAATTCGTCCATGGTGTCCGCCTGGGTGAAAATCGAAAAGCCAAGCGCGCGAGCTTCGTAGCCGCCTTCTGGGGACTCATGGACCGAGAAAATGATTTCCGTTTCCGCCATAGGCTGTTCAAGAATTATACCTTGAGCCGAAACGCGCACTGGAGAGGTGCAACGGGTTCAGCGGACACTGAAACTGTATACTTGCGGCGGAGGAATTTCATGCCGATCCGAGACCTTCTACTTCTGGAATTCGATGGCGAAATGAATAGGACACGCACCACGCTGGAGCGAGTTCCCGAGGACAAGCAGGATTTCGTGCCGCATGCCAAGTCGATGCCGCTTGCCCGCCTGGCGGCCCATGTGGCGCAATTGCCGGATTTTGGCGTGGTCGTGCTTACCACGCCTGAGCTTGATTTCGCCAAAGGCAGCTTCAAGCCGGTCGCGTTCGAATCAGCGGCGCAGCTGGTCAGCGTGCTCGACGATGGTGCCGCGAAAGTGCGGGCGGCTCTACAAAACCTTCCCGATGAAGCGTGGACGCAATCCTGGAAACTGAGCTTCCAGGGCAAGCCAATCTTCGATGGCTCGCGTTTCTTGGCGTATCGGCAGATGTTTCTCAACCACCTGGTGCATCACCGCGCGCAGCTGGGCGTGTATCTGCGGCTGAACGAAAAACCCGTGCCGGCAACTTATGGGCCGTCAGCGGACGACACGATGGGGTTCTGAAAAACGGGGACTTCAGTCATTGCCAGAAGGCATCTTCGGTTTCCCTAGGCAAGGGATCGTTGAAATCATCAGGCACGGTGAACTCGCCCTTTGCGGAGCCTAGCCCGCGAAATCCGGGGCCAGCGTTCGGAGGAACCAGCCTCGCGACTGGCTTGCCATTCTTGGTAATGACAATCTTCTTCCCGGCGGCAGCGCACCTGATTAGCCGAAGAAGGACGTACTGAGCCTTCGAAGCATCAATGCGCATGGCGATGCCGGCTTGCCGGTTCGGCTTAGGGCGCCTCTACCCCTTGTAATTCAGCGCCTTCAGCCCCAGGAAGCGTGCGCCATCGCCCAACTCCTCTTCGATTCTTAGCAATTCGTTGTATTTGCAGATGCGGTCAGTGCGCGAGGCCGAGCCGGTCTTAATCTGGCCTACGCCGGTGGCCACCGCCAAGTCGGCGATGAACGTGTCTTCGGTTTCGCCCGAACGGTGCGAAATGACCGAGGTATAGCCGTTGCGCCGCGCCAGATCGATCGCGTCCAGCGTTTCGCTCACCGTGCCGATCTGATTCACCTTGATGAGAATCGAGTTGCCCACACCGCGGTCAATGCCTTCCTGCAGCCGCTTGACGTTGGTGACAAAGATATCGTCGCCTACCAGTTGGATTTTCCCGCCGAGTTGCTCGGTCAGGCTGCGCCAGCCGTCCCAGTCGTCCTCCGCGAGGCCGTCTTCGATGGAAACAATGGGATAGTCCCGCGCCCACTTCGCTAAGTAGATCACCATGTCTTCAGGGCTCTTCGCCGACTTGTCGGATTTCTTGAAGACATATTTGCCATCCTGAAAGAACTCGCTGGCGGCGGGATCGAGCGCAATGGCGACATCGTACCCGGGTTTGTAGCCGGCTTGCGTGATGGCTTCAAGGATCGCTTCGATGGCCTCAACATTCGACTTGAGCGAAGGAGCGAATCCGCCTTCGTCGCCGACCGAAGTGTTATAGCCGCGCTTCTTGAGCACGCCCTTCAGCGTATGAAACACTTCGACTCCCCAGCGCAAAGCTTCAGAGAACGACTCGGCGCCGACGGGCATGACCATGAATTCCTGGAAGTCGACGTTGTTGTCGGCGTGCGCGCCACCGTTGAGGATGTTCATCATCGGCGTGGGGAGAACGTTGGCGCCCGCTCCGCCAAGATAGCGATAGAGCGGCAGCCCGTAGCTGGCGGCGGCGGCGCGAGCCGCAGCCATCGACACCGCTAGAATCGCGTTCGCTCCGAGGCGGCTTTTATTTTCCGTGCCATCGAGTTCGATCATCTTTTCATCGAGACCACGCTGGTCGGCGGCATCCCAGTTGGCGAGAGCGTCGGCAATTTCGCCGTTGACGTTTTCGACCGCCTTGAGCACGCCTTTGCCTTGGTAGCGTTGCTTATCGCCGTCGCGCAGTTCGACGGCTTCGTGTTCGCCGGTCGAGGCTCCGCTGGGAACGATGGCGCGGCCAACGGAACCGTCGACCAGCATGACTTGCGCTTCCACCGTGGGATTGCCGCGGGAATCCAACACCTCGCGGCCTTGAATTTCGGAAATATTGCTCATAAGAGTCCTCTCTGTCTTGGATTCGGGGATTTCATGCCCGATCACGGTATTAAAAGAAAGGCGTCGTCCTGTCAGATAGCCGACGCCGGTATAGGTCTTGCCCATGCCTGGATTGAAACAGGTGATTATAAATCAATTGTTAAGAGCTGCTTTGCTGCGTGGCCGGCTTATGGGCGACGACCTGCAGGCGCATCATCTTCACGTGCACCGTGCCTTCGGCGTCAGCGGGACGATTAGCCAGGTAACAATCCGTTGCTGCCTGGAGAAATCGATCCCGCAGGTTTTCCGGAACCCGCGTGGTGTAAGGCAGCCAGGCGGTGCGCAGCCATCCGGTGAAAGCGGCGGCGCTGGCGTGGACCATGTCCCTCTCAATTAAATCGACCGAATCCGGCTGCAGGCCTGCGTTTTCGAGCCACCCGCGGTATTCGGGAATATCGTAGAGACCGTATGGTATCTCGCTTGAGTCGGCGGCTTGCCACTTGCGTTCGGCGAGGCAGGCTTCGAGTGCTCGCGCGACATCTTCACCATTTCCCTTGCCGCCCATCTGCAGCACGCAGCGGCCGCCGGGACGAAGGCTGCGTGCAATTCCTGCCAGCACGGGCTGGTGATCGATCACCCAGTGAAGAACGGCATTCGAAAACACGGCGTCGAATTCAGCGTTGAACGGCAACGCGCTCGCGTCAGCACGCAGGAAGGAAAGATTGGGGAATTTCTCCGGCGGAAAATGCTCGCGCGCAAATGCGACCATCTCCTCGGAACGGTCGATGCCCACGACGCGTCCGCCCGGAACCATCGCGGCCAGCGCAGCGGTATGGCGGCCATCGCCGCAGCCAAGGTCCAGCACGCTTTCGCCGGGCCGCAGAGCAAGCAAATCCATGAGTTCTTTCGCCCAACGTTCTTGCCCCTGGGAGTGAGAGGCGTAGTCGGCGGGATTCCATGGCATTGCGGCAATCGGCATAGGTGCAGCACCTCGAGGCGATGACTATCTTTAAAGATGCCACAGACTTTCGCGGTTGGGAATGGGACGTTGATTATCACGCGGCGAGGGCAGGCGGATCCGCGAAGCCAAATGTTCCTACAGGAACATAGCGTCATCACAGAAGTGGCAGACAATACTGTGATGACACCTAAAGCTAAAAAGGCAAAGCGTAAAATCGCGCATTCGGCCTGGTAAGATTAATTGGCCTGCGATGATGCCAAGGCTTCCAAACCTTGTTGTATCGTTCTGTTCAATGTGCGTGCATCTCGGGTGGACTCGCAGCCGCCCACGGCAAAGTGAGGCGCCGGACTAGGAGGCATTAGCATTAGGAAGCCCGCACAATGGATCGTAGTGATAACGTTCCTCGTGACACCGTTAACGGTCTTCTCCGGTGCCGCGGGCTCTAAACGCGAATTGAGGTTAAGGCACTCGTCAGCGAAGGGCTGCCCAATTCGGGTTTCAGGGTATGTTTCCTTTACGGAAGACGACTCAAAGCCTGCACCCTTCAACTATAAACTGATTGCCTCGGCTCACAATATGACAAACAAAGTCATACTCCTTTTCGTTGTCTCCTTTGAGGCACAAGGCCCGCAGGGTCCCGCTTACAGCAGCACGTACCAAGGGGAACACTTCTTTGACGCTGACGGATTCGAGCCCGCTACCACAGAGAATGTGCAAACGCCCCCGTTTGTCGTGGGGCAAACAGTTGTCGATGGTCGTCCCGTGTTGGAGGGCCCATTCAGACCGCGCGCGGCTGTGCGCGTGCGATTTGTGGAGTTTGCTGACGGGTCTGTCTGGGGTGACCTCGACGCCGCGAAAGAAACTCTAAGTGCAAGGCAAGCCACGGTGCACGAACTTGAGAGCCTCCAACGCCTGTATTCCGCTTCAACGAAACAGGAGTTTCTTTCTGAGTTCTCCAAGCCCAGCCTCTACCTGAGCATTGCTGCGCTTCAGGAAGACTGCGAAAGGAAAGTCAGCAGCCCAAACTGCGCCTGGAATGGCGTGCAGCGCATGCTCGACGCTGCCAAGCGCCACAGCGTGGCGAGGACCTTACGTCCGTAGCCCAAACGGCGGGGCGCTGGCCCTCGGTAGGGCGAATGCGTTGTCAAGCGCGCAAGTTCTCCTGCATGGGCCTTAGCCCGCCGCCTGACGCCCTAGATCCTCGAAATCTCCCGGAAATCACTTGAGAGAACATTCCATAGAGGAACGCCGTGCTACGCCAGCGCTGCCAGTTCATCCTCGCTGAGCAGAGGCAACTCGATCCAGCCCTCCACGGGCAGCGCGTCGACGGGCAGGCCGTTCTGCCACAGGCTGAAGCGCAGCTGCAGTTTGCTGGCAGGGGTAAGAGCTTTGCTGCTAGACACCGTACTTGGCGCCGGGCCGGCCAGCCAACTCAGCGGCAATTTGAATTCAAAATTGCGCTTGAGGGCGACGGCCACGCCATCGATGGGATGATCCGAGGAAGCCAAGGTTTTTTTCTCATCGCCCGTCGTCACCCCCCAACTGCGGACCTTCATGACTTGGATGGCTGCGTTCAGACGCAGCGCCTGGCGGGGGTGCTGCGCATCGCCGGCCGACGATTCAAGATTGATCACCAGATCGAAATCGGTGTCCGGGACCTTGCCCACAAAATCGAGCCGTCCATAAACGTTCTCGGCGTCGATTCCGGCGTAAACCGAATCGAGCAAAAAGCTCTTGCCATGCATCGAGCCGGAGCGGCGATCGGCGGTATAAACCGCGGCGCCCATCCACTCGAAGTAGCGCACCATGTCAGCGCTCACTTCGGGATGAATGTAGGCGGTCTGGGGAACGAAGGACGGCCGACCGGCGCCGCCGATCAGCGGCTGCGCCAGATAGTCCGGCGGATTGGCGCCCAGCGCCTGATATACGTTCGACAGATGCTTGCGGTAGAGTTCATCGAACTCACGGTCGTTGGCGGAGTGATGCTCCGGCCCGTACCACCAGTTCCAGTCACTGCCTTCGGCAATGAGGATCTCTTCGAATGCCAGTTTGCGCTGCGGTTGGCTGGCGCGGGCTGAATTTTGGGTGTAGAACTCGCGGGCGCGATAGAGGTAGTCCCAGGCGCGGTTGTCTTCATGAGCGCCGATCCACACGTTGAAATTGGCATCGATCCAGGAGCCGGGCACAAGCGAGGAAAACGTCGGGGGGTCCTTGTGCCGCGCGACAGCCTCTGAAACGGTGACCGCTTCAATGCCGGGCTCGCTCTGCAGCGCGGCGTAGAAGCGGCGCAGGAACTCACGCCCCGACTTGGGATAGTATTCCCAGGCGTTTTCGCCGTCGAGGATGATGGGCATCATGGCGTCGCGGCCCTTGTCAAGAACCGGCTTCGCGGCATCTTTAATGTTGTTGATTAGGTGGCTCGCCGCTTCTTGCGGAGGCATTCCGGAATAGACAAAGCCGATCAGGTCCGAGATGGTGTGGTCGCGGAAGATCATGTGCATCTCGGTTTGCCCGTGTTCGAAACGGTGGACGGTGTAGAGTTTCTCGGCGAGATCGGCGGGGAGGCGGCCGTTGCCGTCACGGCCAAACAAGACACCCAAACTGCGGCCGAGCACGCCCTCGTCGGTGGCCATCCATTTCACCCCCACGCTCTGCGCGATGCCAAGAACTTCCTCCGAAACGCTGCCTTCCGAAGGCCAAACGCCCTTGGGCCGCATGCCGAAGACCTGTTGGTGCAGGTCGAGCCCGCGCTGCAACTGTTCGCGAGCGTCCTCGGGATGGCGAAAACGGTTCTGCGGCAAGGGCAAACCCGGGCTGGAGGCCGCGCCCATGTTGGTGTCGCAGACCAGAGGAAGAATCGGGTGGTAGAAGGGCGAAGTGGAGATTTCGATTTCTCCTTTCCGCGCTGCGTCGGCGTGCGCGGGAAGAACCTTGCCCAGGAGTTCGCGTTCGCGCTGCACGACAAATCGCTGATCTTCCAGCGAGTAGCTGTGGCCCTTCTTGACCAGCGCAGCCACGTCCGGCTCGTCGAGAAAAAACTCATCAAACCAGGCGATTTGCGAGAGCACCTGCAGGTCGGTGAAATCCTGCGGCTGGAAATATTTTTCCGCGCGCTCGGGAGACTCCCCGGCGCCGCGAAACCGCTCCCACAGCTCCTGATATCGCGGATAGCGCCCGATCATGTTCACCGGATTGGCCTGGAACAGATATTGCAGCGCGAAGCGGCGCTGCTCCGGGCTGAGGTCTCGGGCGGGAGTCGAAACGACCTGCAGGAAAGGTTCGCGCGCGGTTCCGGCCACGTAGTCCTGGATCTGATGGATGAGAGAAGGCACCAGGTTGAAAGTCTGGTGCACCTTGGGAAACTCGTCCAGCAGTTTGACCATGCCGTAATAATCTTTGAGGGCATGGAGTCGCACCCAGGGAAGGCGGTATTCGCCGGTCACCAGATCTTTGTAGAAGGGCTGGTGCTGGTGCCACAGGACGACTACGCGGAGCACTGGCATCGAAAGGAATCCCTGGAAGAGGCTTAGAGTGGGGCAACCACGCAGTTTAGCATGCGCGTCTGTGGGTTATTTTGGTGACCGTGATGGCGTGCCCGGGACCACGGAAATCACCAGAAATCGAGCGGTTCCGAGTACACTGAAAGAGTGGATTTCGAGCTTACCGAGAAGATGAACAGCAAAACCTCATCGAGCGTGGTCAACGCGCCTCAATACGACGTCAGTTCGATCACTGATCAGGATGCCTACCTTTTCAACGAAGGCAACCACTACCGGATGTATGACAAACTGGGCGCGCACCTTGCCACCCGCGAAGGCGCGCCAGGAGTGTGTTTCAGCGTGTGGGCGCCGAACGCACGCGAGGTTTCCGTCGCCGGCGATTTCAACGACTGGGATTTGCAGAGCCACCCTCTGAGGGCACGAGGCAGCTCAGGGATTTGGGAAGGGTTCATTCCCGGAGTGGGCAAGGGCACGCTTTACAAGTTTCACATTCACTCCCATCATCGGGGCTTTGTGGCCGACAAGGCTGACCCGTTTGGAGTCTTCCACGAGAAGCCTCCGCAGACCGCCTCAGTGGTGTGGGACCTGGACTACAACTGGGCCGACGGAGAGTGGATGCGCCGGCGCGCTCACAGAGAACTGCTGCATGCGCCGATGTCGGTTTACGAAGTGCACATCGGCTCCTGGATGCGGGTGCCGGAAGAGGACAACCGGCCGCTCTCCTATCGCGAGCTTGCGACCAAGCTCGCAGACTACGTTCTCCAGCATGAAATTCACCCACGTGGAATTTCTGCCGGTGATGGAGCATCCCTTCTACGCCTCGTGGGGATATCAGACCACCGGCTACTTCGCGCCCACCTCGCGCTACGGCACGCCGCAGGATTTCATGTATCTGGTGGACTATCTCCACCAGCGCGGCATCGGCGTGATTCTGGATTGGGTGCCGTCGCACTTCCCTTCCGACGGGCACGGGTTGGCGTATTTCGATGGCACGCACCTGTTTGAGCACGCCGATTGGCGAAAGGGATTCCATCCCGACTGGAACACCTACATCTTCAACTACGGACGGAATGAAGTGCGCAGCTTTCTGCTTTCGAGCGCGCTGTTTTGGCTGGACAAGTATCACGCCGACGGCATTCGCGTGGACGCGGTGGCGTCGATGCTCTACTTGGATTACTCGCGCCGCGAAGGCGAATGGATTCCCAATCAATACGGCGGACGCGAAAATCTGGAGGCAATTGATCTTCTCCGCCAGTTCAACACCATGGCCTACAAAGAGTACCCTGGCATCGTGACCGTGGCAGAGGAGTCCACAGCGTGGCCCATGGTTTCGCGGCCAACGTATGTCGGCGGGCTGGGTTTTGGGTTCAAGTGGGATATGGGCTGGATGCACGACACGCTGGAATATATGTCGCAGGATCCCATCCACCGCAAGTTTCATCACAACCAGCTCACTTTCCGCATGCTCTATGGCTTCACGGAAAATTTCGTGCTGCCGCTGTCGCATGACGAGGTTGTCCACGGCAAGGGTTCGATCATCGGCAAAATGCCGGGCGACGAATGGCAGCGCTTCGCCAACTTACGGCTGCTCTATGGCTATATGTTTGCCCAGGCGGGAAAGAAACTGCTGTTCATGGGCGACGAATTCGGCCAGGTGCGCGAGTGGGGGCACGACAACAGCCTGGAATGGCACGTGCTGCAGTATCCGATTCACCATGGCGTGCAGTTGTGGGTCGAACAGTTGAACCGCGTTTATCGCGAGCATCCGGCGCTGCATGAGTTGGATTGCGATCCGGCCGGCTTCGAGTGGGTGGATGCCAACGACAGCGAAACCAGCGTGCTGTCTTTCCTTCGCAGAGGCAAATCGGAGCGCGAGGTGGTGCTGGTGGTGTGCAACTTCACTCCCGTGCCGCGGCTGAAGTATCGTCTCGGCGTGCCTTTGGGCGGATGGTGGCGCGAGCTTCTGAACAGCGATTCCACCCACTATGTCGGCAGCGGCATGGGCAACGGCGGAGGAGCCATGGCGGAAAACAAACCTTCCCACGGAAGGCCGTTTTCGTTGAATCTGCTGCTCCCGCCGCTGTCGGTGCTTTTCTTCAAGCCGGAGTAGGCGCAACCGGGATCGCGAAGTAGTGAGCGATAGAGGACAGCTTAGCGCTTGGTTTCCGGCTTTACAGAGTCGAAAAAGCCGCGCTCTCTAAGGAGTTCAACGATTGTCTTGTTGGGCTCGTTGGCTGGCTGAATAAGGCTTTGGGAATTTGCTCGGCTGGTGTTTTCTTCTCGTTGCATGATTTCCCCTCCCCTTTGAGCTGTTAGATTGCACATTGGTTTCCATTGCGGGCTGTGGAAGGCCGAGGGATGGTATCTAACCAACTTAAAATCAGCCAGATAGAGGTATCAAAACAGGGCAGGCTTGCACCCGTCAGGAATGCCACACAATGTGCAAGAAATTTCTCTTATTTGACAGGAAAGTTCCGTAGTAAGGCAAAGCTGACCAAACCGTGGCTGGCCTGAAATCGCCCACTTCAATGGTCTATGGCAGCGTGAACCAATGCGGCCACCAGGGGGCGCTGCGCAGGTAGAGCACGGAAAAGATCAGAATCGGCATGCACGAGGCGGTCAGCAGGCGTTTGGCTTCGGCGCGCAGGGCGTGCAGGCGAACTTCGACGGTGGGAGCGGCCTGGTACAGCGAGGGGCGCGGAATCAAGCGCGGGGCGCGGAGTTTGTATTGCCGGTACGCCTCGCCGAAAATGTCCTCCAGAACCGCTTCTTCCGCGGGCACAACCCATCGGCTATAAACCGCACCGGCAACCAGCGCCAGCACAACAAGAGAAGCGCTCTTAAGAAAAAAAGCCGCCGACAAAGCGAAGCAAAAACTGCCCACGTAGAGGGGATTGCGGGTGATGGAGTAGGGCCCGCTGGTCTGCAAAATCTGATCCTTCACGCCGCCCACATAGAGCGTAGACCAGATGCGAATCCCCACATAGGCCACGAAAAAAAACCATCCCACGTAGTCGAGGAACAGGGCCAGCGGAGAGGGTTCTATGACCCAGGGCTTGCTGAAAATGACCGCCAGGGCGGCCGGAGCGAGAAAACCAACCCCAATCCAACTGCGGTGAGTGAAAATCCAGGAATCAGTTACGCTTTTGGTCGCGCGCACTGCAGACGAACTCATCGTGGAAGACGCCCCTCATGTCGCCTAAGATGCGCCATCGCGGCAACTCCTGCCTATGGAAGCTAAACCTTTGTCATAATAACGGTTAGCCCAGAGCCGACCAAGCCATGCGCATCCTGACCCGCTATATTCTACGCGAAATCACCTCGCATGCTTTGATCGGTATCTCAATATTTACCTTCGTGTTGTTCACGCGCGACTTGGGCCGCATCCTCGAACTCGTGGTCCGCAATAGCGCTCCCTTGCCGAGCGTGGCCGAATTGTTTTTCTATACGGTGCCCGTGGCGCTGATCTACACCATCCCGATGGGAGTGTTGGTCGGGATTTTGATCGGGCTGAGCCGGCTGGCGGCGGATAGCGAGATCACCGCCATGCGCGCCAGCGGAATCGGAGTGTGGACTTTCCTGCGGGTGATTTCGATTTTCGCCGCAGGGGCTACGCTGCTGGCGTTGCTCAACAGCGTCTATATCGCACCCAAGTCGCAGGCCGCGCTGGGCCGCTTGCAAGAACGGCTGAAAAGTTCCCAAGTGTCGTTCGAGGTCCAGCCCAGAGTTTTCTACGAGGGTTTCCCGCAGCTTGTGCTCTACGTGCAGGACGTGCACAGCGCGCGCGGCGCGGCGGTCTGGAAGGGAGTATTCATCGCGGAGACCAGTACACCCACGCCGCGTATCTGGACCGCAGAACAAGGCATCCTGGTCAGCGAAGGGCCCGATACACTGCATCTACATCTCACGAACGGATCGACACACGACATCGAGCCCGAACATCCCGACAACTACCGGATTTCGACCTTTGAGCAGACCGATATTCCAATTGCCGTTCCCCAGGCCGATAAGCAGGACCGCGAACCAGCACCCATGGGACAAATCAGCACATGGGCTCTGCCGGAGCAAGCCCGCAGGTCCAGCGCGGGCGCGGCTCGCTGGTACAACAGCGAGTTTCACCGGCGTTTCGCGTTGCCCGCAGCTTGCCTGGTGTTGGCACTGGTGGGCATCCCGCTAGGGCTTTCTTCGAAGAAGGGAGGCAAGTCGGCGGGCTTCGTGCTGACGATTGTCTTGGTGTTGGCCTACTATTCCGTCTCGCTTTCCGGGCTCTCTTTCGCGCGGCAGGGAAAGATGTCACCGGCAATGGGCGCATGGCTGGCCGATATTGTGTTCCTGATCGGCGGCGCGGTCCTGTTGTGGCGGGCAGAGCGCAGGCCGTTCGAAATCAATTGGGCGCGGTGGAATGTGGGCAAGGTTTGGTTTGGGCAGGACCGGCGGAAATCGGCACGCCGTTCGCTGGCTCGCTCTCTTCGCGGAGAAAACGGTTTGGCCGAGGGAGGAAGGCGGCAGTTCGCGGCGCGCTTCCCCACCCTGCTCGACGACTATTTGCTGCGCGAGTTCCTCTTCTACCTGCTCATGGTGATCGCGGCGTTTCTGATGTTGTTCCTGGTGTTTACGGTTTTTGATTTGCTCGGCGATATTTTGCACAATCAAATCTCGCCGCTGGTCGTCGCGGAATATCTGGTTAACCTCGCGCCATCCTACCTTTACTATCCCGTTCTGCCGCTGGGCATTCTGATGGCGGTGCTGATCGCGCTGGGACTCATGGAGCGTTCCAACGAAGTGACCGCGGTGAAGGCAACCGGGATAAGTATCTACCGCTTGACTGTGCCAGTCCTGGTGACGGCGGTGCTTCTGGCTTGCGGACTGTTCTTTTTCGACCAGCTCTATCTTCCCTACACCAACAAACGGCAAGACGCTCTGCGCAGCCAGATCAAGGGCAGGCCACCCCAGACTTATTTAAACCCGGGACGGAAGTGGATATTCGGGCAACACTCCAATATTTACTACTACCAGTTTTTTGATTCGGACCACGATCAGTTTGGCAATCTGTCTGTTTTTCAATTGGACCCGGTCACGTTCCATCTGACGCACCGCATCTATGCCAATAGCGCGCATTGGGAAGACCGTTTGCAGCGCTGGGTCTGCACTCAAGGATGGGAGCGGGATTTCCACGGGCCGGCGATCGAAGATTACCGCAGCTATGACGTGGCGGCGTTTAACTCCATGAGCGAGCCTCCCGGTTATTTCAAGAAAGAAGTCCATCAGTCTTCGGAAATGAACTACGAGGAATTGCGGCTCTATATACACGACCTGCAACAGAGCGGTTTTGACGTGGTACGGCTCAAGGTGCAGCTGCAGAAAAAGCTTGCCTACCCGATCATCGCGATTGTGATGGCGGTGCTCGCCATTCCGTTCTCTTTGTCCGCCGGAAAGCGCGGCGCAGTGGCAGGAATTGCGACGGCAGTTGGTATCGCGGTCGTCTACTGGACGGTTTCCAGCTTGTTCGAGGCGATGGGGAATATCAGCCAGCTGCCGCCTATCGTGGCCGCCTGGTCGCCGGATTTGATCTTCGGGCTGATCGGCGGATATCTGATTCTAAAGGTACCCACGTAGAAAAGGCGGCGGGCGAGTTCTGGGCTCGGGACGGTCCCATCGAACGCGGGCGTTGCCGCCTAATTCCCGCGGTTATCTCGCAGCCACTCCGGAAGGCTGCCCTGCAGTGGTCACCGTACCGCCGACTACTGCAAGGCCTCCCTGCGTCGTGTCGTAGCTGAAGCTGGAGATCGTGCCGGCGGTGGTGTTGGTCACGTAGACGTAATTTGTTATGCCTCCATCGGCAAGCGTGGTTCCGCTTCCGGCTCGAACCGCGATCGCCCCCGGACCCGCTCCCGTGGAAACGGCTAGTGGCGACGTCACGGACAAGACGCCGGTTCCAACCGCGACTTTAAATTGCGAAACCTGGTTAGAATTGTGATCCACCACAAACAGAAACTCGTCTCCGGGGATGGAACTAACGGCAATCAGCGCGACCGGGCCCAGGCCCGCGGAGAACGGAGAGCCCACGACGGAGTTCTTGAGGCTGCCGTCCGGATTAGGGCACGTGATGGTCATATTGGTGCAAGCCGCTAGAACGCTGACGTTGTTGGAACCGGTATTGGCAACGAAAAGAAAATTTCCGTCGGGTGACATCGTGACGCCCGATGGAGCGGTGCCCACGGGGGCCGCTGTTCCAATCTGCGTCAGCACTCCAGACGAAACCTGAAAGGCAGTGACCGTGTTGGCAAATTGGTTAGCTACATACAAGTAGTTGCCGTTCGGGGAAATCGCCAGCGAAACCGGCCCCGTCCCAAAAGCGTCGCCAGGAGCCTCGGTGAGAAAGGGCGAGCCTGCCACCGCCGTGAGCATGGTTCCGCTAATGGAAAAAACCGAGATCGAGCCGGAAGTTGGGTCCGCGAACGTACCTTGATTAGCGACATAGAGGAACTTGCCCGCAGGATCAATCGCCATCCCCATGGGAGTGGCCGCGGTAGCCGTAGCGCCGCTGACCGCAGTGAGCGAGCCATCGGTATTCACGGTGTAGGCGGAAATCGTATTGTCCTGAAGGTTGGCCACGAACAAGGCGGCGCCCGAGGGCGACAGCGCGATGGGACCGGGCATATTCCCGGTTTTGGCCCCAATATTAGGGTTGTTGAGCAAGCCGGTGGCCAGGTCGATCCCATAGATGGACACCCCAGAGGCGGTAGGGTTTCCCTGGGCCGTGACGTAGAGAATTCCGGACCCCGCGGTGGTCGTGCTACTTGTCGAACAACCGGATAACCCGAGCGCAAGCAGAGTCACAACACCGCTAAGGAAGGCAAACTTCATCCCCATTCTTTCTCCCTGTGTTTTCTAGAGGTCACGGACGCCCTGGTGACCCCACCGAGGCCCGAATTACCCCCATTTGTGTATCAGGAATGCACCGGAAGAGCAAACGACGCAAACTGGTTGGAACCAAGGCGAGGCCGGAGAGTTGCCCGTCGCAATGGCTAGCGTGCGATGAAAAAGGCCGCTTCAGCTAGGGCTTCCGACCTCGGGCGCGGCCTCGATGAGATCGGCACTGGTAGGCTTCGCAGCCATCGCAGGAAGGCGTATCTCGACCTGCAAGCCACCCTGCGGCAGATTAAACGCCCTCACGCTGCCTCCGTGGAGCCGGACTGCGCGCTGGGTGATAGCCAACCCGAGCCCGACACCCCCGGTGCGCCGGCCACGGGCATCGTCAATCCGATAGAAGGGCCGGAACATCTTGTCGAGCGCGTCTTCTGGCACTCCCGGACCGCTGTCCGCCACGCGCACCACAGCTACGGGCCGATCGCCCCCTTCGAGTTCAAGCTCGATTACAACCGAGGTGCCCTCGCGCGTGTAACGCACGCCGTTGCGCACAACGTTCTCGATTGCGCTGCACAGCAGGCTGGGATCCCCATTTACCACGCATTCCTGAGAAGCGGAAATCTCCACTCGGCAGCGCCGTGCCTGCGCTTCAAAGTCCGCGTCCCGCGCAATCTCCGCGATCACATCATTTAGGTCGACCGGGAGCTTGTGCAGTGCATCATCGCTCTCCAGCCGGGCGATGGTAAGCAACCGCCCAATCATCTCGTTAAGGCGCTCGGATTCTTTGTCGGCACGATCAAGGGCGCTCTGCGCCGGCGATCCGGCACGCTGGCGGGCCAGCGCCAGGGCAACATTCAGGCGGGCCAACGGGGAGCGCAACTCATGGGAAATATCATTCAGCAAGCGGGATTGCGCCCTCACCAGCAACTCCAGGCGTTCGGCCATACTGTCGAAGTCACGCACCAGTTCCGCCACTTCATCGCGGCGGCGGAAGTGCGGCCCGCCCGCCCGCGCGCTAAGGTCGCCGGATGCAAGCTTCTGCGTCGCAGCCCGCAACCGCACTACGGGCGAGGTTAAGTAGCGAGCCAGGAAAAAGCAGATCAGGCCGGAAGACAGCAATCCGATGCCGATGCCCAGCCCGGGCACGCCGCGTGGTCCAAACACCGAGCGCTGGCCTGGGGGTAATTCCATCACCAAGGTATAGCGGCGGCCGTCGGAAGCGGTGAGAGACTGTCGGAGGAATTGCACCGGACTAATGCGCCCGCGAATGGTGTCCGCGGTCGAGGTCTGCCCACTCACCACCCGCCGCGCCCAATCCGGAACCACCCGTCCGGTGAGCTCTTGCTTCTGGTCGTCAAACAGATAGGCTCGCAGCCGTTGCGAATCGTGTACCGTGCGCAGGTACTCGTGAACGCCGTTGCTGCCGCCGGCCTGGTAGGCCTGCACCGCCTCGCTGAGAATCTTGACCTCCTGCGCCTCAAAGCCGGAAAATTCCCGCTGCGGGCGCATCGCCAGAGTGACCAGAATCGCCAACACCAGAAAGAGTGCCTGCGCCACCCAAAAAGAAAGGAAAATCTTGAGGAACAGGCTTCTCATTTGGTTTCACTCTCGGTTTCACGGGGGTGCGCGAAAATGTAGCCTACTCCACGGATGGTTTTGATGTGATCCGTCCCGCCCTCGGAGTCGCCCAGCTTCCTACGCACTTTGCTCACGTGCATGTCGATGCTGCGGTCAAAGGGAGAAAATTTCCGGCCCAGAACCGCATCCACCAGACGTTCGCGCGTGACCACGCGCCCGGCCTCGCGCAGCAGTACTTGCAACAAATTGAACTCCACCGATGTGAGCTCGACCGCCCTTCCCTGCTGCTGCACGGTTCTGGTGGCGGGATCGAGTTTAACATCGCCCACCTGCAATACTTCGGGGATCTCGTCTGCCTTCTCGGCACCCTGGGTACGCCGCAGAATGGCGCGAATACGTGCAACCAGTTCCCGAGGATTAAAAGGTTTCGGAAGATAATCGTCGGCGCCTACTTCGAGACCGACAATCCGGTCCACATCTTCGCCGCGCGCCGTCAGCAAAAGAACCGGAATGCGTGAGGTGGCGCGAATTCTGCGCAACACTTCCAGGCCGTTCATTCCGGGCAGCATGATATCCAGCACCACCAGCGGATGTTCTCCGCTGAGCGCGCGCGCCAAGCCATGTTCCCCGTCCGTGACCGATTCGATGCCGAAGCCTTCCGGTTCCAGATATTCGGCCACCAGGCTGCAAAGCTCGACGTCGTCATCTACAACTAGAATGCGATCCATTTTTCTCATACTACTTTTACCCCAGACCGCGAAACAAAGGCGTAAAGAATTGTCAAACACCAGCCTGATTTACAAAACTTTACTACGCTTGACCGACTCTTTACCCAACTAAATGGCCATAGGGTGTTCTTATCCAGTGCACGGGCTGGCTGGACCGGTTGCCGTGCACGGTTTACCCAGGAGGATTTATGACAGGCAGTCGCATGAAGTGGATCGGCGGGGCTCTGGCGGTGACGCTATTGGCGGCGTTGGCCATTGGCGAAACCACAGGGGCGATTCATCGCCACCGAGCCGGAATGTTCGGCGGCCCTATGGCTCGAATGTTGACGCGCCGGCTCGATTTGACCGCCGCACAGCGTACCCAGATTCGGGACATCCTGCAGAAGGAAAAGCCCACGATTCAGCCGCTGATGAAGCAGATGGCGCAAAATCGCTTTCAGATCACGCAGCTCGAACTGAACGGCAATTTCGACGAGTCGCAGGTACGCGCGCTGGCTACGCAGCAGGCGCAGACGATGTCGGACCTGATCGTGCAGCGGGCGCGGATTGAGTCGGAGCTGATTCAGGTTTTGACCCCGGATCAAAAGACAAAGCTCGGCCAGATGCTGACCAATCACCAGCAAAGGCTTCAGGGGCAAAGCCAGACGCCGGCTAGCAATTGACGTGGTAGGAAGGGGAGGGTCCGGTCCCCTCCCCTGGCGGATTGGCATTCCGGAAAGGCGGGTAAGAACGTGCTGAGTTCAACTACTGCGACAAGCGATTTGGTCAACGCCATCTCGGCAGAGATGGCGCTTGGCGTCGAAACAGCCGTGGAGTGCTGGATGGCTCAAATTGAGCAGGCGTTCACCGATCCCGGATTGACCACGCTGGGCCGGCTGCAGGCGGTCAGAGAAGTTCTGGAGCGCTACAAACAGCTCACCGGCAAAAGCGCACTCTTTGGCCGAAGAGTTTGAACGAAACGGAGCCGGGGGCTCCTTCTATGAATGTCGATCTCGTCTATTCGTATCTGTTCCGAGCCACGTGTTTCTTTCTCGGCGGATGGGCGCTGCTGTTGGTGCTCGCCTGCCTGGTCGAGTTCCGGCAGGAATGGTCATCGAAGTAGCCTTTTCCCCAGGTGTTCTCCGGGCGTAACAGGCTGAAGCCTGGGCTGCTAGAATCGCATCTAGAAGCACATGGTCCCCAAAAGCCTGCGCCCCCTCTATCCCTACCTGAAGAAATACCGCGGCGGGTACGCGGTGGGAGGGCTGTGTGTTGTGCTCCTCAACGGCATTTGGATCCTGCTTCCGCTCGTGATTGGGCGCGCGGTCGACGACCTGACCACGCAGGTCACGCGCGAGAAGCTGCTTACCTATGCGCTGATCATTCTGGCGCTGGCCTTCTCCAAGGGCATTTTCCAATTCCTGACCCGTTGGATCGTGATCGGCGTTTCCCGCGACATTGAATTCGACCTGCGCAACGACCTGTTCGCCCATCTGGAAAAGCTTTCTTATTCTTATTACCAGCGCACGCGAACCGGCGACATTATGGCGCGGGCCACTAACGATCTGAACGCGGTGCGCATGCTGCTGGGGCCGGCGATCATGTACTCCGCCAACACAATCGTCTTCACCGCGGGCGCCCTGGCCTTCATGTTGCACATCAGCCCTAAACTGACCCTGTATGCGTTTCTGCCCCTGCCGTTTGTCAGCATCGTGGTGCAGTATTTCGGGCGCAAGATTCATGAGCGCTTTGAAACGATTCAGGCGATGTTCTCGGAAATCTCGGCGCGCGCGCAGGAGAATTTTTCGGGGGCTCGCCTGATCCGCGCCTACGTGCAAGAAGAGGCTGAGATTGCCGGATTCGAGAGTTCCAATCAGCAGTACATCGCCCGCAGCTTAAAACTGGTGCAGTTGATGGGCATGCTGTGGCCAACGCTTGAAACCATGCTCGGCTTGGCCGTTGTGCTGGTGTTGTGGCTGGGCGGACGTGAAGTGCTATTCAACCGCATTTCGGTCGGCAACTTCGTCGCTTTCATCACCTACATGGCCCTGCTCACATGGCCGATCATCGCGTTGGGATGGGTGATCAATATTGTTCAGCGCGGCACCGCTTCCATGGGCCGGCTGAACCAAATCTTCGTCGAGAAGCCGGAGATCGAAGACAGCGACGAAGTGAAGGCACAAATGGCTCGGGGCGTTGCGATGGCATCGCAGATGGAGGGCGAAATCGAGTTTCGCAACTTGAATTTCAGTTACAACGGCGCGCCCGTGCTGCATGACGTCAACCTCCGCATCCCCGCCGGCACCAGCCTGGCCATCGTGGGGCCGACGGGATCGGGCAAAACGACGCTCGTCAGTTTGATTCCCCGCATCTACGACGCGGCGCCCGGCAGCTTGCTGATCGACGGCAAACCGGTTCGGGAATATCCCCTGGAATTTCTGCGCCGTCATATCGGGTTCGTTCCGCAGGAGACTTTTCTCTTCAGCGAAACCGTGCGCGACAACATTGCATTTGGCGCGGAGAGCGCGAGCGACCGCGAAGTTCGCGACGCGGCGGAAGCGGCCAGCATTGCCGCCGATATCGAGAGCTTTCCGGAAGGCTACAAAACGATGGTTGGCGAGCGGGGCATCACACTCTCCGGCGGGCAGAAGCAGCGGGCCGCGATTGCCCGAGCCGTGATTCGCGATCCTCGCATTCTGGTGCTCGACGACGCACTCTCCAGCGTGGATACGCAGACCGAAGACAAGATCCTCAATCATCTGCGGGAACTCATGCTCGGCCGAACGACAATTTTTATTTCGCACCGCGTTTCGACGGTCCGCAACGCCGATCTGATTGTCGTTCTCCATGGAGGACGCATTGTGGAGCGCGGCTCCCACGAGGAATTGCTGGCGCTAAACGGGTACTATACCGACCTCTATAACAAGCAGATGCTGGAAGAGGAACTGGCGGAAGTTTGACGGCTTGCGCCGCCGGCTGGCTGCGACGAGGATTTCCCTCCCACTCGAGACGATCCCTATGAGACGAATCGTGGCCGCCGAGTTGCTCGATAACGACGCCGGCACTCCCGCCGAAATCGCGGCCTCGCTCGCCGATCTACGCAACATCAACCGGCGTTTTGGAGGAGTGGCCACCACGCAGTCCATGGTTGTGCGCGTGGCCGGGGAGACCGGCAGACGATCATTCTCGCTACTTGACGTCGCCGCCGGAGCGGGCGACGTGCCGCGAATTGCTCAACAACGCCTGCAGCGGCTCGGAATCGAGCTCGATGTAACGCTGCTCGACCGCGCGCACTCCCACTTGAGTCACGGCCAAAATGGAAACGGCGCGGTGGTTGGAGATGCGTTGGCTCTTCCCTTCC
Organism: uncultured Acidobacteriaceae bacterium; assembly: GCA_963770915.1. GTDB lineage: Bacteria > Acidobacteriota > Terriglobia > Terriglobales > Acidobacteriaceae > PALSA-270. The sequence continues at coordinate 281,848 of CAVYRG010000002.1, forward strand.
GCGATGCTTCCTTTGATCTGCTGAGCTGTAATCTGTTCGTGCACCACTTGTCTCCGGATGATGCCGTCCGCTTTGTCGATGAGGGCTTGCGAGTTTGCCGAACCGCCGTGCTGATCAACGACCTGATCCGGCATCCTCTGCATCTAGCTTTGACCTGGGCGGGAATGCCTATGTACCGCAGCAGAATTACGCGCCATGACGCGCCCGCTTCGGTGCGCCAGGCACACACGATCGCAGAGATGCAGGGGCTATTGCTGAGAACAAAAGCGGCGCGGGCTGAGGTGGAGTCTCGCTATCTTTACCGCATGGGCGTCGTCGTATGGAAATGGTAACAAACCTCAATGCATGATCTGGTCATCATCGGGGCAGGGCCGGCGGGAACCTCTGCTGCCATCGCCGCGGCTCGCGGCGAGGCCAAGGTTCTGCTGCTCGAGCGCGGCCGTTTCCCGCGTCACAAGGTCTGCGGGGAATTTGTTTCCGCCGAGTCTCTTGGACTGCTTGACGACCTGCTTGGTTCGCGCCACGGTGCGCTGTTAGCGGAAGCTGTTCAAATCGGCAAGGCGCGGGTGTTTCTGGATGGCCGCGTGGTGGAAACTGCGGTTGATCCGCCCGCCGCCAGCATCGCTCGCTTCGATCTGGATGCTGCGCTATGGGAACTTGCCCGCCAATCCGGCGTCGAGGCGCGGGAACAAACCACAGTGGAGGGAATTTCGGAAGCCGGCCCGTTTCGCGTCAGCACCGCACACGAGACTTTCGAAGCGGGCGCTGTGATCTGCGCGGCCGGGCGCTGGTCGAACCTAAGCCCCCCGCTCGAACCGGCCGGAAAAGGCTCGCAGAAATACCTGGGGCTCAAGGCGCACTTCGCCGAAGCCCATCCGGACCCTTCGGTTGATTTGTATTTTTTCGACGGAGGGTATTGTGGAGTGCAGCCGGTCGAAGTGAGATCAGGAAAGTCGGAAAGCGGGCGCGTCAACGCCTGCGCGATGGTGCGAACAGACGTGGCAACAACTCTGCCCGAGGTCTTCGATCAGCATCCTGCGCTACGAGAGCGGAGCCAAGCCTGGCGCCCTTTGACCGATCCGGTGAGCACGTCGCCCTTAATTTTTCGCCAGCCACAGCCCGAGCGCGACCACATTCTGCTGGCCGGCGACGCTGCCGGCTTTGTCGATCCGTTCGTGGGCGACGGCATCTCCCTTGCCCTGCGCAGCGGGACGCTGGCCGCCGCCTGTCTGATTCCATTCTTCCGCAACCAATGCTCGCTGGTCGAGGCGACTCGTCAATATAGGCAGGCCTACGAGCGTGAACTGGCTCCGGTGTTTCGCGCCTCATCCAAGTTGCGCCGGATGCTTACGCTTCCTCGCAGCGTGCGCCTGCCGATGCTTTTCTTGTTCGAAAACATTCCCGCGGTGGGGCGCTACGTCGTGAGGAAAACCAGGTGAGCGCTTATCGAACCACCAGAACTTCGCGGATATTGTCGCGGGCAAGAAAGAACTTGATCGAGCCGAAATCGCGGAACAGGGTTTCGATGTGGCGATTGTTGAAGACGCGCTGCAGGTGAAAGCCTCCGGACCGGGCCCCCGGGTTGCGGGTTTCGATGGGCTGCATCTCGAGCACGTCCTCACCCGCAATGTGAAAACGATAGCAGGGCGCGTCCGGGCCCGCTTCGCGGGTGTGGAAGAAGGCAAGCAGCAGGCCGCCGGGCTTGACCAGCGACCAAATCCGCCCGATCACCGGCTTCACCAGGCTCTCTTCCATGTAATCGGCGAGATTCCAAAACAAAACGATATCGAACTGTGCGTTCGGGTATTGCAGGTTTTCGTCAAGAAAGCGCTTGCTGTCCAGGGTTGGATTGCCTTGCTCGTCTTTTGTTGCGAGGGCAGGGTCGGTGGAAGCCTCCAGTAAGTCTTCACTGTAGATCTTGTGTCCGCGAGAAGTCAGGTAGCGAATATTCGCCGCGGAAGTGGACCCGAGGTCAAGGATGCACAACGGCTCCTCCGGGCCAAGTGACTGGGCGAGCTGCGCCAACCCGCTGGAGCGGCGGGTAAGCCTGTCTCTGGAGGGCGCCGCCTCTTGCGTGCGCCGCCCTTGCTCTGCCGGCGTGCTGCGGAACAGTTTCATCAATACACTTTGGTTCGGCCGCGTTCAGAACGCGAGCGGGTCGTCTGGCAGTTCCCGCGCTTAAATTTGAGATACACACAAAATGTCGGAACCTTCGTCGGCGCTCTCCTTGAGAACCCGGGCCACTTCAAGGTTGGGCGCGGCGGGGAACCAGGCGGTCAAGCCTGATCAGGCTTCCAATTCCGGCCTTAGCTACGACTTGCCGGCTTGCGCTTCGGACTTCGCATCTCGCTGGATGTCGATCTTGCCCTTGAAAAAGGCGCCCTCTTCAATCGAAACGCGTTGCGTCACGATATCGCCGGTGGCGACGGCAGACTTGGTCAGCTCCGCGCGCTGGCTGGCCATGATGCTGCCTTCCAGCTTGCCCTGCACCACGACGTCCTTGGCGTTAATGTTCGCCTTCACCTGGCCGTGCGGGCCTATCGTCAGATTGTTCCCTTTCAGCTCGATAGTGCCGTCCACTTGGCCATCGATATAGAGATCCTCGCTGCCAGAGAGTTCTCCCTTGATAATAACGGACCTGCCAATATGTGCGAATTCCGTCGTCTTTGATGCTTCCATAAGCCTTGGGCCTCCTCGGGGCGTGGTGGAGCACAGCCGGATTGCCTGTTGCTAAGTTATTGTCGTGACGGTGGTTATCGTGACTTGCCGTGCTGCCAGGAAACACAAGTCCCGGATGCGGTCCGTCAAAGGCCCACGAGCCGCGACACGACTTGCCGCACTATATCGTACTGGAAGCCACTGAGCAATATGGGTTAAAACGGCTGCCCACGTGGGGGTAGGCGGTCCTCACAAAAACCCCGCAAACCCAGCCTGTCTCAGTTTAGACTATGGGCCGAGGATTAGGGCATCTGAGACTTTCTCTAGCAAACCTGGCGTTGGTAGGGTTGTTGGCCGCAATCGGCATTGCCGCCCGCCCAGCCGAGGGCGCGGCGCAAGTCCCGTCGGTCACTCCGGAAGAACTCATTCGCAGGACAACCTGGAATGAGATGCACCCCGGCGATAACGCGGCCTACATGTTTCGTGACCGCAAGGAAACAAGCCGCGGCTCCGAAACGAAGTTGATGGTAGAAACCCGCGACGCGATGGCAGGTCTGCTGATCGCGGTTGATGACCACCCTCTGACCGCGGAACAACGCGAGGCCGAGAACGCGCGAGTGGACCGCTTTCTGAAAGACCCGGATGAGCTGGATAAGCGAAAGAAGCAGGAAAAAGAAGACGCTGACCGCACTGCTCGCATCATGAAGGCTTTGCCGGATGCGTTTATCTATGAGTACGCCGGCACCGAACCGGGCCGCCAGGGAGTGGGCAGACCCGGAGACACACTCACTCGGCTGAACTTTCGCCCGAATCCGCGGTACGATCCGCCTTCTCGCGTGGAGCAGGTGCTGGTCGGCATGCAAGGATATGTCCTGGTGGATACGACCCGAGACCGGATCGCCGAAATCGACGGCACCCTGCAGCGGGACGTGAGCTTCGGCTGGGGCATTCTAGGACACCTGGATCGGGGCGGACGTTTCTTGGTCGAGCAAGGCGATGTGGGCGACGGCCATTGGGAAATCAGCCGTATGGAACTCGCCTTCACCGGCAAAATTCTGCTCTTCAAGAGCCTGAACATCAAAATCACCGAGACGGAGACCGATTTCCGTCAGGTGCGCAATGACTTGAGCTTTGCTCAAGGTCTGGAAATGCTGCGCAAGCAGCAAGAGGAACTGGCAGCTAACCGAAACAATGGAAACCACCCGTAGTCGCCGATAGTTCGTTTCACGCTTTGATCGTTTCTTTCCGCACGGTCAGCTTTTCAATCAAATCTTTGCGTACGCGATAGCCAGTGCCGGGCCGGTCGCTGACGACAATCATTCCCTGCGACGTAACTTCCACCTCGGGCTCGATAATGTCTTCGCTCCAGTATCGCTTTGAGGCGGAAACGTCGCCTGGGAGCCGGAAGTTCTCCAGCGTAGATAGCGCGATGTTGTGGGCGCGGCCCACGCCGGATTCCAGCATTCCACCGCACCATACCGGGATGCTGTTGGCTTGGCAGACATCATGCACCTTGAGCGCTTCGGTAAGCCCTCCCAAGCGCCCCACTTTGATGTTGATGATGCGGCAGGCGCCCGCCTCGATCGCGAAGGCCGCGTCACGGGCCTGGCGGATGGATTCATCCAGGCAGATGGCGGTTCGCAGTTCGTGCTGCAGGCGCGCATGGTAGTAGATGTCGTCATCCCACAGCGGCTGCTCGATCATCAGCAGGTTGAACTGGTCGAATTTGCGCAAGTGCTCAACCTCGTCAAGCGTGTAGGCGGAGTTGGCGTCGCAGCTTAGTACGATATCGGACCATCGCGAACGAATGCGCTCGAGCACCTTCAAATCCCAGCCGGGTTTCACTTTGACCTTGATGCGGCGGTACCCGGCGGCCAACTCGACGGCGATCTTTTCCAGCAACTGCTCAATCGAGTCTTGAATGCCAATCGAAACGCCGCAGGAGATTTCGCGCCGCGTGCCTCCGAGCAGCTTCCATAGCGGTTGCTGCTTCTCCTGCGCTTCTGCATCCCACAGCGCGTTCTCGACCGCGGCTTTCGCCATGTGGTGCCCGCGAACCTTGGACATCAAAGTCGCGCTTTCGCGGGCGGATTCCAACGTCTGCCCCAGAATTGCCGGAGCCAGGTAAGACTTGATGGTGGGCCAAGCCGTCTCAGCCCATTCGGAACTGTAAAACGGCGCATCGCTCGCCACGCATTCCGACCAGCCTTCGCTGCCGGCACAGTGCGCGGTGAGCAGAAGGATGCGGCGGCTATAAGCGCGCCCAAAACTTGTCTCGAAGAACTGCACCAGCGGGAGCTGGATTTCGCGAATTGTCAGCGCCTCGAGTTTCATTCCGGTTTGGCCGGGAGCATTACTTTACCGCCGATTCCAGCCGCTTGGCCTGTTGCCACAGATGTTCCAACTCCTCGGGGCTGGCGTCAGAGGCGCCCCGCCCCGAGGCGCGCAGTTGCGACTCCATCCACTCGAAGCGGCGGCGGAACTTGCGATTGCTTTGCTTGAGCGCAGACTCGGAATCGAGAGCTAAATACCGCGCGATATTCACCAGCACAAAAAACAAATCGCCGACTTCGTCCTCCAGGCGTTTTCTCAGGTCTTCGGAAATGGGTTGGCGGCTTGCTTTGTCCTGGGGGCGCGGCCCAGGCTCAGGAAATTCCTTCAGGTGCTCCTGCAGCTCCAGCGTTTCTTCGCGCAGTTTGTCGAACAGGCCCTCGATGTTTGGCCAGTCAAATCCGGCACGCCCGGCGCGCGAACTCAGCTTGTGCGCTTCCAGTAGCGCAGGCATGGCTGGCGAAACACCGGCCATGATCGACTCGGGCGGTTTCTCCTCCGGATCTTTGCCGTCGCGCTTCTTCCGTTCTTCCGCCTTCAGCGCTTCCCAGTTTCGCAGCACGTCGGCGGAAGTTTCGGCCTTCACCTCACCAAACACATGCGGATGCCGATTGACCAGCTTGCTCGAAAGCCGATCGAGCACCTCGTCGATGGAAAACCTGCCCTCGTCATTCGCCATCTGGGCGTAGAACAAAACCTGCAGCAACAGGTCGCCCAGCTCAGCGGGCAGTTCATCCCAGTCGCGGCGGTCGATGGCTTCAAGGACTTCGTAGGTCTCTTCGACGGTGTAGGGCTTGATGGAATCGAATGTCTGCTCGCGATCCCAGGGGCAGCCGCCCGGCCCACGCAGCCGGGCCATGATGGAAACGGCGCGCTCGAAGCGTTCTCCGGTAGTGGGTGGCATGAGTACGCCCACTGTAACCGACAAGCGCAGGAACGGGCAATGAAAGGAATTGGCTTGGCCCGGTCAGCAACGGTCATCCGCGTTTACGAAAACGCTTGCGCCAGGCGTCGGGGATCGTCGCCAATGATGCCGTCCACGCCCCAAGCCGCAAATTTTAGCGTGGAAGCTTTGTCGTTCACAGTCCACACAAAGATTTTGCGGCCGGCGTCATGAACTTGCTGAATCAGTTCCCGCGTTGCCAGCGCTTTGTGGGCGATCACGTAGTCGACTGGTAACCCGCGCCACTTCTTGAGCTGGCTCGCCTTCTCGCAAATGATCCCGACTGGCACATGTTCGCCGAGGGCCTTCACTTTCTGCACCACTTCGGGAAGAAACGAAGAAACTACGTAGCCTCGCGCTGGCGGCTGATCGCGGAGAGCCGCTAGAACGGCTTCCTCGATCCCAGCCATCTTGATTTCAACATCCAGAAATGCCGGTCGGGCAAAGCGGCTGAGCACTTCGCGAAACTCGGGAAGTTCGTGGAGCTGCAAGGCTGAGGCCCGCGAAATCGTAATGCCGTCTGCTCGAGCGTCGTGGCATACAACTACGCGCCCGTCGCCGGTCGCCCGCAGGTCGAACTCAAAGCCGTCGCAACCCTGCTCCAAAGCCCGGTCGAAAGCGGCGATGGTATTTTCTGGGATCGACTTGTTGCCGCGCACTCCGCGATGTCCAAGAAGAATTGGGCGGGCTGGCATGCTTTTCCGTAGCAGGCGGGCTAATCTAGGTCAAAATCGCGAATCGGGCGACCGGTGTCAGGAGTCTCTTTCGCCCTCTTGACTGCTTCCTGAAATTTCTTTTCCAGCAGGTCGCCGGCGTGTTTTTGCGCCTCGACCGATTGCCGGAAAATGGAATCGCGCCGGGTGTCCTGTTCTTTCATGGCGCGCGCGGCTTCCTCGATATCATTGAAGGTCTTCGGCTTGACCGCTGCGGTGTGCGCGATCACGGCCTCGGTTTCCGCGTCCACCTTGAGCACGGCGCTGCAGCACGGGCAGGTCACTTCGAAGGCGGAAATCTTACCCTTCATACCGCGATGATACTCCAAAACCTTCCCTCATCGGGGATGAAGCTTGATGGGGAAAACCTTGAAGATGGTGAGCATCTCCCAGCCCAGCAGCCCAATGGAAACCAAAACCACCGTCACCGCAATGCTTTCGCCGAAGGTCAGGCGGTTGCGTCCCCGCTCCGGCTCGAAACGCCGCGCAACCAGGCTGAGAATATTCAGGGTGGCAAAGCCGAACACTAGCACAAAAAGGATGTTGTAGATTTGCGCTTGCTTATTAGAGAAGTCGAAGGCCGCCAGTAGCAAGGGATTCCAGGCTTCCACTCCCAGCATGCGCCCCAGCCGCGCATCCGCAGCCAGGGTGGTCACACGAGCGATGACGGGAGACAGAGACAAGGACAGGAGCATGGGTACCGGTTCCGCTTGCGGGATATGGGCTCTCTCGCCGTTCCGCCGGACAGGGCTATGATATTACCCTTTTCCGGCAGCGAAGTCAGCGGCGTTTGTGGGCTGGGAAGCGGCGGCTAAAGCGTGACTATCTGATGGTCGAGACAATCGACCTGAATCGCTTCATAGATCTCGTACAACAGGGGCGGGCCGTAGCGGGCCATGAAATAGATTCCCGCGATCTGGCGCTCCTGCAGAATCTTGTTCGGAAAAAGCGCATTGCTCAGGAGGTCGGCGTGCCGTGCCCAAACCTCGCTCTGGCGAAGTTCAGCGCGTGCGGCCTTGGCGCGCAGCTGGCTAAGCTGATAGCGCATCTTCTCGCCGGCGTGGTTGGCTGCATCCACCAGGGTCTTATCTACGCCTTCCAGGGCGCGGGCGATCGCGGCGATAGACTTTTCCTGGCTGGCTTCCGCTTCGTCGAAAGCCCTGCTCAATTCCTGCCCCAGCAAACGCGCCGCCAAAGTCTCGCGGAGCCGGTCTGGACCTTGCAAGAGGTCGGTAAACGCCAAGCCATACCGCTCAAGTAATGCCTTAGGCTTTGCTTCAACCACGCTGGCGGAAAACCGCGGAATGATCGGAGTGACCCGCCCCAGCAAAGCCTGATATACACCACCAGCCTGAGCGAAGTAGGCCACTTCCGCCGATCCTCCGGTGTACGCCAGAGTGGGCAGCAGATAGTCTTGCACCACCGGCCGGAGCAGCGCGTTGGGGCTGAAATCTGGCGGCTCCGATGTGATGTGACGCATTAACTCCTGCCCGGAAAGCTCTTGCTGGCCGATAGTAAACGCTGTTGGCTTTGAGCCTGTTTGCCGGTATATCGGCACCCGCGCCCCATTTTGCATGCCGAACAAGAGGGTTGAATCCGCTGTGACTTTGACTTGCTGGTGATAGCCCGCAGCCTCGAGCGCTTTGCCGCAGGCGAGCAGCCTTTCTTGCAGTTCGGCCGCGCGTTCGATCGCGGCTTGGTAGATGGGTTCCGCAATTTGATGGAATTCCGCGTCCGCGGCATCCAGCAGAATCATGCCCCGGTCGGCGAACAGCCGGGAAAAGAGCCGCGCGAACGCGCCGCCCAGCGATTCGCCTGGGCGATAACATTCGCGTAATGTCCGGCTAGCGTCGGAATCACCTAGCAGCGCGACGGCCGCTTCGACTTCGGGTTCGATTTCCGCCCCGAAGACAACTTGGCTGACGGGAGCATCGGGGATGGCTTGAGTCGTGGCCGTCAGCGTCTGCAGGACGCCATCCGGTCCGGGGATGGAAACGTGATTGACCTCCGCCAGATCGTGATCCTCGGTAGCCAGCCAGAACACCGGAACGCACTCCACCCCGGCGGCTGTGGCCTCGCTCGCCAGCTTCACGGCGCTCAGCGCCTTGAACAGCGCAAACAGCGGCCCGCCGAAGAGGCCCACTTGCTGGCCGGTCACCACCGCGAGCGCGCCCTGCCGCAGGCGGGCGATGTTCTCGAGGGTTTTTTGTGAGCCGCCCCAGGCGCGATTCTGGCGCTCCAGGATCTTTGCTACCCGCTCGCGCCGGTTGGAGTCGTAGCGCACCTCGGCTGCTTCATCTTTGAGCCAGTCACTAAAATGGGGAGAGCGCGGATAAAACTGCCGGACGCCCGCAGAAGAGGCCAGAAAATCAGTGAAAAGCCGTGTGGTGTGCGGGATTTGGCTGAAGGGCAAACACTGCGACGTCACCGGCAAGTCTCCTGGCTAGGCTTAGACGCAACCGCCCGCTGGTTCGTCATCACGGTTCCATTCTACAGGGTGAATTTTGCCAGACCCTGATGTGCAAAGCAGTCCCAGCGAGGAAGCCCCGAATCGCAGCCATTTCTCTCAGATGACGGAATCCCGGCCGGGATGCAAAAATGGCAGAGGGCACGCGTCCTGTGACGCCGCAAATTCCATAGAGCCCAGAGGTGGAAGCTGCATGACCACGCCCCCCAAGCTTGGAGAGCCAATCACTCTTGAAGGCCGTGTGGTGCGCCTGGAGCCGTTGCGAACCGAGCATGCGCCGTTGCTTTGGGACGCGGCGAAGGACGCGCTGGACGATCTTTTCCGCTGGATTCCCTATCGCATGCGCACCCTCGAAGATTTCCAAACCGGCATCGACAGGATTTTAGCGGAGCAGGCGCGCGGTCAGTCAGTCGCATTCACCACGCTGGAGAAAAGCTCAGGGCGGGTGATCGGCAGCACGCGCTTCATGAACATGGACTTGGCCAACCGCCGCGTGGAAATCGGCTCCACCTGGATCGCGCCCCCCTGGCAGCGCACCGCCGTCAACACCGAAGCCAAATACCTCATGCTGCGCCACGCCTTCGAGCAGTGGGGATGCTTCCGCGTCGAACTAAAGACCGACTCGTTCAACCAAAAATCGCGCGCCGCCATCTTGCGCCTCGGGGCCAAGGAGGAAGGCACATTGCGCCAGCACATGGTCACCTGGGATGGCCGCCGCCGCGACAGCGTCTATTTCAGCATTCTCGACAGTGAATGGCCGGAAGTGAAAGAGCGGCTGGAAGAAAAACTCCGCGCCTCCAGCCCAAGGTAGCCTGTCACTCCCAAAGTCAATTGTCGGCGCTAAGGCGAGGGGCTATCATGCCTCGACTCTAGGGCCTCGCAGGCCCGCAGGAGAGAAAGTATGGATATCGGACAGGGCATTGCATATTTCGCTTACTTTGTCGCGTTCATTTTCGTGGTGGGCACGATCCTGAGCGGGTTCTTCCAGGTGCAGACCGCCGAGGCGGTCGTGGTGCAGCGGCTGGGCAAGTTTCAGTGCGTCGCCAACGCCGGCATCAACTTCAAGCTCCCCTGGCTCGACCAGATTGCCGGACGCATCGACCTGCGGGTCCAGCAGCTCGCGCTCGATGTCGAAACCAAGACCAAAGACAACGTCTTCGTGAAGATTCCGGTTTCGGTGCAGTATCACGTGATTCCCGACAAGGTTTATGAGGCGTTTTATAAGTTGGCCAATCCCCGGCAGCAGATTTCTTCCTATGTGTTTAACGTCATCCTCGGCCACGTGCCCAAGATGATTCTGGATGACGCCTTCCTGCAGGAATCTGACATCGCCGTTGCCATCAAGCAGGGGCTGGACGATGTGATGAGAACCTACGGCTACGCCATCGACCAAGCCCTGGTCACCGACATCGAGCCCGACGAAAAAGTGAAAGCCGCGATGAACGAGATCAACGCGGCGCAGCGCGAGCAGGTGGCGGCCAGCGCCCGCGGCGAAGCCGAAAAAATCCTGAAGGTCAAACAAGCCGAAGCGGAAGCCGAGAGTAAAGCGCTGCAAGGCCAAGGCATTGCCAATCAGCGTAAGGCGATCATCAACGGCCTGAAAGACTCTGTGGAATCTTTTCAGCAGGCCGTCGAAGGCTCGACGCCCAAAGACGTGATGATGCTGGTGCTGGTCACCCAGTACCTCGACACCATGAAAGAAATCGGCGCGAGCGATAAGAGCAACACAATTCTCATGTCACACTCTCCGGCAGCCATCGGAGACCTGTTCCACCAGATGCAGGAAGCGGTCATGATCGGGCAAAAGGCGGCCGCAAGCCAGTAACGAGAATTCTCGCCGGCGGAGTCAGAAACCGTTCCGCTGAAAACGAGTAGCTGTCGAATTGCGTCCAGCAAAAATCGCCCGGCCCTGGCGAGTTTCCGCCGAACGAGGTTGAATCTGGTCGCAGCCAACCTCATCCAAATGTTATTCTTCTGGGCATTCCCTACGTTTTGAGGTTGTTTATGAAATCATGCGGGCGTTCGGGACTGTTGCTGGCGTGTTCTGTGGCGGTGATTCTGAGCGGATCGACGAATTTGCTCTCGCAAGTGGCCGATCTTCCGATCAAGGCCGGCCTTTGGGAAACCCGGGTTAACGTCAAAACTGGAATGGCAGGAACTGATGACGCTGAGCCTATTGTGACTCAGGTATGTTTCAGCGCCGGTCTCACGCTCTCCCAGTACATGAGCGCGCTGAACCAGGGAAGCGCGCGCGGCGCGCACTGCACCGTCAGCAACAGAGTCCAGACGACGCATGGAATTTCCTATGACAGCGTTTGCACTGGCCCGACAATGGGATCCAAGGGCCACGCGGATTTCAAACTCGCGGATGCAGACCACTTCAGCGGGACCAGCCATACGACAGTCACTGGCACCTCCCATGGCACGCCCGTCAATATGACGCTCGATAAAACGTTTAGCGCGAAATTCCTGTCTTCCAATTGTGGCGATGTGCAGCCCTTGATTATTCCTCCTTCGGAGAAATAGGAATCAACGAGAAATTGCTTGTTGAAAAGTTGGCGGAACTTTCGGGCCTGCCGCCGGGCGCCTATCCTAGCGGCCTGTTTGCGCTGCGGTAGGTGGAACAATCCCATTCTCCCGCGCCGCGCAAATCCACGCCCCGCCGCAAACCGCGAGCGCAATAAAGGCGCTCGACCATTCATTCGGATTGTGCATTCGCGCCGCGCTTAGCACCCTCGGCAGGTGCAGCAAAAGGAACCAAAGCAAGAACATTACGCCGAGAAAAAACCCCGCCCAGCGATCCATCCAGCGCACCGCAATGCTGATCCCGGCAGCGATAAACCCCGCTCCCGTGAAGGCCGCCCAGAACATCTTCGCGGGTATCCACTGCGTAATCAGGCTGGCAATAAACTTAAGAATCAGAAAATGATCGACGCCGAAGATCACCATGGAAACCGCGAAAAGATACGGTCCCGAGGCAATCAGGACCCGCAAAACCCCGGGATCGTCCCCGCGATTGTCTCGCAAGATCCCAGCCAACATCAGCGCGGAGCTGGCCATCGTCAGCGTCTCAAATGCCGCGGTACGAATGCCAATATCCGATACGATCCCAGCGGCGTTGAATATCGCATAATCCATAAAGCAGAGAAGAAACCACACGCTCAGACCAATCGCCGCCAACCAAGCTTGCAGATTGGCGATAATGCAGATGCCGGCCACCAGCAACGCGGCCCCGGCAACGTAAGCCAGCACCGGCGTGCGCGGGAACCACGGAACCCCATCCACGAACATCCGCCGATAACCGAAAATGAAGTTCTGAACGCCAAAGGCCAGCATTGCGATACCGAACACAATCCGTCCCTGCGCTGTGATTCGCTCGACCAAGTCAGACCTCACGGGTTGTGGTTCAACCTTGGAGCCTTAGACGAATGGATTGGCAGGAAGTTTCGGCCAAGGCCGCGGATTAGAAGAATTGCGTATCGAGGGATGCGATGAACTGAATTCCGGGAATGAACTTGCCGACCAGGCTCTTGTCATTGGTCAAAAACAGGTCTGTGTTGGCAGAGGCCGCGCAGGCAAGATGAATGGCGTCGGGAGACCCAATCTTCGTGCCTCCCCGGATGCGGGCGTAGTGATCGGCGGTTTCGACTGTGAACGGAACCACTTCCGAAACCAGGCTCAACAAAGCTTGGCGGACTTCCTCTGCTCGGGATACGGGGCCTTTACGGTATGCGCCCGCGAGCACTTCACCGACGGTAATGGCGCTGGTGATGAGTTCATCGTTGCGCTCACCCATGCGGGCATGGATGGAGGCAATCCGCTTGGCAAAGAGCGGATTGTCGTCCAGCCAATAGATGAACAGCATGGAATCCCAGTAAATGCGGCTCATTTGCGTTCGTCCGCATCGCGGAAATAGGCACGCTCGGCGCGCAGGTACGCTTCGCCTCCGCCGTATTCGGCGAAAACGTCTTTCAGGGCGCCACGCAGACGGTTCCAGGCATCTTGCCTTGATTGCGGCGAACCGCCAGAGCCGCTAGGCGCCCTTCCCTGCGGTGAGGGCTCGGCATTGAGGAATTCGTAAGTGTAGGTCACCGTTGTGCTCTGGCCGGATTCGGGCCCGGTGCGCGAAACCAATCGGAGTGCGTTCTCTTTCAAAAATTCTCTTGTCTTGAGAGCGCTGCAGACGGCCGGCACACGACCGCCAACCAATTTCATGTCGCGAACAACATCCCCCGTCCTGATCGTGAACCGCCCTTCGCGGTGGCCGCGGGCTGGTATCACGTATTTCTCTCGCGCGTAACTGCGAATCTCGTCTGCCTGCCTCATAGAAAAGCCTCCCAAAAAGATATTCGATCCAGCTTAAGAATAGCATGAATAGAATAGAATCGAATAAAATGATATAGAATTCTTTCATAGAATACCATGCCGCGTGGAACTCTGGGTCTTGGGGTACTCTCCAATCATCCAATAGATTGACTTCAGGGCTGGGCCAGCCCTAGTCTGGAAGCAGCTCTTTGACTGGTCCATCCCAAAATGGGGGCGTCACGGCTTCGACGGAGATGCTTGCGGCCAAGAGGCATGCCGGGGTGCACACACCCGTAATCGTGGGCAAAATGATAATTGCCAATCAACCAATGGCATACGCAGCCTAATTTATTAGGCAGCCGTTCTCCGCAGCTTTGCCCTTGGGCTGCGAGCGAACGTCACACAGAGGGCTGCTCTTCTCATCTACGTCTGGGGTGAGGGGCTAAGATTTCAGGCTAGCGGCACCCGTTTCTTGTCCGTTCTGAGCGGAGGCCGCGAACGTCCTGGGGGACCCGCCGCAAGGCGGCAAACGCCTGGGGCATGAACTGGAATAAGCATGTAGTCTCTTGACCAGTAACATTTTCGGACGCGGGTTCGACTCCCGCCGCCTCCACCAAGAATTAGGCTCCCTGTAAGGTGCGGCACGAACCGTCGTGAGTGCCCTCGTATGGTAGTGCCGGGTTTGTCAACGGTGGCCGGGTCCGAGAGCCGCCTCACCATGGCCATCGGAAGTCTTGTGAGAGCCGCCAATCGTCTTCCTGGTGGCTGCCATCCTACAAACCCCACGAGTGCTTTCCTAACACCTGTGTCACGTGAGCGTAGACCTGGGATGCGGTCATCACCGGCCGCCCTGGCGCCATTGCCTGCGCCCATCAAAACTTGTATGGTGGCTCCTTCCAAGTAGATGCAGCGGCAAAGACTCTGCGGATGAGGGGAGGCCTATCTCCATGTGGCGTTCGTACATGCGGCTGGTGACATTGGCTTTGGCCGGGAGCGGGTTGGCGCCGTTGATCACGATCGTAGCTAGCCGGTACATGAACTATGGCGTCTTCCCGTGGCATTCGATTCCGGGATACAGCCTTGTCGCCATCGAAATACTGGCCGCTGTCATTGTGCTGCGCCTTATTTTGATGAGGGCCCAAGGCTTCCTCGACGACGCGGCCGCGGCCCAAGCTGAATTCGTTCGAACAACTCCCGACGCGTATCTCAGTTGGGCGATTTTTTTTGCGGCGGCGCTCAGTTTGTTTCTGGAGCTTTCCATCATCCGCTGGCAAGCTACGGTGTTTCCCTTCTTTGCCTTCTACAAGAATCTTTCCCTGTTGTCCTGCTTTGCCGGCTTGGGCCTGGGGTATGCGATGTCTCGAGACAAATACATGCCCCTCTTCCTGAGCGCCCCGATTTTTTGCTGGCAATTTGTTCTCATGATTGGCATGCGGTACGGACTGACGGCCGATCAATTCAGAAGCCTGAATGTCTTGCCATTCCGCGAACAGCTGAATATGGGAGTCCCAAGAGCTACGCACTTTTACTACGGGCTGCAAACATATTTTGTGCTGTCGGTGGTCTTTCTCCTCACCGCCTTGGCTTTCATGCCGATCGGCCAATTGTGCGGGGCCTTGATGGAGCGCCGGGACAAGCTCCATGCGTACGGCCTAAATCTGCTGGGAAGCTTGGCGGGTGTCTTATTGACGTTCGCCGCCAGCGCCTTCTGGACGACGCCGCCCATCTGGTTCCTAGCTGGCTTTGCGGGATTGCTACTCTTCCACGTTCGCAGGCAATCGATTCTGCTGATGGCCACCGCTGCGGTGGTGCTGGCCTTGATCACTCTGGAATGGCCGGTGAGTCCAGCTTGGCAGCGAATCTATTCTCCTTACCAATTGCTGGAAGTGGGCTACAACGAGCGCGGCTTTCTGTTGATCCGGGCTGCCGGCAACTACTACCAGCGCGCCTACGATCTGTCGGCCTCGTCGCATGGATCAAAAGCCGACTCCGATTCTGACAAGGCTCGCAACTATTACGAATTACCCTACCGGCTCTCGGGTCCGGTGGAAAGTGTCGCCGTGGTGGGCGCCGGCACGGGTAACGATGTCGCCGCGGCGCTGCGCGCCGGAGTCAAACACGTGGATGCGATTGAGATTGATCCGGCTATCCTCATGCTGGGACGTGCTGGTCATCCCGAGCATCCCTACGACGATCCTCGTGTCCACGCCATCGTGAATGACGCGCGCTCTTTCCTGCGCACCACCGATCAACACTATGACATGATCGTCTTCGGACTGCTGGATTCGCACACCCTGCTCAGCCAAGCGTCGAGTGTGCGGCTGGATTCATTTATCTACACCGTCCAGGCGCTGCGTGAAGCGCGCGCGCGATTGAAGCCCCACGGAATTATTTCTCTGGCATTTTCGGTGATTAACAATCAACTGGGCCGCAAGATATACCTGATGATGCAACAAGCGTTTGATGGACGCCCCCCGGTGTGCATCGATGTTGGGTACGACGGCGGGGTCGTCTTTCTTGAGTCCAATGACAACCGGCTGGCCTTGGCCTCCCAAGTTCTGGATCAGCCTGGGCTTCCGCGCAAGACTGATATTTATGCGAATCCGGCGTTGCATACCGACGTTTCGACGGACGATTGGCCTTTCTTCTATATGCCGGAGAGGGTGTACCCATTTTCGTATTTGTTGATGGTTGCCATGGTGTTAGCTCTGTCGGCGCTGCTGCTGGCTAACTTTCTGGGCGGGAAACCCGAGGTCCGCCATGCTCCCTTTTTTCTGTTAGGGGCGGGGTTCATGCTGGTGGAGACGAAAGGAATCACCGAACTCGGGCTTACCTTCGGCAATTCTTGGCAGGTGATTGGCGTCATCATCGCGGGGATTATGGTGATGGCGTTCCTGGCCAACTGCGTCGTGATGTGGCTGAAAGCGCGCCGCCCGATTCTGCCCTACGTGCTGTTATTGGCGACTTTGTCGGCGGGCTGGTGGATATCAAAGGCTGGAGGATTGCCCTCGACTTGGGCCGGCCGTTTGGGAACTGCCATCGTCCTCACTTCTCCAGTATTTTTTTCGGGCATCGTATTTTCCACCTTGCTGAAATCGAAGGGTGAAATATCCAGCATGATGGCGGCGAATTTGTTCGGCGCAATGTGCGGAGGGCTGCTGGAATACAATTCCATGTATTTCGGATTTCGATTCCTTTACGTGATCGCGGCGGGCTTATATGTCCTCGCGTTCTTGTGGGAGTTGGTTGGTGCCAGGGTTGAACGCGTGGCATGAAGGCGACGGCTGCTCGCATCGCCTCATAGCACAAGCCAGGGAAGCGCCGGCGTTCCCTTCTCGGGGTTTCATCGGTACGTCGCAGTATCCTTTACTCATTTTACCGGCGGCGGATGGTTCAAGCTCCACACATACGCCGCGACCGATTTCACCTGCTCAGGAGTCAGCTGCGCCCCTCCCATGGGCGGCATGGGAGCGCGAAACTTCTTTGGCTGCGGCACGCCGTCGGTGATGGTTTTGATGAGTCCTTCCAGGCTACCATCGCTCCAAAGCAGGTTCTTTGCAGTGAGGTCGGGACCGAGGACGGTGCCTTTGCCGTTCGCGCCATGGCAGCCGATGCAGGATGCTCCGCCGACCTCGCCATGATAGATGCGGTCGCCGAGGGCGACCATCTCGCGGGTCGTACCCGGCGGCAGAGCCGAGCCCGCTTCGGGATGTGTGCCTTCCGGCGGCCTCGCAGCGGTTGCGGCGATTTCGCCAGCGGGAGATGCAGCGCTCGGACAAGGCGTAATTCCGGTGCCCGCGTCGGGTCCGCCGACATAAGTAACGCGATAGATGCGGCCGCGAGTGTCGTCGGAAACATACAGGGCGCCATCGGGTCCAACCGCGAGGCCAGTGGGACGGTGCTCGGCTCGGTCGGGGGACTTGACGGCTCCCGCAAAACCGTCGGCGAAGATTTCGCACGGGCCGGATGCGTGCGCATCTTCGAGCGGCTGAAAGACCACGTTGTATCCGCCCTGGGCGTAGGGCGCACGATTCCATGATCCATGGAAGGCAATGAAGACGCCGTCGCGATAGCGCGCGGGGAATTCTTTTTGGTCGTAGTGCACCATGCCGTCCGGCGCCCAGTGCGCGGGGAAGGCCGCCACGGGTGCAGCCTTGCTCGCGCACACGCCGATCTTTTTGCCGTCGCCGCCGTATTCCGGCGCGAGCACCAGCTTCTGCACAAACGGATCGTAATAGCACTCGGGCCAGCCGTAGTCGGCGCCCTGCTTCAGCAGCATGATTTGCTCGGCAGGCAAGGTTGCTTCCTGGTCAGGGGCATAGAAGTCGGGCCAGTTGCTGTGCAGTTGGTCGCGCCCGTGCTGCGTCACAAACAAGTTGCCGGCGGAGTCAAACGCAAAGCCTTCCGCGTTGCGGATGCCGGTGGCGTAGCGCTCGGCGGAAGAGAATTTCTGATCCGTCTTGTTCGCGTCATGGCGCCAGATGCCGCCGCGAGTTTCGAGTTCCGTGCAGGGGGCGGCGCCGGGCGACTTGAGCGTGCGATTTTTCAGCTGGCAGGAATTGGTCGCCGTGGCAACGTCGATGTACAACATGCCCTCGGCGTCGATGATGAAAGGATGCATGGGATGGTCGCCGCCGAGAGGCAACCCTGAAACCACGGTGACCGGATCACCCGAAGGAACAATGCCCTTCTCCGGAAGCGTGTAGCGGATGATGCGATCTTTGCTTTCCGCGAAAAGCCAACCTTTATAGATACCAATGCCCGTGCCGCCCGCGCCGCCTTCTTCCGCGGTTTCGCCGAAGCGCTCAATCACGTCGGCTTTTCCTGCGCCTTTTGTATCTTGCAGCGCGACCAGGAATCCGCCCTGGTGAGGCGGTTGATTGCCGTAGTACGCGCCCGACCAGGTGTTCACGTAAACCACTCCGTCCGGGGCCACGACCAGGTGGCGCGCGTGGCCAGTGCCGTCGGCAAATACAGTTGCACAGAATCCACCGGGGAGTTTCAGGCCGGCGTCTGCGTCAGGGCACTCGGTCTCGGCCGAAACGGTAGAGCGAGTTGGGCAAACCGCGGCAAGCACAATTGCGGCCAACGAAAGCCGGCACAGGCGAGACAATCGCATGAGATCCTCCGGAGATTTAAGGCGAGATCGCGCGAGTGATTCTATTACATCTGTGAGCATGCAAGCATGTCGCGGCTTTCGAGCATGGGCGATTTTCGAGCGGGCTTGAGGATTTCGAGCTGCGGGCTATACGGCCGCTTGCCAGTCTTCACACATGGCGCGTTGGATGACTTTGGCGGGAATCGACTTAGCGGAGCAGATGCGCCACAGCAGCACTTCGGCTTCAAGCGGACCGCGGTCGTCTGCGTCGAGGCCGGCGGCAACGTTCCACACCGCGTCGAGGTCAGGATCGGGATCTGGGCAGACCAATGAGTGAACGAGCCGATCTTCAGGCCGGTGCGATTCGGAGGTGGGAAAGCGCGGCACGGGCGCTCCTCTCTGTGTAAAGCGTACAGCAACCGGGGATGTAGTGCAAAGTAAATGGCCGCTATTTGCAGGTGGCTGAACTGGGGCCCCGGCTGGTGATTGCGGAGAACTGACCAGTAGCGCCGCGCATCCCTCCCACCCGTTTGCCTATCCCCTTGTGGACGGTTCGTGGCCTTGCCTACTAGCATGAAGCGATTATCGTCCCCGTAGAATGCCGAGGTCGCTAACCAAATCATGAACGGGAAAGAATTCCGCGACTCCCTTTCACTCGACGCACCGCCGGCCGGCCTCGGCCATGCGCTGGCAGGCTTGTGGTGGGACGCGAAGGGCGACTGGACCAAAGCCCACGAATCCGCGCAACAGGATGAAGGCCCGGCCGGAGCCTTGGTGCACGCTTACCTGCATCGCAAAGAAGGAGATACGTCCAACGCCGCCTATTGGTATCAGCGGGCGGGCAAATCTCCGGCGCGTGGTTCGCTGACTGAGGAATGGGATCAGATCGCGGGCGCGCTGCTGGGCTGATGCGAATGTTCAGGTCGCAGGCCCACTCTGCGAGGCGTTTTGAGCAATATCATACGTAGTCGAATAAAGTCATGAAGCCGAAATCCATGTGCAGTTGCTGGTGGCAATGGAACAGCGTGAGGCCGGGGTTGTCGGCAACGAAATCGATTTCGGTTTCCTGATAGCCGCCGAGCATGAGCACATCTTTCATGATTCCCGCCATGGGCGCGCCCGCCACGCGAGTGAGCTCGAAGCTGTGGCGATGCAGATGGATGGGATGGATATCATCGCTAGCGTTGCGCAAACGAATGCGGTAGCGCTTGCCCTGCTGCAAGTGAAAAGATGCTGGCACGGGACGATTGGTCATGGGATAGGCCTCGCCGTTGATCGTCCAGCGATTGAAGCCTTCCTCGGCGGCGTTGTCTTTCCGAATCATCATCTCGAACGTTTCATCGGGTGCAGGTGCGGTCGCGCCGGGCTTGGCGAAATGCGCATAGTTCCAGCGGAAGGGTGGCGGCGCAATCCATTGGGCTTTGCCGGTGCGGCCCGCGTACTCGATCACGATGCCCATGCCGTGATGGCGATCGTCATCGGCGAGATCGCCCATGATCCACACACCGGGATGATTCATCGCAACGACGGCGGAAATGCGCTCGGCGGTGCCTAGCCACAATACCGGGACCGTCGCGGGATTCGGCACGGGATTTCCGTCCAGCGCCACGACCTGAAAAGAGTGGCCCGGCAATGCGAGGCTGCGAATCTCGGTGGCGCTTCCGTTCAGAATGTGAAACAGCACGCGCTCGCCCAGCTTCACGCGAATCGGCTCGCCGTGGCCGAGCAGGCGTCCGTTGATGGTGAATGAAGCGTAACCGACCTCGTAGCCGTGCGGCATGCCTTTGGCGAGAGAGGCCTTCATTGCAGACTCGCCTAGGTCTTCCAGTGTTTTCACGGTCGCCTTTGGCGAAAGAAAGTTCATCGCCATATCGCCGCCGCGGCTGAACGTGGGCTCAAACTCTTTGAGAATCAGAAATACTTCGCGGTCGTAGCGCCCGGGGTCATGCTTCAGCTCGATGAAAACTGGCCCGACTTGCCCGCTGTATTGCCCGGCAGAGAGATCGGCCCGGGCGCGGTTGTGCGTGTGATAGAAGCGGAATCCGGAGGGCCGGGGCGTGAACTGAATACGCCGCATGCCATGTGCGGGAATGTAGGGGGTTCCTTCTTCGGCCGCGCCATCCACGTCAACCGGAATCATCTGGCCGTGCCAATGCAGTTGCTCGGGTGTGTCGGTGTCGTTGTAAGCGTCGACGGTAACGGGAACACCTTCCTTGAAGCGAAGCAGGGGGCCGGGAAATTGGCCGTTGTAAGTCACGGCTGAAATGATGTGGTTTGGCGCGATCTCGATGGGGGAGGCCTTGATGCGCAGCGTGTAGTCGGCAGGAACTGAGTCAGGCGCGGCAGTTGGGGCGGCGTCGCGAGCGGGCATTGCGGATTGCGCAACGGCTTTTCCGGCCGGCAGCAACAGCGCTCCGCTTGCCAGGGCGCCGGCTTTGAGAAAGCCGCGGCGGGAGCGATTCGGCATAGCGATTCTCGGCTTGCTCTTCAACGAATTCCCTTCTCTGCTACTGCGCCTCCGATTGCGCCGCTCAAGATAAGCCAGGTTGAGTTGATCCGAAAACGGATCAGCGCGACCGCGGCCAGAACAGCTAAAGCGATTGTAGTCGCATCGACGAGAGCAGCGCGGCTGAGCTGCCAGGTCAAACTACCATGAGCACGAGAGCACGAACGTAGAGGACCGTGGCAAATGATTTAGACGTCGGCGCCATAGACGGGGATGACCGCCCCGTTCACGTCTTTGCCAGCGTCTGCCGCAAGCCAGACGACCAGGCTGGCAATATTTGCCGGCTGAACCCATTTGCTCACGTCCGCGTTCGCAATCGCTTTGCGATTGGCCGGAGTGTCGATGGTTCCTGGCAGAAGCACATTCGCGGTGATGCCCGCGTCTTTATTTTCCAAGGCGACGGTTCGGATGAGAGAAACCATGGCCGCCTTGGAAGCGCTATAGACGCCGATGCCCGGCGCAGGCTCAACCGCAGCGCGGCTGCCGATCGCGATGATGCGCCCGCCGCCGGTTTTTCTCATGTCCGGGAGCACCGCCCGCAAAAGATGGAACGCGGCGTTGAGGTTGAGATCAAACATGCGCCGGAAAGTTGCGTCATCGGTTTCCGCAACCGATTGGCCTCCGCTGAACCCGCCCACGGTGTGCGCGACAATATCGAGCCTGCCAAAACGGGCCATCACGCTTTCGACCATGCTCTGCGCGCCAGCGGCGCTGGTAATATCCGCGGGCAGAGCGGTGAAGGCGGCGCTGTTGAAATCCGACTGCTGAATTTTGCGCGACACGCCGACGACGGTCGCGCCGGCGTCGAGCAGCGCCTGAGTCACATAAGTGCCCAAGCCGCCATCGGCTCCCGTCACGAGTGCAATCTTGCCTTGCATTCCAGCCTCCGATTTCTACTTTGCCTATCAGATTCGACGCGTCACAAAAGGTTACGGGTTAACGAGGGGATGGGCAATAGAGACAATCAGGCCGTCGCAGGAAGCGCATGGTCTGTCTTTTTTTTGATCTTGCGGGCCGCATTGAGCCGCCGTCTCCGTTTTGGCTGCCTTGAGTCCCGGTTCGCGGCAGTGTAAGATTTTTGGACCGGCTGCACTCTTCGTTGCGGACCGGGCGATTCCCCTGCGGAAGTGGTGGAACTGGCAGACACACCATCTTGAGGGGGTGGCGCCGAAAGGCGTGGGGGTTCAAATCCCCCCTTCCGCACCAAGCTTTTATTCCACTTCAATCACGAGCAAGGGCAGTAGCTCGTTGGGCTCGGCCCGCAGGTGACGTCTTTGTTTCCCCGGCCCTTCCAACTTTATCTTCACCGGGGCAGGCGCGATCCCCTGGGCGCCGCCGAGCTTTCCGTCGAGGTCGGTGATCAAGCGGACCACACCGCTGGTTCGCCAAAGAAATTTGTCGTTGAGAGAAAGTTCGGCCTGGCCCGCGGAGTACTTAATTTGCGCGATTTTCGTCGGCGTCACCTGCAGGCGATAGGTCGCGCTGACTGACTGCGCCGGCGGGAGCAGATTCCACTCCAGGACGTCCCCAACTTGCCGCACGCCTGCCAATCTCCAAGTGAAACTGATGAAGACCAGCGCGGCGGGTGAGTAATCGCCGGTGTCGGGGGTGAAGTCGCCGGTCAGCGGATCCATCTGCTGCAGGAAGCTGCCGTTGCGTTCAATCGCGCGGACCCATTGCTGCATTAGCTGAGCCAAGTCGGCGGGTTTGCCGTACTCCTCCATCCAGCGCGGAGCGCGCAGAGCAGTGAGCGCCTGCGATGCCCCTCCCCAGGAGTTGCGCGGGATAGGGCGAACGAATGTGGAATCGTCGAGCGCGATCGAAGTAAGAGGATAGGGTGCCCAGAAGGCTTTGGGGTTGTGGATTTCGCACTCGTAAATCGTGTCGAAGAGCTTTTGATCCACAACGTGCTCGCCGAGCACCCGGCTGATCACGTCCCCGCGGATGCGCACGAAGTGATCCTGCGCGTCGAGATCGTAAAACGCGGCATCTTCCGGCGAGTAGAGTTTATCGATGATCAACCTCTGAATCGCATCGGCGTCGGCCAGCCAGTGATCGGCTTCGGAATTTTTTCCCAAGGCGCGAGCCATCGCCGCCAAAGCAACGCGGCCGCCATAAACGGTTGCGGAAAGATCGGGACACAAGCGCGGCAGGCCAGGCGCGTCGGGACATTTGCGCGCATCGCCATCCGGGCAGCGATTGGGCATTCCCGCCCAGCGCGGGCTGTTGTCGTGGCCGGTATCCCAGGTGCAGAAGCCTTCGCACAGGCCGGTGTGGCGGGTGTCGCGATAGCGGCGCAGCCAGGCATCCCAGCGGGCGGAACCGGAGTAGGCTTTCTCCAACAATTCGCTGTCGCCGGTTTGCTGCGCGAGTTCCCAAGCCGTCGCCGCGATCGGCACGACCATCTGAATCTGGGCGAAGCCGATCGCAGTCGTCCGCGCCCAGCAAGGGATTTGCCCATCTTCCTTTTGCAGCGCAAAAAAGATCAAATGATTATTGCGGGCGATGTCTGGCCGGATTAGGGAATAGACCAGGCCCTCCTGCGGCGCGCACTCCAGCCACGCGCCCTTGTAGCTGCTGCCCTCGATCAGTACCGGCGCCGAATAGCCTTGCACGGGAATGATGTTGCGGTGCAGCGTGTCGAGCGCGTGGTCGTAGACCGTCTGATAAGCCGCGTCGCTGGTCTGGAAAGAAATTCGCGATTCAGGATGAGGAGGTTCTGCAGCCGGCCCGGCCGCTGGCTGCGTTTGCAGAGCTGCGGCCGCGCGCGGGAATAAAGATACTGTGGCCAGCATCCCGGTTCTCGCTAGAAATTCCCGTCGTTTCATCATCACGGCCACATCTGGCCGGTCGTCCTACTAAAAATCCAGCCGGCTGGCAGAATCTTCGATTCGATCCGGAAAATCACGGCTGCCAAAGCTGCGAAAGTCTTTTACGTCGCGCAGAGCATACGCCGCAGTTCCCTTGCCTGCTTTCACGCGAAACAAATCCACGCCTTCGACATCGGCGATCCAGAAGGCAGGGCGAGCGTCAGGTTTTTCCGTGGCAATCTCTACGTTGCTGAACTCGAGATTGCGGGCATGGCGCAGAAAAAGCCCTCGCGCCGGCAGCGTGCCAAACATAGTGGCTTCCGGGTAGCCATTTTCCTTTTCTGGCGGATCGAGATCAGCCCATTCCTTTGTGCCGCCGCCAAGTTGATGAAGGTAAACATCAGAAATCTTGATGTCCTCAACCAAACTGCCGGGCACGCCGCTGATGATCGAAGGATATTCCGCTACCGCGTTCGAACTTACGATGTTGCTCAAGACAATGCGCTTCATCGAACCCGGCACCATCCCTGCGGGTCCGCGCATGCGAGTTCCCAGGCGCAGAAATATCGGCGAATGCACCATGCCGCGCATGGTGAGGTTGCTGATGGTGATGTCTTCCATCTGGGCGCCGTCCACCGTTTCCAGCGCCAACCCACGGCAACCCTCGAAGATGCAGTTGGAGATGGTGATGTTCTTAAAGCCGCCATTGGATTCCGTTCCGCACTTGATGCGCCCGACCGGAGCCCGTGAGCCGAGCGGGTACTGCATGCGCTTGAATTCGCCGCTCAGCAGCGTGCCATAGTCATAGATGCCGGTGACGTAGCAGTCGGAAATCGTGACGTTCTCGGTGGTCCGGGCAAAACCCAGCGCGTAAGAGCTTTTCGGAACGATGGCGTCATCCCAGGGCGAATTGACGCTGCAGTTCGAGACGTGGACATTGCGGCAGCAATCGATGTCCATGCCGTCGCGGTTGGTGTCGATGGTAAGGCCATCGATGGTCACGCTATCGACGCCGCTCAGAAGAATTGCGAAATGGCCGCACGCCAACATAGAAAAATCGCGCAGCTGCACATTGCGGCAGTTCTTCAGCGCAATGGCCTTGTTTCCCACGCCGGGGCTCTCGGCCAGCGGCTTTTCATTCTTTTCTCCGCGGCTGAGCCCCTTGCCCCAGATAAGGCCAGTGCCAAGGATGCTGATGTCATGCAGATCCTCGCCCCAGAGAAGGCTGTTGCGCCAATGGTTGTGACCG
The DNA here is from genome assembly GCA_963770915.1 of uncultured Acidobacteriaceae bacterium. Classification (GTDB taxonomy): domain Bacteria; phylum Acidobacteriota; class Terriglobia; order Terriglobales; family Acidobacteriaceae; genus PALSA-270. Next base: position 306,928 of record CAVYRG010000002.1, read on the forward strand.
AAATCCTGGAATTGCTCCCACGGCTGGGGCGGTCCGGCGGGATCATATCCGCCGCTTGTGGTTCCTTCCGCAGGAACGGAGGCGGCAAGAATAGTCGCCCCGGCGTCGAGGTACAGCGTGACCGAGCTCTTCAGGCGGATGGAATAACTGAGATAGGTTCCGGCCGGGAAATGCACGGTCCCGCCGCCTGCCGCAGCCGCCTGTTCAATGGCTCGGTTGATGGCCGGGGAGTCGAGAGTTTTGCCGTCGCCCTCCGCGCCAAAAGCATGAACATCGAACCAGCCCGCCTCAGGGGGATGACCCGTGGTAGCCGGAGAGGATTTCGGTCGCGTTTTGGCGAAGCCCGAGGCGGAAGTAAGTCCTGCCGCGAGGCTGGCAAAGAGGAAGTCCTTTCGCGTCATTCCATTGGAAAACACATTTCCTCCTGGATTCGGAAACGGTTCATCCTACGCCCGCAAACGAGGCGCGGCCAACTCAATTCCGGCTGTGTTCTTAGATAATTGCCGCTTTCCGATGAGCGCCAAAGATAGAGCTTGACAAGCACCGCGGCATTATCCTAGCGTCTGCGACGTTTCAATGGGTAAGTAATTTCAAAACAACAACGCGCGGACGCAAACTCTTGCGCCTTTTGTGGGAGGTCACTGCAATGACTACGCTCTGCGAAACCCGGCAGTCCCTTGATCGCCTTGGTTCCTTCAACTCGCCGCAAGCCGCCATTGCCAGGCCGCCGCGGGTATCCCGTCGGCTTTGGGTTCTTGTTACCGCGGCGGCGATCTTGGCCTCCCAACAAGCTGTGGCGCAAGGCTATGGCAGCATAAGTGGAGTGATCAGTGATCCTTCCGGCGCCGCGGTCGCCGGCGCCAAAGTTACCGCGACGCAGGCCGCTACTGGCACGGCGACGGTGACGACCACCGGCGGGGACGGCACTTATGTTTTTCCATCCCTGCGGCCGGCCCAGTACAACATTTCGGCGTCCATGTCGGGCTTCTCGACCTATGTGCAGAACGGACTGGTGCTGCAGGCAGACGGGGCACTGAACGTAAACATCGCACTGAAAGTGGGCCAAACCAGCGAGACGGTGACCGTGAGCGCCGAGGCTGCGCAGGTGGATACTTCTTCGCCAACCTTGTCGCAAGTGGTGTCTCAGCGATCGGTCAACGATCTGCCCCTCAACGGCCGCAACGCGGCTTCGCTCACGACGCTGGTTGCTGGCGTCGTAGTAGCGCCGAACGCGCAGGCGGATCAGGGAAGCACGAAGACGTTCCCGGTGGTGGTCGCGGTCAGCGCCAACGGCACCCGAGTGGGCCAGACGGCGTACCTGCTGGATGGCGGCAACAACGTCGATGAGTACACCAACGTCAACGCGCCCTTCCCCTTTCCCGATGCTATTCAGGAATTCAGCGTGCAGACCAGCAATTACGCCGCCGAATATGGCCAGAACGCCGGCGGCGTGGTCAACATCGTCACCAAGAGCGGCACCAGCCAGTACCACGGAGACCTGTTTGAGTACGTCCGCAACCGGATATTCAATGCCTCCCCGTGGTTTAGCTCGACCCACACCGTGGACCCGCAGAAGAGAAATCAGTTTGGCGGCACCTTTGGCGGGCCGCTGAAGCTGCCCGGCGTCTCCACTCCCCATTCTTTCTTTTTTGGCGGATACCAACAGACCATTCTTCGCAACAACGCTTTGACCTCATCTGCGGCATTTGTTCCCACGGCAGCGGAGCTCGCGGGAACCTTTCCGGGATGCTTGAAAAACCCATTCACTGGTGTCCTCTACGACGCCGCGTGCACAGGTGCAGGCCCGACCACAATTGATCCCAACACCTTCGACAAAACATCTTTAGCGTTGCTGCAATACCTGCCGCAGGGCGACCCGACCACGGGCGCCGTCTTCTTCAAAAAGCCAATCCAACAGAATCTTGAAGAGGCAGTAGGCAAGTTTGACCAGGACATTGGCTCGAAGGACCGTTTGTCGGCGCGATATTACTACGACCGCTACCACAACGGAGGCGTACTGGACCTGAAGAATCTGTTTACCTACTCGGACCAGGCGACCATCACTTATCAGAATTTTCTGCTGTCGGAAACCCACACCTTCTCCGACCGCATTTTGAACAACTTCATCGTCAGCTATCAGCGCGAGGCTTCCGGCCGGGGCCCGCTCTCCGGGGGCATCAGCGCTGCCACTTTGGGATCGCAGCTTTGGCAGCCGGCATTCCCGCAAATCAATCAAATCATCGTCCAGGGAGGCGCTGTCTTTAACATCGGCGATAACCCGGCGGCCACCTTCCACCGTTTCAACTACACCCTCAGCGACGATGTTCATTTGGTCTACGGAGCCCACAGCCTGGCCTTTGGCGGCCACGCCGAACTCGCCCATGTGGACATTAACAATCTGTTCCGCCAGCCGGGTGTCTTCAGCTTTGGAACGGCCTCAGGACTGGGAATGGCGGATTTTCTGCTCGGTTACTTGAACTCGTTTGGGCAGGCTTCTGGACAGTTCTTCAACAACCGCGGCCATTTCTACGGACTCTATGGTCAAGACACGTGGAAGGCAACGCGCAGATTGACGTTGACGTTTGGGCTGCGCTGGGAGCCGTTCATTCCCTGGAACGAAGTCCAGAACCGTATGGGTAAGTTCAGTCCCACCGCCTTCGCAGCGGGCACGCACTCGACCGTGTTTCCCAACGCGCCAGCCGGCTTGCTCTTTGACGGCGACCCGAGCGTAATCCACGAGGGGATCCGCCACGTCTGGACCGACTTCATGCCTCGTGTAGGCTTTGCCTGGGACGTCTTTGGAGATGGCAAGACCAGCGTGCGGGGCGGCGCCGGGTCGTTTTACGACACCCGCTTGAGCAGCGTGTTCAACAACATTTTTTCCAACGGTTCGCCGTTTGTCACTCAGGTTTCCTTTTCCCAGAACGCGGGAGTGGCAGCTGGGACGGCAGCGACTTTCACCAACCCCTATCAGAGCGTAGCCAATCCATTCCCGGCGCCGCAACCTCCCCCCAACAACAGTATTCTCCCGGTGCAGAACTACCTGACCTTCGATCCCTATCACCAATTTGAAGTTCCGCAGATTTTCTCCTGGAACTTGGCGCTGGAGCGCCAGGTAACGAGCAGCGCGGTGGCGCGAATCGCCTATGTCGGATCCGCGGGCGAGCACCTGTGGGTACCGCTCGAACTCAACCCGACCACGTACAACGCCACCACCAATACCACATCCGCGCGCGCTTACGCACCGACGTATACGCAACCCATTACCGAAGCCAACTACGGCGCCAATACGAACTACCATTCGCTGCAAACCTCGTTTGAGCAGCGCCTGCACCATGGCCTTTCCGTGCTGGCCAACTACACTTGGTCGAAGGCGCTGGATGATCTGCCCTACAACGCCAGCGTGACCGCAATTGGCTCCAACGGATCGTATGTCATGCCGTATTACTTGCCCAACTACCGGAGCCTGGACTACGGCCCCTCCGACTTTGACCACCGCAACGTGCTCTCGCTCAGCTACACCTGGGAGTTCCCCAAGGCTAGCGGGTTGGGAGCCTTCGGCTACGTCGTGAACGGATGGCAGACAAACGGCATCTTCCAGTTCCGCAGCGGCGATCCTCTCACGATTGTTTCCAATGCGAACAACAACTCTCAGACCGATCAACTGCGCGACCGGGCCGTGTTTACCGGCGGGAATGCCTATGGCAGCAACGCCTGCTCAGGGTCGGCCCCATGCAAGTCGTTCCTGAACCAGGCGGCGTTCACTACCGCTCCCCTAGGCAGTTTCGGCAACGTCAAGAAGGGCTCGTTTGTCGGCCCCCAATATGCCGATTTCGATCTGAGCGTGATGCGTCACTTTAACTTCACGGAGCGGTGGAGGATGGAGTTCCGCGCGGAGTTCTTCAACGTTCTGAACCATCCCAACTTCGGAGATCCAAACACAGGTTCTAGCACCAATAATACCAACACCGGATTCGGCCGCATTACCAGCCAAGCCACCAGCAACGGAAGTAGCACCAGTTACGATCCACGCATCGGGCAGCTTTCACTCAAGCTGTACTTCTGATGTTTTCGAATTGAGGGGTAAACGAACAGTGCGGATGAGAATCCGCACTGCTCTTTCTTTGGCGTACACTCGCAGCCGTGGAGGATCGGGAAAGCGATGCTCACTCGCCGCGAACTCTTTATTTCCGGGTTGAAGATGGGAGCCGGGCTAACAGCCAGCTCTGTCGCCGCAGGCCTGCTTACCGGCTGCCCGCATCAAGCTCACGGCAGCCCGCCCAACGTGCCGGCGGCGGAGCGCATCACCCGGCGCGCCTCGCTTCGTGCCCACGCGGCCGCCCACGGCTTGCTGATGGGGGCGGCGGTCAATGTACGCATTCTGAATTCGGAACCGGACTACGCCCGCACCCTGGCCGAGCAATTCAATTTGGTGGTCGCCGAGAATGCCATGAAGTGGGGACCGCTGCGCCCGGCGCCCGATCGCTACAACTTCGAGGAGGCCGACCAATTGGTGGCCTTCGCAGCGCAGCACAATATGAGAGTCCGCGGCCACAACCTCTGCTGGCACGAAAACATTCCCGCGTGGTTCGCCAGCACAGTAACGAAAGAAAATGCGCGCCAGTTCCTGACCGACCACATCATGACCGTGGCCGGCCGCTATAAGGGCAAGATACAGTCCTGGGACGTGGTGAACGAAGCCATCCTCCCCAAGGATGGGCGCGACGATGGTTTGCGTAAGTCCCCATGGTTCGAGCTACTGGGGCCGGAGTACATCGATATCGCCTTTCGCGCGGCGCGGCAGGCCGATCCGAACGCCCTGCTCACGTACAACGACTATGGAATCGAGTACGACAGTGATGAAGACGAACAGAAGCGCGGCTTCGTGCTGCAGCTGCTTCGCCGTATGAAGGCGGATAACGTTCCGCTGGACGCGCTTGGCATCCAGTCGCACATCAAGGCCGGATCTCCCTACAAGTTCGGCAAGGGAATTCGCGATTTCATGGCTGGCGCACGCGAGATGGGCCTTGAGATCTATCTGACGGAACTCGACGTCAATGAAGACGACCTGCCATTTGACGACGTAGCCCAGCGCGACCACGCGATTGCGGAAGTCTATCGCGATTATCTGACCACGACTCTCGCCGACCCGGCAGTCAAGGCGGTTCTCACCTGGGGAGTAACCGACCGCTACACATGGTTGAACGGTGGACCCACGCACCACAGAAAACAGCCGAACCGACCGCAGAGGTCATTGCTCTTCGACAATGACTATCATCCGAAGGAAGACTTTTTTGCGGTGCGGGATTGTTTCGATCAGCGCAAGACCTCGGCCTGATCGCGCGATCACGCGTAGCTCGTAACCGACTCTGCGTTGCGCTCGCGGCGCCCTGCGGTGATGCGCTCGAGATATCCACTTTCCCGAAAAGCCTGCAGCGGATCTTCGGGCAGGCCCTGTTCCTGCCGCCAAGCCCGAACAATCGGGCGGACGTCGTTCCAAAAAGCTCCGCGCAAACACTCTTCCGCCTCCACCAGGCGGCATTGGCTCTGCAGGGTTGCCAAACGCTCATGGTCCACCGTCGCCGCCTTGGCGCAAAGCTCCTGCGCGGCGCAAACGCTCTGGATGCTCGCCTCGATCTTACCCTTGAGATTGTGGCTTTGGTCCAACATGTAAGCCAGATCGGCAGCCGCGCCGCTTTGCCACGTGTAAGTGTGAATCTCGTGGAAGATGCGAAAAACCTGGTAGGGATCAATTGAACCGAGTGTCAGATCGTCGTCGGCGTAACGGCGGTCGTTGAAGTGGAAGCCGCCGATCATCTGATGATGCAGCAGCCAGGCCACAATTTGTTCGATGTTCTGCGCCTGATAATGATGGCCGGTATCCACTAGAACAAAAGCTTGCGGCCCCGCAGCGCGCGCCAGCAGAAAAGCCATGCCCCAGTCGGCAATATCGGTGTGATAGAACGCGGGCTCGAACGGCTTGTACTCAATGAGCAAACGCTGGCTCGCGTTCAGATGCTCGTGAACTTCCTTTAGCGCGGTTTCAAACCATCCGATGCGGTCGCGAATGCTTTGCGTTCCCGGGAAGTTGGAGCCGTCGGCGAACCAAGGTGAAATATCGCGGCATCCCAGGGCCTCCGCGATGGCCACACAGTCTAGGATGTGATCCAGAGCCCGCTTGCGAATGGCGGCGTCCGGGTTTCCGATTGATCCGTACTTGTATTCCTGGTCCTGAAACACGTTGGGATTGATGGAACCGGCGCTTACGCCGTACTTCTTTTCGAGCGCCTGAATGTGTCCTATCTCTTTTAGACCCTCAGGAAGATCCCATTGCACATGCAAGGCAATGGTCGGGCAAGCACCGGTGAGGGAGTGGACTTGCGCCGCGTCGCTGAATTTCTCTTCGATGGTAACGGCGGCGGCGAGCTGCATGAACTTTCCAAAGCGGGTTCCGGTGTTGGCGAATCCCCACGATGGCAATTCGATCCGGAAAGAATCGAGCGCGCGCCGTATGAGGCCTTCGGATTTGTCGGTCATTCTGGTTGCTTCCTTATTGCCAAAAGCTCTTTCCGCCGCCGCTCAGCACGGAGTGCATTTGCGGTACCGAACGCAGCGATGGCCCTGGCGGCTCCGCCAGCACGCCGGCCCACTTCGCCACCGCAGCCGCGCTCACGCCGATGCCTTCGCCGAAGTCGCCGGCCAGCGCGGCTAGCTGGACGGCAAAATTCCCCAGCGTTGCGCTCTCGCAGGAGCCGGTCCAAACCTCCAAGCCGCTGGCTTGTTCCGTGAGGCGGTTCAATAACGCGTTCGCGCTGGCCCCTCCCACAATGTAGACGCGTTTGAAGTGGCGGCCTGTGATTCTGGATACATCCCGCAAAACGGTGGCATAGCGCGCGGCCAAGCTATGGAAGATCAGGTTTGCCACGGTGGGCGCGAGCGCGGGCTGTTCCGAAACGAGCGCCTGCCCAGCTCGGCGCAGTTGTGCGTTGATGCGGGCAGGCATGTTTCCCGGCAAAAGCAGATCCGGATCATCGACATCCAGTAGGAAGCGAGGCCGAGGAAGCGTGGCACACTCCTCGAGCAAATCCTGCAACGTCCAGGGATGGCCCTGCGAGTGCCATTGCTCCGTACATTGTTGCAGCAGCCACATGCCATTTACATTTTTGAGAAAGTTGATTTTGCCGCCGACGCCGCCTTCGTTGCTGAAATTGCCATCCATAGCCGCATCGGAAACACAGGGCAAATCAAGGACGCATCCAACCAGCGACCAGGTACCCGAACTGATGAATGCCCAATCATCACCGTGCGCCGGAATTCCCGCGATAGCAGCGGCGGTATCGTGGCAGGCGGAGGCGATCAACCGCGTGTCGCGAAAGGCCGGCAGCCAGGCGAGCGCGCCCTCCACCCGGCCGATGTCGCTGCCGGGAGGCACGACCGGCGGAGCGGCGGCTATCTCCAGGCCAGCGGCCGTGAAAATCTCCGGACACCACTCGCGATTGGCGAGAGCCAACAACTGGGTGTGCGTCGCGTTGGTGTACTCCGAGACCCGCTTGCCGCCCAGACGATACAACACATATTCGGGGAGATTGGCCCACGGAGCCTTCTGCGCGATTCTCTGCCCATCGCCTTGCGAGCTATCGGCATAGAGCTGATACAGCGTGTTGAGGGGAAGGATCTGGACTCCTGTCAGTTCATAGAGCCGGGCAGCGGAGATGCGATCGTGAACAGCCTTCGCCGCGGCAACGTTCCGTTCGTCGCGATAGCAAAACGGGTTGGTGACGGGTTGGCCCGTCGGGTCGAGGCGTACATAGTCGATCGCCCAGCCATCCACGCCAATCGCAGCGATCCCTTCCGGGGCAAGCTCCGCGCAGGCGCGCAAGCCTTCTTCAACGCCATCGTAAATGCGGGACAAGTCCCAGCGCAGACTTCCCTGCTCCCGCTGAGGTGCGTTGAGGAAACGGTGCACCAGCCGAATTTGTGGCTTGCCCTTCACCCAGCGAAGCAACGAAACCCGGCAGCTCGCGGCGCCCAAATCAACGGCTACCATAGCCTGCCGGACACTGCTCTCGGAACGGCCAGCATCGCCGTTCGCGCTCGAAGAGTTGCCGTCCGGGTTTTGCTTTTGCGCCGTCATCGCAAGAAAGCCTCGGTCAGCCCGCCGTCCACGGGAATGAGATGGCCCGTGGTGCAGGGGGCTTTCGGGCCGGCGAGAAAGAGAATGGCTTCGGCGCAGTCCTTGGGGTCAATCGCGTGATGCGTCAGCGTCCGCTGCGCGTAGAACTTCTCCAGCAACGCGCACAGGACCTCGTCGGTCATGCCATCTTCAAAAGGAATCCCATATTTCTTCAACGAGGCGATCACACGGTCGCGCGGAAACATGGTCGAGCCTTTGATCACCGTCGCCGGGCAGACGCCGTTCACTCGGATCTTCGGAGCCAGCGAAACCGCCAGTTCGCGTACCAGATGGCTTACCGCCGCTTTGCTGACGTCATAGGCTTCACTGCCGCGCTTGGGAACCACCGCATTGGCCGAACTGGTGAGCACGATCGAAGCATCCAGGCCCTGATCCTGTAGAATCTGCGCCGCCTCGTCAGCCAGCAGATAGTTCGCAGTGACGTTCAAATCCAGCGTCTGGGCCCACTGTTCATCGTGAATGCGGCCGTCGGAGGACGATGGGAAAAGCGCCGCAGTGTTGATCACGATGTCCAGGCCGCCGAATTCCGCGACAACCTTCCGCAGCGCTTCTCGAATGGCCTCGCGCCGCCGAATGTCAACGGAGAGATCCAGCGTGGCTTCTTTGCCGGCTTTCGGTTTGGCTTCTTCTCCCACTTTTTTCGCGGCTTCGCGGTCGCGGTCCGCGACCACCACATGCGCTCCGCGTTCCGCCGCCAGCAGCACGGCTTCCCTTCCAATGCCGCTTCCCCCGCCGACTACAACCACAACGTACCGGCTCAGTTCTTTTTCCGGCGGTTGGCGGCGAAGTTTGGCTTCTTCCAGCGCCCAATACTCGATGCGGAACGCCTCCGAAAGAGGCAACGCCACGTAGTTCTCGTGCACTTCGAAAGCGGTCGCCGGGACTGCGGTGCTGGCTTGCGGCACCGAAGTTGGCTTCGCGGACCCAGCCAGCGCTGTCGCTCCCGCCATCACGTGAATCGCATTCACATAAAATTCACCTGCCAGCCGGGCCTCGGTTTTGCTCTTGCCGAAACTGAACATGCCGATGCCTGGGATCAAAACGATCGCCGGGTTCGCATCGCGCATGGGCGGAGAGTCGGGCTTGGCGAAGGAGCGGTAGTACTGAGCGTATTCGTCGCGATATTTCTTCAGCGAAACGTCAATCTGCTCGCGCAGCCCCCGCAGATCGACCCCTGGCTCCCAGGGCACAAACAAAGGCCGGACTTTCGTCCGGATAAAGTGGTCCGGGCAGCTGGTCCCCAGGTGAGCTAGCGCTTCACCGTCGTGGGAGTTCACGAATTGCTGAACCTCCTCCAAGTCGCCGAAGCTGCCGATCAGGCGGCGTGCGCCGGAAACTCGCCCTCTTAAGAAGGGAAAGATATCGAGTGCGATCTCGCGGCGGCCGGGCAACGACTCGCACTTCGCCCCGCCAAACACTTTCGCGCCCTTACGCTCGACATGCTCAAGGGCGAACTGTCCTAAGTGATCAATGATGGAAATGGAGTTCTCATAACACTCACGCTGTGTTCCGCCCCAGGTGAAAAGGCCGTGCCCGCCGAGTATCACGCCGTCGCAGTTCGGCGCCTCCTCTACGGCATTGCGCAACATCATCGCCAGCTCAAACCCCGGCCGCTGCCACGGCAGCCAGATCAGGCGATGGTCGAAAGCGCGGTTGAACTGCTCCATCTTTTCCCGGCCGTTAGCGGAGGCCGCCACCGCAATGCCCCAATCCGGGTGCAGATGGTCGATGTGGCGAAAAGGCAGGAAACCGTGCAGCGGGGTATCAATGGAAGCAGAACACGTTTTCTCCCCGAATGCACATAGGGGGTACATCTCTACCATCTCGTCTTCGTGCTCCCGGCCGCGGTAATTCCGCTCCAAAGATTGCAGCCTAGAGAGATAGAGAGACGCGAAACCGGAGCGCTGAATGCTGCCCAGGTCGCCCCCACTTCCCTTAATCCAGAGCACTTCCTGTTGCGTTCCGCCCAGCGGATCCCGCGCCAGGATCTTGGAGCTGGTGTTCCCGCCGCCAAAGTTGGTAATTCGCAGGTCGGAGCCGAGCAGGTTGGAACGGTAGCGAAGCAATTCGGGCTCGTCCAAGCCGCGGGCAGCGCCTTCGTCCCAGCGATCCTCCAGATACCGCAATGTGGTCTTGACTTCCATATGAAGTATGAACCGGCCCGGGTTCGGCGCCCAGTTCCCCGTTTTTGTATCCGAACGGACAGATCGCCCAGGTCTTCAGGGGCCTAAGAAACCTCTATCATACCCTACAGATGCAATAGGGCAACAGTTTCCATGGAGAATTATCGCTGTCGGAACGAGCCCATTTTCCTCAAAATCCAGCCATTTCATGCGCACAGTCACGCCGGGCTGGGCGCTCGGTTCGCGGAAGCTGCCACCAGCGTATGTTCCACATAATTATAGGGCGGAATCCGCTGCCCGCTAAGCAGAGCCAAGCCCAAATGGATCAGCCGCGGGCCATAACTCTGCGCCTCGTGTGACACCGACGCGATCAGCGGACTCCCCGGAGTTTTCATCTCTTCCAGCGCTTCCGGAATACAATCCTGCCCCACGATGGCGACGTGCTTTTCCCATTTGAATTCCCGCACCGCCTGCACCGCCCCCAAGGCGCTGGTATCGGTGGCAGCGGCAATCACGATGCCACGGTCGTGCTGGTTGCGGCGAAGAAAATCGCTAACTAGCCGGTAGCTCTTGTCGCGCATGCCGCGAGCGTCCATGCGGATAAGATTGCTCTCCGAGAGGCCGGGGAGTTCGGCGCGCAGCCCTTCAAACGCTCCCGTAATGCGGCTTTGCACCAGAGGACCCGCTTCTTCGATATCCAAGCCCAACGCCCAACTCACTTTGCCATTCCAGGCTTCTTTGGCATGGCGCGCCAGATATTCACCCGCTTCAAACCCAACCAAATAATTGTCCACGCCAAAAAAGGTAGAGTGCGGATGCGGAATGTCGACCGCAATCAGCGGAATTCCCGCGCCGTCAATTTTGTGCGCAATCACTGGAGCGACTCGCTGGTCGATTTGGAATTCAATCACCAGGTCAACATGCTCGCGCACGAACTCATCCGCATTACTGAGAGCAGTCGTGGCATCGTAGCGATTATCAAGCACCAGCAGGTCCACTCCCGCGGAAGACGCGGCTGCTTTGAGACTCTCGGTTACGGCCTGCGAAAAAGGCATTTCGGCGGACTGGCTGCCAAATCCAAAGCGGGCTTTTTTCGGCCGCGATATCAGGCGGTAGAGTCCATCTTGCGATTGCGCCACATAACCGCGATGGACGAAGGTCTTCAGAATCCGATAGACAGTGGTCTTGGAGATGTTCGTCTGCTGATAAATAGATTCGAGGGAAAGCGACGTGCGGCCATTCTGCAGGAGCTCGAGGATATCGAGCGCTTTCGAGAGAACCGGGATGAGATACAGTCGCTTGGGAGCGGGCCTCGTCAACTTGCGTGCCTCATCTTGATAGAACTCCGCGCCGCCGCGGGCGCGGCTCTTCTCCTTTTTTCTGTGCGACTGAATCGCGTGCCGAGCGGCCTGCCCGCAACAGTGAACCTGGCGCCGGAACTTCGAGAACTTTTCTACCCGGGTATTCTATAACCAACGTAGCGCAGGCCGGACAGTCGTTTTGGAGTTCGCCTTCTTCCTTGCGAATTATCGTGAATCGTAGCCGTGGTTTCAATAGGAAACTATGCTTGCTATTGACAGCATGGTTCTCTACAGCTAGAGTTCCAGCTTTTGGCCAAGCTTGACGACGTATCAGGGGCAAGGAGCGCGTGGGACCTAATCCACTGCTGGGTGTGGTGTTTCACTGGCTCGGAGGGCTCTCCTCGGGCAGTTGCTATCTTCCCTTTCGCGGAATTAAGCGCTGGGCCTGGGAGACATATTGGCTCCTCCAGGGAGTGGTTAGTTGGATCCTTGCGCCCATCGCCCTCGGGCTGCTGTTCGTTCCGGGGATGGCCGCAATTCTGCATCAGTCACCGATCCGCAGCCTCGAGTTCGCCTATTTCTGGGGTTTCATGTGGGGCTTCGGCGGACTGACGTTCGGCCTTTCCGTCCGCTATCTCGGGCAATCTTTGGGATACGCGATCGCTCTGGGATTGACCGCAGCGTTCGGGACCCTGATGCCGCCGCTGTTCGCAGGGCAGTTGGGCGCGATCGCATCTGAGCGGTCTGGACAGGTAATTCTGCTCGGCGTTGCGCTCTGTCTGTTCGGCATCGTGCTGACCGGGATGGCCGGGCGGCGCAAAGAGAAAGAACTTAGCGCAGAACAAAAGAAAGGCGCCATCAAGGAATTCAATTTTGTAAAGGGCGTGCTCGTCGCCATCTTTGCCGGGGTGATGAGCGCCTGCTTCGCCTATGGATTGGCCGCGGGAAAGCCGATTGCAGGGATTGCCAAGCAATATCTCGTAAGCCATGGCCGCGCCGACCTATGGCAGAACCTGCCGGTGCTGGTGGTCGTGCTCCTGGGCGGCTTTACCAGCAATTTCATTTGGTCAGCCACGTTGCTGGTACGCAATCGCACGGCTTCGGAGTATCTCGGTCTGCCGTCCAAGAAGATGGTTCCCGCCATGCCGCTGGGCGCGGCGGCGAATACCTTGCGGCTGGACGCTAAGACGTTGAGCGCCAACTATCTGCTTTCTATTTCGACCGGTCTGATGTGGTACTTCCAGTTTTTCTTCTACAGCATGGGCCAAACCAAGATGGGAAAATACGACTTCTCCAGCTGGACGCTGCATATGGCGAGCATCATCATCTTTTCCACCATGTGGGGCGTGTTGCTAAAGGAATGGAAGGGCTCCAGCCGGCATACGAAAGTCCTGGTCGCATTGGGACTCGCCGTGCTGGTTCTCTCCACCGTTGTGGTGGGACTTGGCAACTACCTCAAGCTGATTTCACCGACCTCGTAGTGCTTCGCCTCTCGGGACAGCGATGCGGCCGAGCCCGGCAGAATCCCGGACCGCGCGCAGCTGCGGCAAGCGATTTCTCAAATGAAGCGCGTGCAAACGAAGTAAGCCAGGGCGATTGCCACCACGTCTTCTGGTAGCGCGACCAGGATATCTTTCACTCCCAGAGCCTTGCCCAGCCGCACGCGAACCTGATAGCCGCCGAAGGCGCCGACTACTGCGCCGATTCCTGCCAGCGCAGCCCCGGTCAGCAAAGACAGCCCGGACGAGGCGCAAAGGCAAGCTCCGGAAAGCCCTCCCATGACAATTCGGAAGATCAAGGCAGGAAGCGCGGTGCGGCTCGGGGTCCAGGGCAGCTTGTCATTGACCAACTCGGCGACCGCGCCCAGCGAAAGTATCAGGACCGCCCATTTCGATCCCATGAACGCCAGGGGTGAGCCCTGCAAATGCAGCCAGCCCAGATGCGCCGCCCACGCCACCAGTGCGGGAGGGGTGAGTGAGCGCAACCCGGTGACGATGCCGATTACAGCTGCTAGCGCGAAAACGTAGTCGGGATTCATCGATCGTTCCTTTCCTTGCAGTCTGCAGCGACTCCCGATTTCCCGTTCGTTGCAGAATCATATTCCGCGGCGAGTTGTGCTCCGCCGCGCATGCATCGTACAATACTGCCTGCGCTAGAAACTTCAAGCGGGGCTTGTAAACTGACAGCATGGTAATTTTCCTCACCATCGTCCATATTGCGGTTTGTTCGTTTCTCATCATTGTGGTCCTGTTGCAAAGCGGGCAAAGCGGTGACATTGCTGCCGCTTTCGGCGGCATGGGCAGCCAAACCGCATTCGGCCCGCGTGGCTCGGCTACCGCATTGTCGCGGGCGACCACATGGTCCGCCATCATCTTCATGCTGACCTCCATCACGCTTTCGATTTACGCGCAGCGCCGGTCGAAGCCGAGCTCGGTGCTGCAGGGCATCAAAGACTCCCAGACCAAGTCGCAGCCCGTAACCCCGGCGAAATAGATCCTGGTCCGCCGTCTCTCGCATGATTCACGAAATTCTTCCCGTTGGCCCGCTGCAGTGCAATTGCTCGGTCATCGGCGACGAAGGCACGCGGGAAGCCATCGTCATCGATCCTGGCGATGACATCGAGGCAGTTCTCGGCCTCATCCGCAAGCACAATCTCCAGGTGAAGCAAATCGTCATTACGCATGCGCACATCGATCACGTCGGCGGAGCCATGAAGCTGCGCGCCGCGACCGGAGCGCCGATCCTGCTCAATCAGAACGATTACGCCCTGTTGAAGATGCTCGATGTGCAGGCGGCATGGCTGGGCATGGCGAATCCGGGAAAGGTGGAAATCGACCAAAGCCTGGAACAGGGGAACACCGTGAAAGCCGGTTCCCTGGCCGCCGACGTGATCCATACGCCCGGCCACAGCGAGGGCAGCATCTGCCTCTACTTCCCTTTGGAAAAGAAGCTGATCGCGGGCGACACACTGTTCGCCGGCAGCATCGGCCGCACCGACCTGCCGGGCGGCTCGTTCGACAAGATCATGCGTTCGCTGCGGGAGAAAGTACTAGCTCTACCCGATGACACCGTGGTTGTGCCCGGCCATGGACCAGTTACGAACATTGGCGAAGAGCGCGAAAGCAATCCATTTCTGAGGTGAGAGCGCGGCGCGTTTAAGCGCGATTGACAAACTCAAGTATGCGTTCCGTTCCCTTCTGAAATTGCTCCGGCGGCGTAATGAGACTTAATACTAGGTAGCCGTCCCCGGAAAAATCATAGAAATGCCCCGGATGGACCAACACAGATTGTTCGTGCAGCAAAGCGATGGCAAGTTCTTCATCCGGCCGTGTCACCGGAACCCGCAGCACCCCATACCACCCGCCCTCAACTTCCAGCCGCTGGCAAGCCTTTTGGCCGCCGAGCTGATCGTCCAGCGTTTGCAAATTGGCTCGCAGGCGGTCGAGCAACAACGGCTGCACATGGTGCCTCTGCGCCAACAGGGCCTCGGCCGCGAGTTGAATGGGCGCATTCATCGAAAGATAGGTATCGGCAATGATCTCCAGCCGCGCCATGGCGGGCTTTACGGTTTCTTCCCGGCCGCTGGTTCCAACCCACGCCAGCTTCATCTGCGGCAAGCCGGAGATTTTCGAGATCCCGCTGAGCGTGAACGTCAGCACTTCCTGATTCAGGGCAAAACTCGGACGCCGCGCGCCATCGAGCGCGTAGTCGAGAAACACTTCATCCGCAATCAGGGCCAAGTTGTATTCGCGGCAAAAGCCGTTGAGGTCAGCTCGCTCTTCGCCGCGGACGTAGGAACCGGTCGGATTGTTGGGATGCACCAGCACAACCGCCCGCGTGCGATGGTTCACGGCTTTATAGAGCGAAGGAAAATCAATCTGCCAGCCATGGTCGTAGAGCAAAGGATACGGGACCAGCTTCACATCCTGCAGGTCGGCCAGGAATTCAAACAGCGGATAGCTGGGCTTGGGCACAAGGATCTCATCCTCGGGGTTGCACAACAACCGGAGGACGTAGGAATAGCCTTCGCTCGTGCTGGTGGTGAGAACAAAAGATTCGGGATCAAGATCGAATCCCTCGTGCTGTGCGCGGTAGTAGTCGACCACTGCTTCGCGCGCGCTGCGCAAGCCCTTGGGCTGAGGATCGTAATCCAGCACATGAGGATTGGCGAACGATTGCAGAATTTCGGGATTGCAGACAATCCCGGCGCGAGTGGGATTAGAAATGGTCAGATCGAGAACTTCCCTGCCCGCCGCCTGCAACTCCTGCTGCGCCTGGCTGAGGCGATTCGGCGTGAGGCGCCAGTTCGTGCGCTGGGAAAACATGCGGTCCCATGATAGCGGATGCCCCGCCTGCGTCCTTGGCGGAATATGCCGGAATATAATGGCTTGACTTCATGCACAAAGCTCTCCAACACGAACTGCGCCTGGCCGAACGGATGTCGCGCCTGGGCAACGAGACTGCATTTGAAGTTCTGGCTCAGGCCCGCGAACTTGAGGCGCAAGGCAAACACGTCATCCATTTAGAAATCGGCGAGCCCGACTTCGCCACGCCCAGCCACATCGTGGCCGCGGCGGTAGACGCCTTGCACAAAGGCTGGACTCATTATGGGCCTTCCGCCGGGTTTCCCGATCTGCGCCAGGCAATTGCCGAAGAAGTCAGCCGCACGCGTCGAGTCGAGGTTCGCAGCGAGGAAGTCGTCGTAGTCCCTGGCGGCAAGCCAATTATTTTCTTCGCGTCACTGGCCTTGGCTGATGTGGAAGATGAAGTCATCTATCCCAACCCAGGGTTCCCTATCTACGAGTCCGTCATCCGCTTTGTGGGAGCGCGGCCGGTGCCCATCCGCCTGCGCGAGGAAAAGCACTTCGGCATCGACGTGGACGAACTTGCTTCGTTGGTCAGCGACCGCACCAAACTCATCATTCTCAACTCGCCGCAGAATCCCACCGGCGGCGTGCTCAGCCAGCGGGACATTCACGACATTGCCGAGATCATTGGCGACCGCAACGTCATGGTCCTCTCGGACGAAATCTACAGCCGGCTGATTTTCGAGGGTGAGAACTATTCCATCATTTCCGTACCCGGCTTTCAGGAACGCACGATTCTGCTCGACGGATTTTCCAAGACCTACGCGATGACGGGATGGCGGTTGGGCTACGGCGTGATGCGAGCGGATTTGGCCGCCCACATCTCGCGCCTGATGACCAATTCCAATTCCTGCACCGCCAGCTTCACGCAGATGGCCGGAGTTGAGGCATTGCGCGGCGACCAGTCATCGGTTGAGCACATGCGAAACGAATTTCGCCACAGGGCCGAGGCTTTCGTGGCCGGATTGAATCGAATACCGGGTTTTTCCTGCCGCGTTCCCAAAGGCGCGTTCTATGCTTTTCCCAACATCACCGGGACGGGATGGAAATCGAAAAGACTGGCAGATGCTTTGCTGGAGCAGGCCGGCGTGGCTTGCCTCTCGGGCACGGGCTTTGGCGAGTTCGGAGAAGGCTTCCTGCGCTTCAGCGTAGCCAATTCCATGGAGAACCTCAACGAAGCTTTAGAACGGATAGCGCAGTGGTCTCGCGCCAACCTTTAGGGGAAAGGTAAGCGTATGGCGAAGAAAGCTGCCCGGAAGAAATCATCGAAGAAAACAAACGTCTCCGCGCCCAAGGCCGGACGCCCCAACATGCCGGGATACGGCCTCTCCCACAGCGCAAAAGGTCTTTTGCCCTGGAAGTGGGCGCAGGACCGCCTACGCCAGTCGCGCCAGTACTGGATCGCCACCACCCGGCCCGACGGCTCGCCTCACATGATGGTGGTTTGGGGGATTTGGCTGGAGGATTCTTTCTACTTCAGCACCGGCAAAACGTCCCGCAAGGGCCGGAACCTGGCGGCGAACCCGCATTGCGTGGTCGGTTCGGAGAATGCGGCGGAGGCGGTGATCGTTGAAGGAGTGGCCGAGACCCTGCGCGATGCACAGAAGCTGGAGCCGGTCTTCGCGGCCTACCAGAAGAAATACAAAATTGACATTCGCGGCATGGGAGAGCCCTTATACCGCGTAAAGCCCAGCGTGGTGTTCGGCTTGTTTGAAAAGAAATTCACCGGTACCGCTACGCGCTGGACGTTTTCCTAAATTCAACTTCATGATTCCGAGGACAATATGCCCAAGAACTCTCGTGTCTTCTCCACCTGCGACATTGGAGACGCAGCCTTCAACCGCTTACGTGAGAAGGGATATCATCTTGAAGTCTATCCTCTGCCGGAAGCGCCGCCTAAAGGCTTGATCATCGAAAAACTGAAATCCGGGGTCGACGGCCTGATCACTTCGCTGCGCGACCAGGTCGACGCAGAGCTTTTCGAAGCGGGAAAAGACACGCTGAAAGTCGTAGCACAATACGCCGTCGGATTCGACAACATCAACCGCGCCGACGCCAATCGCTACAAAGTTCCCTTCACGAATACCGCCGACGTGCTCACGGAAGCCACGGCGGAATTTGCGTTTTTCATCATGGGAGACATGGCCCGCAGGCTTTGGCCGGCCGAGCGTTTGCTGCGCGAGCTGAAGTGGGGCTTCTGGCATCCCTATCAGCCATTCCTGGGTGATGAGGTCACTGGCAAGACCATCGCCATCATCGGCACCGGCCGCATCGGGCAGGCCATGATCAAAAAGTGCGCCGGCTTCGACATGAATATCCTGTGCTACGACCCGGCATTCCAGAATCACGATTACGTCCACGCGATTCAGGAAACAATGGATTTGCGCCACGCCCGCGGAATCAGCAAAGCAAAGAACTGGATCAAGTATGTGACGTTCGAGGATGCGCTGGCGCAGGCTGATTTCGTCAGCGTGCACGTGCCGCTGCTGCGAGAGGGCGAAAGCCCCACGCCCACCTTCCATTTGTTCAATGAACGCACGCTGCGCGGGATGAAGCCAACTGCATATTTGATCAACACTTCGCGCGGTCCTGTCGTGGACGAGGTTGCGCTGGCCAAGGCGCTGCGCGAGAACTGGATCGCTGGCGCGGCGCTGGATGTTTACACCAAAGAGCCTTTACCCGCGGATTCACCGCTGCGCGATCCAGCAATCGAAGAACGGGTGCGTCTCTATCCACATTTTGCCAGCGCCGCCAAGATCACGCGGCTCTCCCCCGATCCGAACCTGGGCATGGCGGGCCGCTGCGTGCAAGGATTGATGGATGTACTGGAAGGCAACTACGGCGGAGATATTACCAGGATGCCGTATGTGGTCAACAAGGAAGCTTGGAAGTAAGCTTCGCGGAACGAACCTCGATCTACTACTCCGACACCGTGCGCTCTTCGCTCTGAGCGCGAAGCACACGCTCAACGGAATAGGGCGCGCGGCGCGAGGGCTCGTAGTAGTGGCGCACCTGCATTTCCCCGAGCAGGCCGACGGCCAGCAGATTCAATCCCGCCAGCAGCAAAACCGCAGCGAAGATCAGCATAGGACCGTGCAGCGTCATCACGTCGGAGTGATGCAAAAGCTTCTGCAGCACCAGCCACAGCCCAATGCCCGAGCCCGTGAAGATGCTCATCATCCCCAGGCTTCCAAAAAAATGCATCGGCCGGGAAAGATACTTGAGCAAAAAGCGAATCGTGATCAGGTCGAAGAATACGCCGAAGGTGCGGGAGATCCCGTAGTGCGAAGCTCCGCGCTCGCGGTTCACATTGCGAATGGGAACCTCGCAGATGGACGCGCCATACCCCGACGCTAGCGCGGGAATAAAGCGGTGCAATTCGCCGTACAGCGGCACCTGCTCGAGAATATCGCGGCGATAGGCCTTGAAGGTGGTGCCGAAATCGTGGATGGGCACGCCGCTGAGCTTGGCCATCAGCCAATTGGCGCAGCGGGAAGGAATGCGGCGCAGCCAGAGATTGTCAATGCGATGCTTGCGCCAGCCGCTCACAATATCGTAGCCGAGCGAGATTTTCTCCAGGAACAGCGGAATGTCGGCGGGGTCGTGCTGCAGATCGCCATCCATGGCGATGATGTATTCGCCGCGGGCGTGGTCAAAACCCGCCGCCAAAGCCGAGGTTTGGCCAAAGTTCCGCCGCAGGCGAACCACGGTCACGCGGCTGTCCACCGCGGCGATTTCGCGCAGCAGCGGAAACGACCGGTCCGTCGAGCCGTCGTCCACCAGCACGAGTTCAAAGCTCTCGCCGTTCGCCTCCATGATCGCCTTGAGGCGGTCGTAGAGGTCGGTGACATTTTCCTGCTCGTTATGCAGCGGGACGACAATGGAATATCGGGGCATTTAGCTCCCATTATACGTGCGCGGAACGGGTTTTCGGCAAGGTGTCGTGCCAGCCCTGCTACTCGTAGCGCAGCGCTTCTATCGGATCGAGATTCGCCGCCCGAAGCGCCGGAACCATGCCGCTGACGATCCCAACCACCCCGAGAATAACCGTCGCAATCAGCAGAACCTGGGGCGCAACGATCAGGCGGATATCGCCGGCCTCCGCGTACTTCGCCATCGCGCTGTACAAAGTCATTCGCCCGACCGACAACGCCACGGCGTAAGAGAGCAGAATGCCAAACACGCCGCCCGCTCCGGTAATCACCAGGGCCTCCGCGAGAAACTGAAAAAGAATGTCGCGCTTGCGCGCGCCCAGGGCTTTCTCGACGCCGATTTCGCGCGTGCGCTGCGTGACCGAAACCAGCATGATGTTCATCAGTCCCACACCACCGATGCCAAGGGTCATGGTGCCGATGAATGCCATAAGGATCTTTATACCGAGAATAATGATGCTGAACTGCGAAAGCTGCTTTTGCGCGTCGAAGACAAACACCGCGCGCAGGTCATCGGCTTTGAAGTTGTGCTGCGCCGCCAGCGCCTGCCGAATCGAGGTGGTGAGGTGATCGTGATCCAACCCTACGGAATCCATCCAGATGCCATTGATATAGTGGATATCCTGCAGGATTCCCATGCTGTTGTAGGGAATGTAGACGACCCGATTCGTGTCGTCTCCCGACTCCTGCATGCGCGGTTGAAGCACTCCGACGACTTGAAAGCTCACGCCGTTGATGCGAATCCATTGCCCGATCGCGGGCAGACCGGAGAATAACTTATCCTTGGCTTCCGCGCCCAACACCGCGTATAAGCCACGGCTCAAGTTGTCCTGGTCATTCAGGTAGCGGCCAGTATCAAGCGAGAGGTTCCAAATATTCTGAAGGGGGGCATCGATGCCGAGAACGTCGAAGTTGAACGAGCGCGGGCTGTTTACTACTGTCGCGGAAAGATTGCTCTGGCGGCCAATATAGCGTGCCAGAGGGATGACATTTCGCAGCACCTCGATGTCCTGGTCGGTAAAGCGAACGGGCACGCCCGCCTTATTTCCACCCAACTCTTGCGAGGTGCGACCTGGGAAAATGCCGACCGCAGTCGCGCCGTAGCTCTCGAAAATATTCTCAATTGCCTGGCCAAACCCGTTTCCGTAGGCCAGCAATAGAACTACGGTCGCAATTCCCCAGGCCATGCCGAGCATGGTAAGCAGGGTCTTGCGCAGATCGTGGCGCATGGCGCCGTAGGCTTGCCGCAATAAATCGCGTTTCATCTTATTCCCTGCGCAGGGCCTCCACCGGCTGCAGGAGCGCAGCCTTGCGGGCGGGATAAAGGCCGGCCACAATTCCGGCGAATGCCAGCGATCCGATGGCCGCCGCCGCCGTCCACGGCACCAGGCGCGGCGTATCCCATCCCGGCGGCGAGGGCAGCAATGAGAGCAGCGCCATCAAGCCCGCCGCGCCCCCCATTCCGATTCCGCCGCTCAGCAACGTCAGGAACGCTCCTTCGATGAAGAACTGGAACATGATGCTGCCATTGGTTGCGCCCAGAGCCTTGCGCAAGCCGATCTCCCGCGTACGGTCGGCTACCGCGACCAGCATGACGTTGATGATGCCGATCGCCCCCAGGGCCAGCGTGACCAATCCAACGCTGCCCAGAAAAGCGTTCATCACATCGAAGATAATCCCTACCTGATCCGCGCTGCGCACTGTGTCCCACTCGTCGAATGCATCGTCATTGGTGTAGTCGAAACCGTGGTTGCGGCCAATAATGCGGTGCACTTCAAGTTTCGCTGCTTCGTGCACCGCCCGCGACCGCGGCTGATAGTTCAGGTAGGAGATGGCATCCTTCGTCTCGCCGGTATTCAAAGGCGGAAAGTTGTCGCGCATGGTGGTGAAGGGTACGAAATTGATCAAGTTGCGGTTGGTATTGTCGCCGTGGCCCAGGCGCTGGAGGATCCCAATCACTTCAAAGTTGAGCCCGTTGAGCAATATCGTGCTGCCCACTGACGGACGCCCGGGAAACAGAACGCGGCGTGATTCGTCGCCCAGCACGATCACTCGCCGCTTCTGCGCGACGTCCATATCGTTGATCCAGCGACCATCCGCCAATGGCAAATAGCGAATGGTATTGAGATCGGGATAGGTTCCCATGATCTGCCCGCTGCTCTGATAAAAGTCACTGACCGAACGAATGTCATTGCGCTGGATGATCGGCGCGACTGCTTTCACGTCAGGACACTGGGTCAGTATGTCCTGATAATCCCGGTAGGTGAGGTAGTACCAGTGCAAGCCGGTGAAACTTCCATTCAACGCCGGTGCGCGCCCGCCCCAGATGAACATGACGTTTTCGCCGATCTCGTCGAATTGCTTCCGGTTGCCGGAACGGAAACCTTCCCCCAGCCCCACCAGCAGAAGCAACGAGCCCACTCCCCAGGCAATGCCGAACATGGTCAGGAACGATCGCATCTTATGCGCCCACAGGGTGCGCAAAGTCTGGCCGAAGATGTCCAAAATCAAGCGCATAGCACTTCCCTAATCATACGTGAGGGCCCTTAGGGGTTCCTGTTCCCCCTGAATGTTGGACGCAAATTCCCGGCGAAAGACACACTTATTCCCGCGCCGTCCTCACGGACGCTAGGCCTAGGGCTTGTCGTGGTACAAATCGTGGATAAGGCCCACTTGACGGCGAATCTCGCTTTCGCCTTCATCTCGAATCCGCCGCGTCAAGTGACTGTGAATTCCTTCCGGATCGACCGTCAAATCGTAGAAATAGTTGCGGCGGTTCACGGCATCGACAATGAAAAAAGACGTAGCGTTGTGTTGCAGCAGTCCATATACCGGACCGTAGCTGGAGACGATGAGATATTGCGGGCGAACATAGGGAGTTTGCTCGTCCAACCGCTGCGTGAACAGCGGACGCCCAAACAGCTCCCGGCTGAGCGTGGGGCGATGCCCCAGCAAATAGTACAGGCTGGGCGTGATGTCCAGTGAGAACGCAAGCTGGTGCGGGTCATAGGCCACCTGCTTCTTAAGGCGCGGCGGCAGGTGGATGATCAGTGGAATTTTCACGACTTCAGGAAAGATGAAATCGGAGTGGCCGTATCGGCCGAATTCTCCGTAGGCGTCGCCGTGGTCGGATGTAAGAATGATGATGCTGTTGTCGTACAAGCCGCGGGATTTCAGGAAGTCGACGAATTCCCCGAATGCCGTATCCATGCGCCGCATTTCCTGAATGCTGATCTCCCGCCGGCTGCGGCCCCCGCGCAACCGGTCAAGCGTCAGGGTGTGAACATTCTGCGGCTGCGTGTACGCGAAGATCGGCTTGCTCTTGTCCGGCCGCGCGTCGATCTTGGTCTCCAGTTCTTTTAGGGTGGGAACAAAATCCAGGTCTTCCCAGAAAGTCCGGTTCTTGTCGAGTTTTACGATGGAAGAAGACGGCCGCAGGATCGCCTGCAGAATCGGATCCACGCTGATGTAGTCTTCGTATCCGTCGGTATCCAACAATTTCTGCAGGTTGTTCATCGGATAAAAAGGCTGCAGGTACTGCATGTGCAGTTGCATCGCGCCCACCCAGATGGCCGGCTCGGAGAGCGCGGTTCCGGCGTAGCGGGTGAAAGCGTTTTGCATCACCACGCTGTCTTGCGCGAACTTCCCGATCTGCGGCGTGAAGTCCACGGCCGGGTTATAGGCGGAAACGTAGTCCTGGCGCAGGCTGTCGATCACGAAAAGAAAGATATTCGGCTTTTCCCCGGGCGTCGGTTTCAGATCGGGCACCAGGCTCACGTCGGGAGGCGTCGCTACGGTTTCCGGCGGGATATTGGTGTTGCGTTTCAGAAACTGGTAGAAGGCCTCGTGCGCTTGGTTGTCCACCGAGCGCGAGAGAATGTCGTAGGCGGTCTTGAAGGAAAGATCGGTGCCGGCGTAGCTGTCGAGCAGTCCGGTCCAGTTGTCTTGCACGCCGGGATGGTAGTCGGCCTCCGCCCGGTAAACGCCACAGCCGGCGACCGCCAAAGCCAGAATCAGCAACGTCGCCGCCCGCGCAGTTCGCGCCTTCAGCTCGACGCCGGTCCAGCGCAGAAAGGCCAGAGCAGCGGCCCAAAGCGCGACGACGGCCGTTCGCTGCAGAGCGAAATCCCAGTCGCGGGTGCGCAGCAATGAAGGGATTGCGTAGCTAAAAAGAAGAAGCCCCAGTGCGCCCGCGATCAGGAGTCCCGCCATCCTCCATCGGCCGATGCCGTTTGCTTTAAGACCAATCCTCTTCGTGACTGCGTTGTCACCCGGCAATCGCCGCCAGGCCGCAGCGCAACCCGCCGCGTAGAGCACAAGGGCAGGCGATACCACTCCCGAGAACAGATTGGCCTGCGGGCCGTCAAAGGAAAGCGTAGGCAGGATCAGGCTGTGGATCACGCCTGCGCAAATCAGCACGGCAACGGCATGGGTACCCATCCACCGCACGGATTCGCTCCACGGAGTTCTGCGGGCGATCACGCCGATCAATACCATGGCGCCGCCGAACGCCGTGAAGATGACCAGATGAAACACCAGGCTCGCGGCAATCCCGTGCAGGTCCGCGCCCGGCACCAGCGTCGACTCGTGCGCTGCTGGCGACAAGTCAGCGCCCAGGGCAAATGCTCCGGCTATCGTGAGCGCGGCCAGCGTGGTGGTGGCCAGATTCCACTCCCGGCTCGGAGCCGATTCTTTTCTACCCGCCGGGCGCCCGCTTAGATCGAGCGCCGCCAGCCACAGCAGCGGGAACAGGCAAAGCATGCTCCACACATAGGCGAAAAGATCACGCTCCATGCCCGGCAAAGCCGGCCGGAACAGCATGTAAGCGGCAACTCCAGCGTGAATGGCTACGAAACCCGCGGTGGCGCGGCGCGTTTTTGCATCGCGCAAGGCAGGCCACAACGTGGCCACTACACCGGCCAGCAGAATGGCGAACAAGTCCGCGTGGATCCGCACAAACACTGGCAGCCAGGCCAGCAACGGATGCTGAATGAACCCAAAATACGTAAACGGGATGTACATCAGCAGGCAGTACGCCGAAGTCAACAGCAGAAACGCGCCGAAGGCGAAACGCGACACAACGAAGAAAACGCGGAAAGCAAACCCGAAGCCGCCGCTGGAGCCAGGACTGGATTTAAATTCTGTCCAAGCGCGGCGAGCCGCCTCCACAGACGGAGCATCGAGTTGTGGTGGTGCAGTGGTCATACAGCAACCAGCCCTTGTCGCGCGGAGCGGAGATTAATCCCTGGTTGGGTACGGCGTGGGGTTCTCGTTCTGAATCTAAATTCCTCTGCCACGGAGCCGCAAGTAACAGAGGTACCCTCATTGTTGCCATGCTCACGTGGGGACAGCCGCCCCCGGCTGTCCGGCGGAGCGAAGCTCCGCTCGCCTCTTGCGCTTAGTCCGGGAATTCTTGAATGAACGCCTCAGCAGCTTTAGCCCGCGGCGACCGCCGATTGCTTCCGCACGTATTGCAGCCCGGCCCACAGCACGACGGCAAATGCCAGGCTGCGCAGCACCGCGGAAATAACTGACGCTCCCCCGAGCACAGTGTCGGGCAGGTCTTTAGCTCCTGCGGCGTGCAGCAAATTCGCCACCATGCTGGTGGCAATCTCGGTGCCCATGGCTCCCAGCCAAAGCGCCAGCACCATGGGCTGCAGCCGTGGGACCACCCAGACCAGGACAATCAGCAGGATGAAGCTATTCACGAAAGGTAGCAGCACAAACTGCTGAAACTGCTCGCGATAGAAGAGATCCGACCAGGCAAACGTGGGCAAGGACGCCAACAATGGCAGCGAGCCCAACGTGGCCAGACCGGCGGCCACTGCCGCGGCAGCCCAAACATTCGCCAGGAAGTGAAATCCCGCCACCGTCGCCGCCGTGAACACGCAAGCCACGCAGATCACGAACAGCCAATAGATGGGCGGAACGGAGAACGACGTCGACATGCTGCGCCCGATTAGAAACGTCAAACCTGCCGCCACATTCGCCAACAGGAATGCGCCCACGCGCGGCCAGTAGACGATTCCGCCACTCACGCCGATGGTGGCGGCGAATCCCTGCCGCAGCAGCGCAGGCGCGGGAGCCGAAGCGACGGCCGGCGCAGGAACCGGCGGAGCTTCCGGGACGGCCTGCGGCGTAACTTCCACGGCCGGCGCGGGCGAAACCGGCCTGGGAACAAGCGGAAGCGCGGGCGCGGGAACTGTCGCAGTCGCGCTCGCGTTGTATTGAGGAACGGGCGGCGGCGCGACTCGCACGGGGGCCGGGGCAGGCCGCGCAATGGGCGGCGCCGCCGCTGCCCTGGACTTGCCGAACCATCCCGTGATCTTCGCCTTGATGGCGGCAATGTCCTCTTTGGTCAGCGCCTCCTGCTTATCGACCGCCATGCGCGACATGACCAGGCGGCGGTAGCCGAACGTCCCGCGCGTCGCATTGGTGAACCCGCCCACGCAGAGCAGCGAAATCAGCAAAGCCATCCAACTCCCGTAGTAGGTCGAGGAGGCCTGCTCGTAAGCCAGCACGGTTGGATTGCGCGGCTGGTCGAGCTGCGGATATTGCTGCACGTAGGCCTCGTACTGCCTATATTGCGCCGACCAGTAGTTGTACGGAGCGCTCGCATTCTGCAGGTTGGTGAGATTCTGCAGCGCTCCGGAAGCGCATAGAACCAATCCAATGACCGCTGCGGGCCGGCCCATCTTCTGCACTCCGAAGCCGACCGCGCCAAAGACAATGGCAATCAAGATGACGGTCGTCAGGCCGAACGCTGGCCCACTCGCCGCGCCCGGAACCGGAGCCGCGGACGACGCAAACATCAAGCCAAAAATCGACGCCACGATCAGGAATGCCGCCGCCCACACTCCCTGCGCCGAAGCTTGCCGGGCAGTGCTGTCGTTCACGATATCCGGCCACAGGATTTGCTTCCACCACGTGGAAGGTTTTGCCGGAGCAGTGAGGACCACAACCGGCCCTGCCGGAAAAGCTGGAGCCGCGGGAACCGCGATCTCGGGCTCCAGCGGAAGCGATTCCGCCCGCGCCACGATCTGCGCGAAGCGCGGATCGCCGCGCAAGCCATTGAAGCGAGCCTCGGTCTTCAGCCGCGACAATCCCCCAGCGCGCTGTTCCACGGCTTTGTTCAGCCACTCCAGGGCCTGATCCCGGTCGCCCAGGTCCGCGCTCACCAGCGCAATGTAATAAGGCGAAACATGCACGTCCAGCCGCACCAGCGCCCGCAGCACCGCGACAAACTTCGCCTCGGGATCGCCTTCGAAGAGATTGATCTTCTGAATTCCCGCAAGTTGATACTGCATACTTTTGGGAATTTTGGCTTCGTCCAAGCATAGGGGCAAAAAATGTTTGCCGTTTTCCCAGGCCAGCATGACCTCGCGGTTGATATTTTCCGACTGCATGGAGTTCTGCGAGATCATCAGGATGACGGTCTTGCAGGAGTCGATGGCGTTGACGATCTCCTCGCCCCACTTCTGCGCGCCGTCGATGCCGCCCTGGTCAATCCAGGCCGCCACCCCGGCGGCCCTCAAGCGCTGCACAAACTGCATGACCTGGGGCCGGTCATGGCTCGAGTAGCTGACCATGACGTCCGGCCCATATGTGCTTGTCGCGTCGGTTGGTTCGTCCATGACTTGCTGAGCCCATCCCCGTGCCGGTTCCGGCAGGGTGAAATTCTCGCCTTGTGGCAGCCAGTAGTCAAGCGCCATCCAGCGCCCGCAAAAAGCGTGCGAAATGTTCCGCATGAAACATTTGTAATCACAGATATATACGTACACTGATGTAGGCGTTACGCGAGCGAGGCGGGAGCCACGCCAGGGTCCTTGAGCAAATGCCAAGCTTCGCGGTACTTTTCGAACAGGCCGGCGTGGGAGCGTTTCTTGCCGGCGGGATACAGGCGGACGAATTGGCGGCCGCAAAGGGCATCCAGAGGAATCACATACCAGGCGTCGTGCGGGGCGACGTAGGCGGCGATGAAATCAATCTGCGCGGCGGTGTAGGTCGCCCGTTTCTTGTGGTAGCCATGTTGGGAGACGCAGATGGAATATCCGTAGCGTCCCGGTTGCCGGGTGAAGACGGATTTCACCTGTACGCGGGAGAGGCGCTGGCCGTGCTCGACCAGAAAATCGTAAGGGCGCCGGTCGCCGAAAGGTTTGGAAGCGGTAATTCCGAGCGATGCAGTTTTCATGATGAATGCCAGTTCTCCTAATTCTCCCCAATGTTTGGTGTCGCGGACTTGGCCGGTTTCGCTGTTTCTGGTGGTCGAGCCTACTTCTTCCTCCCGAAAGTCGTATCCCATGATCGAATAAGACCCGCAGGCTGGCAGTGTGCATCAAGCCCTGTATCAAGCCTTGCGGATGGACCCCTTTATGAGGATCGTCCCGCGCGGCGGCGATGTTGTTCCGAGGTCGCGGCAAAAAATAGGCGCAGCCTTTTGGGGCGGCGCCTGTTGTTTTGATCCTAGTTCCAGCGTAGCAAATTGGAGGGGGAAAATGAGACATGGTTTCCAACTTTATTTTCCGAATGGATTGAGGCAGTTAGACGATTTTGCGGGCGCCAGGGGGCTTGACAAGATTTGGCGGGTTGCACTGAGAATGGTGCAAATGGGTAGCCAGAGGCAAAAGCGGCGGTCGCGCGAGAGTTGGTGTTGGAGCCGGAGCCATGGAAGTGGAGCGGTTCTCGTTGCCACGCTTACGGCGAGGGGTGTCCAGTGATGAACGAATCGCGGCGGAGGGAGATGATGCGGGCCGAGCGGCAAGGCTTGGCCGGGTCGGCGACGTCGATCCCCACCCTTGAAAACCGCAAGGGTGGGGCAACCTCGGTTAAACTAAAGTCGAGAAAGATCAAAAGCACGGGTGGGCCAGC